>CAKRKO010000004.1 GCA_934358495.1 uncultured Eubacterium sp. | reverse complement strand
TATACTAACACTCGTAATCGATTATAAAAGGCTTACGCTTTTTATAATAAATTTTTCATAACTCAAGCTTCCCGGATTCCCCAAGTCCGGGAAGTACTCCCCGAAAGTTCAGGCACCGCAGATGCGGTGCCTTTTTGATGCAATCTGCTTTTCTCTGAAGAATTACAGGTATTTCTTCACATATTTTCCGGTATAGGAAATCGGATTTTCTGCCACCTGCTCCGGTGTACCCTCCGCAATAACGGTTCCGCCGCCGTCGCCGCCTTCCGGCCCCATATCAATGATATAGTCTGCTGTCTTGATCACATCCAGATTATGTTCAATAACAACCACCGTATTGCCACCGTCTGCCAGACGATGCAGAATCTCGATCAGTTTGTGTACATCTGCAAAGTGAAGTCCCGTCGTCGGCTCATCCAGAATATAAATTGTCTTTCCGGTGCTGCGCTTGCTCAGTTCTGTTGCCAGTTTGATTCGCTGTGCCTCGCCACCAGATAACGTTGTAGATGGCTGTCCCAAACGTACATACGAAAGTCCTACATCATATAAAGTCTGGATCTTACGCTGAATGGAAGGTACATTTTCGAAGAATGTCAGCGCTTCTTCCACTGTCATATCCAGCACATCATAAATGCTTTTTCCTTTATATTTAATTTCCAGTGTCTCACGATTATAACGTTTCCCCTGACACACTTCACACGGTACATACACATCCGGTAAAAAGTGCATTTCAATCTTTAAGATTCCGTCGCCGGAACATGCCTCGCAGCGTCCACCCTTAACGTTAAAGCTGAATCTGCCCTTTTTGTATCCTCTTGCTTTCGCATCCGGCGTAGCCGCAAACAGATCACGGATCTGGTCAAACACACCGGTATAAGTTGCCGGATTGGAACGCGGAGTTCTTCCAATCGGCGACTGATCAATACAGATCACTTTGTCAAGCTGCTCCAATCCATCAATGTCTTTGTGTTTTCCCGGAATGCATCTTGCACGGTTCAGGCTTCTCGCCAGATGTTTGTATAAAATCTCATTGACCAAAGAACTTTTACCGGAACCGGACACACCCGTCACACAGGTCATAACGCCCAACGGAACGTTTACATCGATATTTTTAAGGTTATTTTCCTGCGCTCCACGCACTGTAATGAACCCAGTCGGCTGCTTGCGCTCCTTCGGCACCGGAATCAGCAGTCTGCCACTCAAATACGCTCCCGTCAGAGATTTTTCACATGCCATAATATCATCAACTGTACCGGCTGCCACTACTTCCCCGCCGTGCTCACCGGCTCCCGGTCCGATATCTACGATATAGTCCGCCGCACGCATGGTATCTTCATCATGTTCTACTACAATTAATGTATTTCCAAGATCTTTCAGATTCTTTAAAGCTGCCAGCAGCTTATCATTATCACGCTGATGCAGACCGATACTCGGCTCATCCAGAATATATGCCACGCCAACCAGACCGGAACCGATCTGGGTTGCCAGACGGATACGCTGTGCCTCGCCACCGGACAAAGTTCCCGTTGCTCGCGACAATGTCAGATATTCCAGTCCTACTTCTTTCAAAAATCCCACCCGTGCACGGATTTCCTTTAAAATCTGATCACCGATCAGATGCTGCTGCTCAGTCAGTTCCAGGTCTTCCAGAAATGTGCACAAATCCTTTACTGACATAGAAGTAATCTCATGAATATTTTTATCTGCAACGGTAACTGCCAGCGATTCTTTTTTCAGACGCTGCCCGTGGCAGGCTTTACACGGTGTGATCCGCATAAACGTCTCATATTCCTGCTTGGTCATATCGGATCCTGTCTCACGGTAGCGGCGCTCCACGTTGCGGATCAGTCCCTCAAATGCCACATCGTAAACACCAACGCCGCGCTGTCCACGATAATGTACCACTACTTTTTTGCCATCTGTTCCATGTAAGATCACATTGCGCACAGATTCCGACAACTCCTCATACGGAGTATTCAGATCAAAATCATATTCTTCTGACAATGCTTTCAAAATCGCATAAGTGTAGCTGGACGGATCATTGGAAGACTGCCAGCCCATCACCTGGATCGCACCTTCTGCCAGCGATAAATGTTTATCCGGAATCATCAGATTCTCATCAAATTCCATCTTGTAACCAAGTCCGAAACACTCCGGGCAGGCACCAAAGGGATTATTAAAGGAAAAACTTCTCGGTTCGATCTCATCAATGCTGATGCCGCAGTCCGGGCAGGAAAAACTCTGGGAAAACTGAATCTGCTCTCCGCCGATCACATCCACAGTCATCAGTCCGTCTGCCAGTTCCAGTACATTTTCAATGGAATCTATCAGACGTTTTTCCATGCCTTCCTTTACTACCAGACGGTCTACTACAACCTCAATATTATGTTTTTTATTTTTATCCAGACTGATCTCCTCGGTCAGTTCATACACACTTCCATCAATCTGAACACGTACATAACCGCTACGTTTGATGCTGTCTAAAAGTTTCTGATGTGTACCTTTTCTGCCACGAACTACCGGCGCCAGAAGCTGAATTTTTGTCCGCTCCGGAAGCTGCATAATCTGATCTGCCATCTGATCAACGGTCTGCTTTTTAATTTCTTTTCCACACTTTGGGCAATGCGGAATACCGATTCTTGCATATAGTAATCGGAAGTAGTCATATATTTCCGTCACCGTTCCAACAGTAGAACGCGGATTTCGATTGGTTGATTTCTGATCGATGGAAATTGCCGGAGACAATCCTTCGATTTTCTCCACATTCGGTTTTTCCATCTGTCCAAGGAACTGACGGGCATAAGAAGACAGGGACTCCATATAGCGGCGCTGCCCCTCTGCATAAATAGTGTCAAATGCCAGAGAAGATTTACCGGAGCCGGACAGTCCGGTCAGTACGATAAACTTGTCTCTCGGCAGGGTAACATCAATATTTTTCAGATTATGCTCACTGGCTCCTTTGATCTTAATGTATTGTTGTGCCATAGTTGTTCTCTTTTCTTTCGCTTTCTAGTATTCACGTTTTCTTAGTGGTTTATGTGTTTTGCAGCATTTTCTTCAGATCCACCATCTGATCACGCAGCTGTGCCGCCGCCTCAAAATTCAGTTCTGCTGCCGCTTTCTTCATCTTCTTTTCCACGTCTTTGATCAGTTTCTCCAGTTCCTTCTTACTCATGGATTCCGGATCTTTCTTAAACTGCATCTCTTCCTGCGCAACCTTTTTCGAAATACTGATCAGATCACGCACAGATTTCTGAATCGTTTTCGGTGTAATTCCATGTTCTTCATTATATGCCATCTGGATCGCACGACGACGCTCCGTCTCATCCAGAGCCAGACGCATGGAATCAGTAACTGTATCCGCATACATGATAACGTGTCCTTCGCTGTTTCGCGCTGCACGTCCAATGGTCTGAATCAGAGATGTCTCAGAACGCAGGAACCCTTCCTTATCTGCATCCAAAATTGCCACTAGCGTAATCTCCGGAATATCTAATCCTTCTCGCAGAAGGTTGATTCCCACCAGTACATCAAACACATCCAGACGCAGATCACGGATAATCTCCGCACGCTCCAGGGTATCAATATCAGAATGCAGGTATTTGACACGAATACCGATCTCACGCATATAATCCGTCAGATCCTCTGCCATTTTCTTTGTCAATGTCGTAATCAGCACTTTATGACCTGCGGAAGTTTCCTTATTGACCTCACCGATCAGATCATCGATCTGTCCCTCTACCGGTCGAACCTCCACATAAGGATCCAGCAGACCGGTTGGTCGGATAATCTGCTCCGCACGCAGCAGTTCATGCTCTTTCTCATATACATTCGGTGTTGCAGAAACAAACAGCATCTGGTCGATCTTGCTCTCAAATTCTTCAAAATTCAACGGGCGGTTATCCTTTGCCGACGGCAGACGGAAACCATAATCAACCAGTGTCGATTTTCTCGACTGATCGCCCGCATACATGCCACGCACTTGCGGAATCGTGATATGAGACTCGTCCACAATGATCAGAAACTCATCTGGGAAATAATCAATCAGCGTATAAGGTGGAACTCCCGGCTCCAGTCCTGCCAGATGTCTCGAATAGTTCTCAATACCGCTGCAAAAACCAGTTTCACGCAACATTTCAATATCAAAATTCGTGCGCTCCGCGATACGCTGTGCTTCAATCAGTTTATCTTCTCCTTTAAAATAGCGCACCCGCTCTTCCATCTCTTTTTCAATCTCAACCGTGGCCTGGTTGATTTTTTCCTGCGGAACAACATAATGAGATGCCGGAAATATTGCACAGTGCTCCAACCGGCTCTTGATCTCACCGGTCAGCACATCGATTTCCGTGATCCGGTCAATCTCATCTCCGAAAAATTCCACACGCACTGCCGTATCTGTATTATTTGCAGGAAAAATCTCCAGTACATCGCCACGCACCCGAAACGTACCACGATGAAAATCCATATCATTTCTCATATACTGAATGTCAATGAGCTGTCGGATCACATCGTCACGGTCACGTTCCATCCCCGGGCGCAGAGAAACCATCATGTTCTGATAATCCACCGGACTTCCCAGACCATAAATACAGGAAACACTGGATACGATGATGACGTCGCTGCGCTCCGTCAGTGCGGCTGTGGCAGACAAACGCAGCTTGTCGATTTCTTCATTGATTGCTGAATCCTTTGCAATGTATGTGTCAGTGGATGGGACATAGGCCTCCGGCTGGTAATAATCATAGTAGGAGACAAAATACTCAACGGCATTGTTCGGGAAGAATTCCTTCATTTCCCCGTAAAGCTGCGCTGCCAATGTCTTATTATGTGCAATGATCAGCGTCGGTTTATTCAGTTGCTGAATGACATTCGCCATAGTGAATGTCTTACCGGAACCAGTGACACCAAGCAGGGTTTCAAACTGATTGCCTTCCCTGAAACCTTCCACCAGTTCCGCGATTGCCTGCGGCTGATCGCCGGTTGGTTTGTATTGTGAAACTAATTCAAAATGATCCATGCAGACCTCCTGAGTGAATCTGATTTATATCGTAAATAGCTGTCATGTTTTTACTTTCTTAGTATTGTTACCCGATTAGTATATCATTCATATGGAAAAAAGTACAGAACAAACCGAATGTTTGTTCTGTACTTTTTTAATCTAAACATTGTTTCGCATTTCTCAATTTCTTCAAATTATTCATTCTCCAAATTCATAAAATATTATTCATATTTCGTCCTATACAAATCATTGAATCAATGATATAATTTACATGTTTTAATGGTTACAGATATATTAAAAGTATTGTGGTATATGCAGGATTGTCATTGTAATCCCTATTCCGCTAATAATACCAGTAATACATCGCCGTGGATTGTTGCTCAGGATACCAAATATATATTGAGCAATTCCATCAATAACGGTCGGGCATATCATAACAAATGATATCCACAGTGGAAATATCATGTTCAACCAAACATGTGCTACCAGATACGTTATAAGAATACTGGTAATTAATGCAAAACAACGCCAGCAGACAGGAAAACAAAATTTTCCTAAATGTGGCGCGGTATCCGGTTTTTCATTGCAAAATGGTATTTTTCCAAAATTTTCTTTTATATATCTGATTGGTTTCTTATTCATAAACAAAGGAGAATTATATGCTATACATTTTATTAGTCATCATTGCTATTTTAGTAATCTGTGTATTATGTAAATATCTAAAAAACTAAGACTACTATAACACACCCCGCTTTTTCATACAATAATTGAAAAACATAGTCTCAAATAAGGATTCTAACGTATCACCATATTATGTAGGATCCTTATTTTTCTGTAAATTTTTCGTAAATAATCATTTTTTTCTTGACGAATCTATTTTTTCGTATTAAACTGACCAAGGTTTTGAAGCAAATAGCTGAAAACAATTCAAATTTACAATAATTCAAATCCAAAAACTCTTTTACAAAAGAGTTCAAAAATTTTCAACAGGAGGTGTGATCATGGACAATTGTGATAGTACAGGACGAAGTATGATCTGCGGTGGCAGACAATGGAAACTGAATATGCAGCTGTTCCATGTAATTCACTGATCTCTGCATTTTCATTTCCAACTGAATATAAGATTGATATAAAACTATACAGAATGCCAGTTCATTTTAATTTATATATATTACATATTCATTTTCTCACTTGGACTGCGCATTAATCTCTATAACTTTATTCAATTTACTTCCACCGCATAAAGAATTCCTATACTGCACAGTCTGCAACTGTAACATTAGCTTTCGGAATTTCGTAAAGCGGTGATTTTTTATGCCCTTTTTTCAGAAATACGATGGAATTCTTCCATAAGAAGACTTCAACTTCATCTAATTCTGAGGGCTGTCAGGAGGAAATGAGATGAAAAAAACATTAAAAAGACCAAACTATGCAGAAGAATTACTGAAAATCATTCAGAGCCCGTTAAAAAATGAAGTCCTGCTGGATCGGCTGAATGACTATCATGAGAGAGATATTGCGGATGCACTGGAACTACTGTCACCACAGCAGCGCAAAAAACTGTACCCGGTACTCGGTGCCGAAAGGCTTGCAGAGATTTTTTCCTATCTCGAAACACCGACACAGTATTTGTCTGAGCTCAGCATCAACCAGGCTGCAAAGATCGTATCCTTCATGGATTCTGATGATGCGGTAGATATACTGGAGCAGATGGAAGCATCCGCCAAGGAAAGAATTGTAAAACTTCTGGATGCAGATTCCAGTCATGACATCCGACTGATCCTCTCCTATGATGAGGATGAAATCGGAAGTATGATGACAACAAACTTCGTAGCCATCCGCAAAGATCTGAGTATCCGTCAGGCCATGCGGGAACTGGTGGCACAGGCCGGTGAAAATGACAATATCTCCACGGTTTATGTGGTAGATGATGCCGATAAATTTTATGGTGCCATAGATTTAAAAGATCTGATCGTTGCAAGAGAAAGTGATGATCTGGAAAACATCATCAGTACTTCCTATCCATATGTAACTGATCATGAAAAAATTGATAACTGTATCGAAACAATCAAAGATTATGCAGAAGATTCTCTGCCGGTTCTGACTGACAGTGGAAAACTGATCGGTATTCTGACTGCCCAGGATATCGTGGAAGCTGTAGATGATGAGCTGGGTGAGGATTATGCAAAACTGGCCGGTTTGACCGCAGAAGAAGATTTGCACGAAAAAACATCCACCAGTATCAAAAAACGTCTGCCGTGGCTGATCATCCTGCTTTTTCTCGGCATGGCGGTATCCTCCGTGGTCGGAGTATTTGAGACAGTTGTAGCCGTACTTCCGATCGTTATGTGTTTCCAATCCCTGATTCTTGATATGGCAGGAAACGTTGGTACTCAGTCTCTGGCCGTTACTATCCGCGTTCTGGTAGATGAAACACTGACCGCAAAGCAGAAATTTAACCTTGTTTTAAAAGAAATGAAAGTCGGATTCCTGAACGGACTTTTCCTCGGAATCCTCTCCTTCGTATTTATCGGACTTTACATCTGTATGTTAAAACATTATCCGATGGGACATGCATTTTTAATCTCCGGCTGCGTTGGATTTTCCCTGATGGTAGCCATGGTGATCTCCAGTATGGTTGGCACTCTGATCCCGATGTTTTTCCACAAGATCAAAATCGATCCTGCGGTTGCTTCCGGTCCGCTGATTACAACCGTCAATGACCTGGTTGCTGTTATCACTTACTATGGACTCGCATGGCTGCTGCTGATCCATGTGCTGCATATGATTTAAAAATAATGATATTTCGCATGACCGCATAATCAATAAATGCAACATGGTTATATAAAATCTATTTTAATAAAAAACAAAAAGACAGCTGTATACTGAGTATTTCTCAGCTTACAATTGTCTTTTTTTGCTCAAAATATTCTTTTTATATACCACTGCAGTTCTTTATTATACGAACTACATCTGTTTTCTTACAATACTGTACTCATCTCCCGGGCGATAATACGGACATTCCCGGAACTGCCCGGTGATAAACCGATACATCTCATCCTGATCCAGATCCTGGGTACATACATAGTACTCATAATCCTCGTCGTATTCATAATTCATACAGTATTCGCAATTTGATCCTGTGCGTTTCTGCTTTTCACTCATATTCTGCCTCAATCCTGTTTATATAATTCCATCAAATGATGTTGGGGTCAAAAGATGCCTTACGAATTGTTCCGTACTTCGTACTCCCACAATTCTACCCAATATTCGCATATCGTGAAGCTGACGCTCCACTTTTATGCTCATATCGGGGCGGGTCATTAAGCCATAAAACCACTCCTGTGCAAGCACATCGTGATTTCAGGCTTTTGACCCTGGCATCATCAAATTATACTATAGCATTTACAGCTTCAAATATCTACAGAAAAGCTTTTTTACAGATAGATTTTATAATTTCACCGGACCGTTTTCTTTGATATAACGCCATCCTTCTGCTGTCTTCGCTACTTCCAGACAGCACTGTACATTTTGGGATGGATCCGGATGGTTTTTCCACAACTCATATAATTTCGGTAAAAATACCGGCCACTGGCTTGCCTCAAAGTCCTCATGCTCGGTCATAAAGTTCGGCACGATCTTCGCATTCGGATCTTTTTTCAAAATATCAATGATAAATGCCGGCGGTGCAGATACTTTGGAGTTCTGTACGGTTGCTGTGATATGTACACAGCCGCCTTCTACATCTTCCCACATATGAACCGTAGAATCTACCAGTTCACCAAGGTCATTAAATACACCTTCACAGATCACATGTTTCAGACATGTGGTAAATGGGAAGAAATCTTTTAATGCCAGTCTGTGGATTTCTACACCTTCACCGCCAAATACAGCTGCGCCCGGTTCGCATGCCTCGGAGATCATATGGACAGAAGCTTCCATGCCATACTCTACCGGTGTTTTTACCCATGTAAATTTCTTGTGAGAACCCGGAGCCCACAGATAATAACCTTTCTCCATATTTGCCCAGAACCAGTCCATCATCTCGGATGTTACACCCGGGAGAAAATGCTGCTTCTGTGATGGAAGTACATATCCTTTGTCAATGGCATCCTCATTTAATTCCAGTTCCGGCAATAATGGATTCGGTTTTGCCGGTTTCTCATATGCTGCAAACGGTACATTTACATTATCCTGACATGGCAGGTAGGTCTGTCCTCCATTTGCCACATATGTTACATGCTCGCTCATAAATAATCCTCCTCTTCTTATCCAGCTCTCTTATCTGCTCTGCTGGTCTTACCTAATTTCATTGTAGCTGTTTTACACTTCTTTGTCCAGAGAAAATAGCAACTGAAACTTCTTTCTGAATTTTTCTTAAGAAAACGTAATACAACTTCATAACTATGCTATGATGTGAGTGATAAACGTTAATTTACAAAAATATATGGAAAGGTTCGTTATCATCATGGAACAAGCAGCCATTTTAATCGCAGACGATAATCCCGAAATCCGGGAGATCATACAGATTCTCCTCTCCGGAGAAGGTTTTCAGGTACATGAAGCCGCCAGCGGAACCCAGGCTCTCGGCATGTTAAAAGAAAACACCTTTGACCTGATCATTCTGGACATCATGATGCCTGGTCTTAATGGTTATCAAACCTGTCTTGAAATACGCAAGAGCACAAACGTCCCGATTCTGTTCTTAAGTGCCCGCACCCAGGAAAGTGACAAAACGCTTGGTTTTTCCAGCGGCGGCGATGACTACCTTGCAAAACCTTTTTCTTATGCGGAACTGGTAAGTCGAGCCAAAGCCATGATCCGCAGATATCAGGTGTATCAGGGAAAGCCAGCGCAACCCTCGCAACCGGACAAAATCACTTATCACCAGTTACAGTTGGATGAACTGACGCAGGAAGTGACCAAAAACGGTATTCCTGTAGAATTAACAGATACTGAATACTCCATTTTGCTCCTGCTTCTGATGCATCCCGGACAGATTTTCTCCACAGAGCACCTTTATGAATCTATCTGGAACGAACCGTATTACTATGGAGCAAACAATGTCATCATGGTGCACATCCGAAATCTGCGCCGAAAAATTGAAGATGATCCAAAAAATCCAACACTGATTAAAACTGTCTGGGGAAGGGGATATCGCTGTGACAAAGAAAGTTAAGTTCAAAAAGAAACGTTCCCTCTCAAATCATTTGACTGCACTTCGTGGTAAAAATCCACTTTGGAAAATTCCACGGATCCGCTTGCAGTTTCTTGTCACGATCCTGCTTTCCTTCATGCTGGCCGTTGGTGGTTTTTCTCTCACCTGGCATATGATGCCCTGTGCATGGAAAATTGCCCGCCACATTCCCGGTATGGATCTGGACCGCGAGACTCTTAAGACAGAGCTCACAGAACGTGCCAAAAATTACGACCTGCCTTCTTCCGAAAATAATAAGCAGGAGCAGGCAACGTTCAAACCATTTTTTGACTGCCTGGATTCTTACACTGGCATCGCAATTTACAGTGGGTCTAAACATTACTTTCGTACACAGCATACCGCCGACATCGTTCACAGCAAGAACTGGAACTTTTTTACCAACATGATCTTTCAGATCACATACAGTAATTACGCAAGCGTGTTACCTCTGAACGGAATCGAAGATTATTTTCAGATAGAAGTAGAATTTAAAAATGAAACCGGCGAACTGTATGTCTCCAGTTTCCACAACTCCAAACTGACCATTCCGTGGTTCCTGTTTTCCATCGGAGTTGCACTCTTTCTGTTGCTGTTACTGCCACTTTTGTTTTTGCGGAAAAAAGTACAGGACATCGGCATTCTAAAAGACCTCATTTTGCAAATGTCCGGTGGGGATTTAAATCAGCCCATCGCTTCCATGGGAAATGATGAGCTTGGTGTCCTCGCACGGGAACTGGATCAGATGCGCAGTACCCTGTACACCAACATACAGCAGGAAGTGGAAAGCCGTCGGGCCAATCAGGACCTCATCACTGCCATGTCCCATGATCTGCGCACACCACTAACCATTTTACATGGTTATTTGGATATTCTGGCACTTGGCCGCAATCCAGAGCAACAATCTGAGTATGTCCGGCGCTGTCTGCAAAAAACAGAAGACATCCAACAGCTGACCGACCGCATGTTTGAATATTCTCTGGTTTACGAACCCCCGCAATCCCCTCTTCTGGTTCCGATTCCTCTGAAAAATGTACAGCACATGCTCTCCGAGCATCTGGATTTTCTCCGGCTTGCCGGATTTCAGACATCAGAAACCATAGCTCCATTGTACGGACAGATCGAAGGCGATGAAACATCCCTGAAGCGGTTGTTTCAAAATCTGTTTTCTAATGTTTTGAAATATGGGGATAAATCGGAACCAGTGACTTTACAGATTTCTCAGAAAAATGATATTTTCCAGATCATACTTTCCAATGCAGTAAAAAAAGACCTGACCGGCATTGAAAGCAACCGTATCGGATTAAAAAGTGCTGAAAAAATAGCCAAAATGCACCATGGAACCCTGACTTTTACACAGAAAGATAAAACGCTTTTTCTTGTCGAAGTAACGTTTCCTTTGCCGTAATCCTCCACGACATAACGAAATTATTTTCGCTGTATATAAAAGATATTTTCTGTCAAAATTAACATCTTTTCACCCAAAAATGGCACCTGACGAAATAATCGTTCAGATGCCATTTTTATATTTCATAGATTTGAATGTCAAAACAACCAGGACGAGCTGAATTTATGCCATTCTTCCGCAGCACTGTTTGTACTTCTTACCGCTTCCGCACGGACACGGATCATTCGGATATACTTTCTTAGTCTCGCGAGTCTTCGGTGCTCTCTGTACAGAATCATCTTTGTTTGTTCCTGTTACTTTGGCAACCTCTTCACGCTCTACCTTCTGCTCCACTTTGATATGATACAGCAGACGGATCGTCTCTTCCTGAATATTTGCTGTCATCTCATCAAACATCTCGAATCCAGCCATCTTGTACTCAACCAGCGGATCTCTCTGGCCGTAAGCCTGCAGACCGATACCCTCACGAAGGATCTCCATATCATCAATGTGATCCATCCACTTACGGTCAATAGTTTTCAGCAGAACCACACGCTCCAGTTCACGGATCATCTCTGCCTCCGGGAACTCAGCTTCTTTTGCTTCATATAATTTTACCGCACGCTCTTTGAGCATATGTTTTAACTCATTTGCGTTCAGGCTCTGGATTTCATCATCTCCAAGTGGCTGCATCGGAATCACCGGAATCAACAGTTCGTTTAACTCCAGAACATCCCAGTTCTTGCCTTCCTCATCAGATACACAGTGATCTACCGTATTTTCCACACGGTCTGTGATCATCTTGTAGATCGCACTGCGCATGTTTTCGCCATCCAGTACGCGACGGCGCTCGCCGTAAATAATTTCTCTCTGGTCGTTCATAACCTGATCGTACTCCAGCAGGTTTTTACGGATACCAAAGTTGTTACCCTCGATCTTCTCCTGCGCTTTTTCAATCGCGCTGGAAAGCATTTTATGCTCAATCTGCTCACCGTAAGGAACACCCATCGCGTTGAACATCGTGATCAGTTTCTCAGAACCGAACAGACGCATCAGATCGTCTTCCAGAGAAATATAGAAACGGGATTCACCCGGATCTCCCTGTCGACCGGAACGTCCACGCAGCTGATTATCAATACGGCGGGACTCATGACGCTCTGTACCGATGATTTTCAGACCGCCGGCAGCTTTTGCCTCATCATCCAGCTTAATATCCGTACCACGGCCAGCCATGTTTGTTGCAATGGTAACCGCGCCATGTACGCCGGCCTGCGCTACAATCTCAGCCTCAAGTTCATGGAATTTCGCATTCAGTACGCTGTGCTCAATGCCTTCTTTTTTCAGCATTTTACTTAAAAGTTCGGATGTTTCGATGGTAATCGTACCAACCAGAACTGGCTGACCTGTTGCATGTGCTTTGACAACTTCCTGCACAACAGCCTCAAATTTCTCCTGTTTTGTCTTGTAAACAGCATCTTCTCTGTCGATACGTGCGATTGGACGGTTGGTCGGGATTTCAATAACGTCCATACCGTAGATATCACGGAACTCTTTTTCCTCTGTCAGGGCTGTACCTGTCATACCGGCTTTTTTCGCGTATTTATTAAAGAAATTCTGGAATGTGATGGTTGCAAGTGTCTTGCTCTCACGTTTTACTTTTACATGCTCTTTTGCCTCAATTGCCTGATGCAGACCGTCAGAATAACGACGTCCCGGCATAATACGTCCGGTAAACTCATCAACGATCAGGATCTCATCATTTGCAACAACATAATCCTGATCACGGTGCATTAAGTTATGTGCACGCAGAGCAAGAATGATATTGTGCTGTATTTCAAGATTTTCTGCATCTGCAAGGTTATCGATCTTGAAGAATTTCTCTACCTTCTCCACGCCTTCCTGTGTCAGATTGATAACTTTATCTTTTTCATTTACGATGAAATCACCGGTCTCTTCAATCTCAATACCCATGATGGCATCCATCTTGGAAAACTCCTGGCTTGCCTCACCACGTTTCATCTGTCTTGCCAGAATATCACATGCTTCGTACAGCTTTGTGGATTTTCCACTCTGTCCGGAAATGATCAGCGGTGTACGCGCCTCATCAATCAAAACAGAGTCAACCTCATCGATGATCGCATAGTGCAGATCACGCTGAACCAGCTGCTCTTTGTAAATAACCATGTTATCACGCAGATAATCAAAACCAAGTTCATTATTGGTAACGTAAGTGATGTCGCACTCATATGCTTTCTTACGCTCATCATGCTCCATATTATTTAACACAACGCCAACAGTAAGTCCAAGAAACTCATGTACTTTTCCCATCCACTCAGCATCACGTTTTGCCAGATAGTCATTGACGGTAACGATATGAACACCTTTTCCTTCCAGCGCATTCAGATATGCCGGAGATGTGGAAACAAGTGTCTTACCTTCACCTGTCTTCATCTCAGCGATACGTCCCTGATGAAGAACAATTCCACCGATAAGCTGCACACGGTAATGCTCCATGCCAAGCACACGTTTCGCAGCTTCACGGACAGTTGCAAATGCCTCCGGAAGCAGATCATCCAGAGTCTCTCCTTTTGCAAGTCTTTCTTTATATTCTTTTGTCTTTCCACGCAGTTCCTCATCGGATAATGCCTGCATCTGAGGACGGTAACTTTCGATTTTATCTGCGATTGCATATACAGATTTCAGTTCCCGCTCACTGTGGGTTCCAAAGATTTTTTCTATAATACTCATGTATTTCCCCTGTACCTTTCTTTCTTTGCGGACAAAACCGCTAAACACAAGCTATATTTTACCACTGAATAAGATATCGCACAATACAAAATACCGTTAACGAATTGTGAACTTTTTATAAACGAAATACATTATCCTGTGCAAAACCTGTCCGAGTATGCTATACTTTCCACTTGAAGCAAAATGCATGCTCAGAATCTTTTAATTCAAGTCGAACGCACGCGAGACTTGGTGCGTGATTCTGGTCAGCGTAAGCTGACATCTTCATCTCAGAATCACTGCACATCTACACTTCGTTTCTGAGCGCAGATCAAATCATAAAGGAGGAATTTATCATGAGTTATTTATACAAGACAAGAGGCACATGCTCTACCATGATCGAAGTCGAACTGGATGGAAACATCGTAAAGAATGTAAAATTTACCGGTGGATGCAACGGTAACCTGCAGGCCATTCCAAAACTGGTCCAGGGACTGACCGTAGAACAGGTAGAAGAAAAACTGTCCGGCATCTCATGTTCCGGACGCCCGACTTCCTGCGGTGATCAGCTGGCCAAAGCCTGTCGCGCTGCCCTGGAAGCGCAGAATGCATAAGAATTATATTCTGATTATGCATCATTTTCCGATATCGGATATTGTTCGAAAAGTTCTTTATATAAAGCATTGCAAATACATTGCAACTAAAGAACTGTGATCTCAACGCATCTGGCAAAGGCTGTCTTTTGTCAGGTGCGTATTTCTTCTATTATTGTTTGTAATTATCTGATAATTCAAATGTATTTTTCATTCATTTCTGTTTATTTTTTATTTTTTTATATTTTTTCTAATTTTATATTGACAAATAGTTTATTGTCTGTTACTATGAGTACAACAAATAAAGAACTTACAAGTTCTTACAAAACTATAGAAAGAGAGGTACAGTCCACCGGAAACATAATTTTAACTTCAAAACGATACTAAGCATAGGAGGTACAGTCCAATCTACATTTAAATTTTAACTTCATTTATTTTAAAGAAAGAGGTACAGTCCAATGAAATAGTTATTCAAACTTTCATCATTTAAATTTTTGAAAATGAGGTATAGTCCAATGAAATAGTTATTTTCTTTTCATAATTTAAATTCTTGAAACGGAGTATAGACCAATGGACAGGTAAATGAATTAATTTAATCTTAGAGCGATACATAGTTGGAGGTACAGTCCACCAGAGATTAAAGTAATCAGCAGTTTTTTCTAATACCAGAATCGAATACATGACAGTTACCATAGTAAAAGAGGATCAAGATTCAGATGGCAACGTTCAGATATGAATCGGATCAAAAGGTCATGATTGAATGAGATTTGAACACGTAAAAGAAAAGGCTCAAAGGAAAAATTGAATCAGAAAATTGTATAGTGAAACATATCAAAAGAAAACGGAGGTTAATTCCATTGGAGAGTATATGTTATTAAGGCTACATTGATATCTGTAAGTGAAAACAGTGTTGATGTAGCCTTTTCCAATGCATTTTTTCATGCCAATCCGTTTCATCAAAGTTCTTATATTTTTCTCAAACTCTGTTGTCATTTCTATTTTGCCACTTCCCCGACTTTATCTGCCAGTTGTTTTCTATTGACACAATTCTCTCATAGGTGTAATCTGGTATTGAATACTACATGTTGTCGTTTTTGCAGACAACAAGAAAGGCATACAACTGAAATGAGAGAGATTATCATCACCACTGAGAGTGGTTCCGATCTTCCGGAAAACCTTGTAAAAAAATACGATATAAAAGTAATTCCAATGCATATTGTCATGGACAGCACTTCTTATGCCGATGGAACTATCAGCGTAGACAGTGTTTACGAATACTATAACGAAACAAAAAAAATCCCAACAACTTCCGCCGTAAATGTCGGTGAATACATTGACTTCTTTAACGAAATCCGCGCAGAACACCCGGATTGTGTCATCATGCACCTGGCTTACTCTTCTCTGGCTTCTTCTACTTATCAGAATGCAGAGATCGCCATCCGCGAATTTGATGACATCTATCTGATTGATACCAGAAATGTATCCGGCGGCTGCACCGCTCATCTTGCAAAAGCTTATGAGATCGTTCAGGCAAAAAAAGATACGGTAACTGATTACAAAGCTCTGGCTGACGAAATCGAATCCTGGAACAAGAAAGTGTTCTGTTCCTTTATTCCGGGAAACTTAGATTACCTGAAAGCCGGTGGACGTGTATCCAATGCAGCCTACCTTGGCGCCACCCTGCTTCGTCTGAAACCACTGATTGAAATTGTGGATGGAAAGCTCCTGGCTTCCAAGAAATACCGCGGATCTATCGAAAAATTTGTGGATTCATATATGGAAGAATATCTGGCAAAACATGATGTTTCCAGAAAATGTCTGTATCTGATGTACTCCAAAGGACTTTCTCAGGTGGCACTTGACCGTATGAAAGAGAATGCGATCCGGTTTGGATTTGAAAGTTATGAGTATGTTATGACGGGATGTGTGATCAGCTGTCATAGTGGTCCGGGGGCTATTGGTCTGGCCGGATGTTGCGAATAATAATTCCTTCGCATGTTTTTGATAAAAATTCTGTGATGTTCAGAATTTAATTTTACAAAAAAATTCCTGTATTTTGCATCACGCAGGCTAAGACGCCTTGCGTTGATGAAAAATACAGGAATTTTCTATTTACTCTTTGATTTCTAAAACAGTTCTACATGAAGTATTTTGTAAAGCGGACATTCGCAATCCGCTTTCGCTACTTGCTCATAAACACCGCACAGCATGCAAGTTCTAGTTTGCAAACTTGACTGCGGTACCATATGCAATGACTTCGGCTGCTCCCTGGATGATTGCGGATGTTGCGAAACGTACGTTTACAACTGCATCTGCACCGAGTTCTTCCGCTTCTGCTACCATTCTCTGGATTGCAAGATCTCTTGCTTCGTTCATCATTTCTGTATAGGCTTTCATCTCGCCACCTACCAGGTTTTTGAAACTTGCTCCAATGTCTCTGCCGATATTTTTGCACTGGATGGTACTTCCTTTTACCATTCCAAGCATTTCTAATTCTTTTCCGGAGATATAATCTGTGTTTACTAATACCATAATGTGCTTCCTCCCTTTTTTTCGATAATCTTTTTTGCTCCCTTTTTTATTATAACATAGGCTCTACTGGATATGTTGATTTTACTCTAAATTTAATTTATTCTTTAAAAACCAGGTTGTTACAAAGAAAAATACCACACTGTAAATGGCATCGCTAATACACTGTCCCAGCAGAAGTTTCATATACCCCACAACAGCCAATCCATCTCCTGCTTCAACAGAAATGCAGGCATTTGCATCATTTACTGCAAACGAACTGCTGAGCATATCCATGTTTGTTACAGCACTTATAATTCCTATGATGATCAGGATTACAATAAATGTCACCACACTGTATAATACTTTATGACGCTTGGCTGCTGCACCAATCGCCATCGCTGTATAAACCAGCAGAATCGTGCGAATAATCTGGACAATTCCTGTCAAAATCGTCATAAACACGCTTCCTGCGTTCTGTCGAAACAATCCGAATACATCTCCCAGATGAAGGGCATTCCAATCGACAAGAGCGAATCCATGTCCTATCATACTCGTCAGGAAAATTACAAATACAGATGCGAGCAAAACAGCAATACTAAGTAAAATCCAGATCAGAGAACAGATTGTTTTTGATGCAACAAGCATCCAGGTCGGAACCGGAAGCGTGTGCATCAGATATCCTTCCTCTTTCAGCAGATTTTTGTAAAAACGCTGCAAAACCATTACAATCGTTATGATCAACAAAGCCATGATCAGCAGCGTATAGATCAGTCCACTGATCACAACTGCGATAGCATTTCCCTGCGTTGCCTCCCAGATGGTTCCTCTGGCAACAAATCCTACTACTGCTGCTACAACAAGCAATGCCAGGTACAACACACCCATTGTTCTGCTCGTCGATTTCAACTCATATTTCAATAATTTTCCTAACATCTGAATACCTCCCTGAACAACTCATCTACTGATTTATGTTCTGTCTCACGGATTTCATCGACACTGCGATGAAAAAGAATGTTTCCTCGATTGATAAATACTGCCTCATCCAATACACGTTCTATATCTGCGATCAAATGTGTCGACATTACAACCAGTGCATCTTCTGAATAATTTCGGATGATCGTATTCAAAATATAATCTCTTGCCGCCGGATCCACACCGCCGATCGGCTCATCAAGAAAATAAATCTCTGCTTTTCGGCTCATAGCCAGAATCAGCTGCACTTTTTCTTTATTACCTTTTGATAATGTTTTTAACCTGTCTTTTTCACGAAGGTTTAACTGTCTTATCATTTCTTTCGCTTTTTCCCGGTCAAAGTCCGTATAAAAATCAGCAAACATTCCAATCAGTCCATCTATGTTCATCCAGTCCGGTAAATAGTTTGCATCTGGCAGATAAGAAACAAATGATTTTGTCTCCGGTCCCGGTTTTAAACCGTTTAATAATATTTCTCCGGATGTGGGCTGAATCAGACCGTTAGCCAGTTTAATCATCGTGGTCTTTCCACTTCCATTCGGGCCAAGTAAACCTACGATTCTGCCACTTTCCAGTGTCAGATTGACATCACTCAATGCCATTACATTTCCATAATCTTTCGTCAGATTTCTGCACTCTAATCTACTGCTCATGACTTGCTCCCCCTTTCTCCTCTCGGATCAGATCTATAATTTCTTCTTTTTCAAAACCCATATTTTTCATTTGCTGTAAAAATGTCTGTATGGTTTCCCGTGCTGTCTCACGTTTCATTTGCTGAATTCTCCCTTCATCATCTGTCACAAATCTTCCACTTGTTCTCTGAGAATAAACCAGTCCCATGCGTTCCAGTTCTGCCAGTGCTTTCTGCATCGTATTCGGATTTACCTCTGCCTCACTGGCGAGATCACGCACCGATGCAAGCTTGCTGCCCGGCACATAATAGCCGGTTGCGATCCTGTTTTGAATAATATCGACCAATTGAAGATAAATCGATCGGTCATTTACAAAATTCCATGCCATATCATCCCACTGCCCTTTCTTTTTATTTCATGTATCTTTTGTATCATTGTACTGTTGTATTACTTGATTAATACAATAATACTCACGAGTCATTTTGTCAATATATAAAAACATTTTTTTTTATATTTCTATACGATATCGTCACTTCTGTGCTATGATATCTATAAACATAATAACATGAAAGGAACTATACTCTTATGAGATTAGGAACATACAAAGGCATTCGCATGCCCAGACCAGACACTGAGGTGACGGAGCATGAAGTCATGAATGTTTTAAAAAAGAAACAGAAAGAATACGCCATTGCCACAAATATCGACGATCGCAGCGCACGGACCGGAGATCAGGCAATTCTTGATTTTGAAGGCCGCTATCATGGACAAACGATTCCACACGGAAATGGAGAAAACTTTGCACTGACCATCGGTGCCAAAGCCTTTTTACCGGAGTTCGATGAAGCACTGGTTGGAAAAAATATCGGTGACACGTTTGATATTGATGTTACTTTCCCGGCTGATTACCGCATCAGTGCCATGCAGAATCATTCCGTTGTATTCCACACAACATTAAAGAAACTTCGTCTGATGGACTACCAACCGATTGATGATGAGTTTGCAAAAGATTTTTCCGAGTATGAAACTTTGAATGAATGGAAAGATGAAATTCTGGCAACTCTGCAGGAACGCCGGGAAACTTCTGTCCGGGAAAAATTTGCCCGGGAAGTGATGGCAAAAATCATTGCCGATTCTGATATTCCGATTGACGATGATCTGAAAGAAGAAATGACACAAATCTATTATGATGATTTTCTGGACGAACTGGAAATGAATCAGATTCCCCTGGAACTTTACTGCAAACGTTCTGGTCACAGCGAAGATGAGATTTATGCGGATAAAGAGCAGGAAGCTGTGGAAGCTATTCAGGCACAGAGTGTGCTGCATGCGGTCGCTGCAGCTGAAAAGATCAGCATTACACCGGAAGATCTGGCTGAAGAGCTTCGGGCAATTGCGATAGAGGAAGAAGAAGATCCGGAGAAATTCGTGAATACGTTGGAAGAGGAAGATGTGGAGAATATCGCCGATCAGCTTACAATGGATAAAACGATGGCCTTCATATTGGACAGCGTGATTTTTGAAGATTAAGAGGAGAAGAACTCAGATGAGTGCTTTGGGCTAAGACGCCCTTCATCACTAATCTGAGTTCTTCTCCTTTTTACGTTGTGAAACTCACTGTCCTTATTCCGGCCCCAGACCATGCCTTTCGGCACTCATCTACGTTCTTCTCCTTTTTACGTTGCGAAACTCGCTGTCCTTATTCCGGCCCCAGACCATGCCTTTCGGCACTCATCTACGTTCTTCTCCTTTTTACGTTGTGAAACTCACTGTCCTTCTCCAATGCCGGTATAATTTCCGTCGTTCTACTAATACTAATATTGCAAACTTAAACATTATATCTGGAGGACTGAACATGAGCAAAAATACGCATACACATAGCAATATACATGATACCAACTGTCATCGAAATTATGGCAATCCAAGCAAAGATTCCATTTCTACCGGCACGTTTGAGCAGGCAGATAAAACGGATGATTTTGACTATGATTATCTGGGAAAATCTGCTTCTGCAAATGACCAGACTGGTCTGATTCCATCAGGACCGCAAAATGATGATGAAATTGAATCCTATCAGGATGTGTTTCCTTTCGCGCCGCCGCTGCTGAAAAAGGATAAAGATTTATTGTCGTAACTTCTTGTTTAGGGTGGCTTAAAATTTACTTTCTAGGTTTTAATGGGAACTCCTGGTATTTTGTCTCGGTCGCTATCAATCGCTCCCTGAGAAAAAATGCCAGGAGTTCTTAATTCACACAGTGGAATTAGTAAATTTTTATCCAATACATTAAACGACTTTGTGATCCAACCACTTCCGTCTATGGAATCGAATCGTAAAGATAATGCCACGTACCGTCCAATCCGTAAACATTCCGATCCACACCGCAATCGGTCCAAATCCCTGCACCCGGCAAAGGTAAATACACAGACTTACCCTGAAAATCCACATAGAACAGGTTGACAAGATCATAGAGAATTTAACATCCCCTGCTGCACGCAATCCATACGGTGGAATAAACGCAGGAACCCACACAATCGGTTTTACAATGGTGATTACTGTCATCATGTAAAAGCACATGTCCGCACTTGCCGGCTCCATGCCTGCGATCATTGTAATCGGTTTCGTCAATGCCCAGATCAACAGACAGCAGACGATCACCACAAACTCTGATATCACAGCAAGTTTCTTGATATAATATACCGCCTGATCTTTCTCTCCGGCTCCGATACACTGACCAACAATCGTCATCAATCCAATTCCAATTCCAATCGCTGCAATACCATTTAAGTTTTCCAGAATAATCGTCATCGCCTGAGCTGCAATCGCTGTCGTTCCAAGGGTTGATACCGTAGACTGAATTGCCAGTTTACCAAACTGGAACATACCATTTTCAATACCGGATGGAATTCCCACGGAAAGAATGATCAAAATCAGCCTCATATCCGGACGAATACCGAAATAATCGCGGATGACAATCTCCTGTTTCGGCACACGCTGACGGCAGATCATAATAATGGACATCAAAATACGGGAAACCAGTGTGGAAATCGCCGCACCTGCTACACCCATATGAAATCCAAAAATCAAAACCGCATTTCCGGCAATATTTATCAGATTACACAACGCAGAAATTGTCATCGGCAGTTTGGAATTTCCCTCTGCCCGGAAAAATGCTGCATTGGCGTCAAACAATCCGATAAATGGGAAAGATATCGCCGTGATCAGGAAATAAATCTGAGAGTTATCCATAACATCCTGTTCCACATTTCCAAAAATCAACCGCAGCAACGGGTAACGGAATACGATACACACTGCCATCAATCCAACGGAAATCACCAGCATCGCAAGCAATACCTGACGCGCCGCCTTATTGCAGGCTTTCACATCTTTTCTGCCAAGATACTGGGAACATATGATGGCACCGCCTGCCGTCAGCGCCGTAAATACCTGAATAACCAACACGTTGATGGAATCCACCAGCGAAACTGCAGAAATAGCTGCACTTCCCACGTTGCTGACCATCATACTGTCCACGGTTCCCATCAGGGAGTTCAGCAACTGTTCCACCATCAGCGGTATGAGCAACACCTTCAGATCATGATTGGAAAAGAGTAGCTTACTCTCATCAATCTTCTGTTTTTGTCTTCTCAACTCAATCCCACCTTTTCCCCTTCTTTTGGCAGAAAACTGTCAAAAATAAACATATCAAATATTTCACGGGCCGCCTGCAGTTCAGCTTCGCTTTTTATCGTCCATGCCGCAGTTTTTACCCCAAACAGCTTTCGACACATGCGAAAGCCCCGGATCTGGCGGTCCTTATGATTATAGGAAATAAAATCAGGTTTTGCCCAGAAGTTTAACAATAAATTTGTCAGAAAAAAACGCACGATCTGCGGCATTTTATCCTCACTCTGAAAAAAATCCATGGATAACTGTCCACGAAGTACCTTCGGATAATGTCTGCGGTACCACACCAATGACAATGGATTAAAGCATTCCATGCAGTAAACTCCCTTGTATTCTGACAGCATTGCAGCCGCAGCTTCCGTGGTTGCCTTATAGTCAAAGCCAACTTTTATCTCCACTACAAGAGGCACTTTTCCATTGATCCGTTCCAGGACATCAGAAAAAAGCGGTATTTTTTGTGTGCTGTTCTTCAAAAAATACTGCTTTAATTCTGTATATGTTAATTCGGTCAATTTCTTATGTACACCACACATTCGCTTCAGATCAAAATCATGAAAAACAACCAGTTTTTCATCTTTTGTCAGCTGCACATCCAGCTCTATGCCAAAACCATGCTCCGCTGCGTTTTGAAACGCAGCCAGACTGTTTTCCGGTGCTTCTGAATTATTATCAAATAAGCCACGGTGGGCGATCATTGTATGTTCAAAAGCATCAAACGAACGTGTTTTTTCTGTTTCCGGTCGAAGCATGTACACGCTTAAGCCAAGTAAACCAATAACAATTGCAGCAACAATCAGAATACCTGTCAGTACCATTCCCGTTATTTTCCTCCGTATCAGTATCGTTCATCTGCACTTCTGATCTTCTCTATGCCTGTACTTTATTCAGGAAATGCTCCCATTCTACGACCGCTTTTTCGAATTCTACTTCTACCCAGTAAGTATCTTCGTCTGTATCCACAGCAATCTCACAGCAACACGCGCCGCCATTTTTTGCAGGCTTCGGTGTCACTACAAATACTTTTCCGTCTTCCTGCATTTTCTGGAAAATCTCTTTAAACTGATTTTCCGGAATATCCTGATCCGGCACTTCACGTTGCAGTACATTATTTGCATCGTAATATTTTGCACCCTCTAATAAAAACCTCGTGATCACCGGGGATTTGAACCGAATCTCTGTGTCATCCAGATAACGGTCCACTAAAGTATCATTGGATGGATTATTATGTCTTGCGGCTACTCCAAGCAATACCATTGTCATAAGTCCCGGGTTAAACTCCATTTTTTTCACTTCCGCATCCTGGAACATGAATTTGTCCAGTTCGTTCACGCATTTATACTTCATATTTATTCTCTCTTTCTACAATTTGTCTGATACTGGAATCCCTCGCAAAAATGAGTATATCATTTTTTGTATAACATTGTGGGAGTACGAAGTACGGAACAATTCGTATGGCATCTTTTGACCCCAACATCTTCCAGTTTTTCTAACATAGATTATAAGTACAATGTAATATTTTTGCAAGTAGGATTCATCGCTGATAAAAACAAATGCCCTCTTTCAAATAAACAGTTCTGCCTATCTAAAAGAGAGCATATAATTTTCTGTTAAGCGCTTACCAAAGCATACTGGAATCCAATTCACCTCTATGAGATCATATCTATCAACTATATAATATGCGAAAAAATCGGTGCTACGATAACGGTTAAAATACCTGCCACAGCAATGGATAATCCTCCCATGGCACCTTCGGTCTCACCCATTTCCAGTGCTTTTGCTGTACCAATCGCATGGGCTGACGTACCAAGTCCGACTCCTTTTGCCACTGGATGAGTGACATGGAACAACTTATATACAAAATCTGCCAGCACATTTCCAATCACGCCGGTAATAATGATAACCGCAACAGTAATGGTTACGATACCGTTCAACTCTTCTGATACACCCATACCGATCGCTGTCGTGATGGATTTCGGCAGCAGGGTAACAAACATATCATGCTCCAGTCGAAAGATCAGACACAGCACTAAAATACAGACTGAACTAGTCAGAACGCCCGCCACGATACCGCCAATAATGGCCTTCCAGTTTTTCTTCAGCAGTTCCATCTGCTCGTACAGCGGGATTGCCAGACATACCGTTGCCGGAGTCAGCAAATAGCTCAAAAGCTGTGCGCCATTGTTGTATGTATCATAATCAATATGAAATCCCACAAGGATCAGTATAATGATCACAATGGAGATCAGCAACGGATTTAACAGTGCAAATTTTAATTTCTTTTTCAGCAGTACACCGACTTCATATGCAAGGATACTCACCAGTACGCCGAAAAACATAGAATTACTCAGAATGTCCTTCATTTTTCTTACGCTCCTCTGCTTCAATCATCGTCTGTGTTACTTTTCCGGATATTCCCATAACTACGATCGTTGAGATAAACAGGATCACAATAACCGGAATCAACACTGGTTTTAACTTATCCCATGCATTCAGCAGACCAACACCAGCCGGGATAAACATCATCGGCATGATCTCGATCAGAAATTTCCCCGCATCCTGAACCGCTTCCACTTTCAGCACTTTTGTCTCTAATAAAATAAACATCAGTACCAGTCCGTAAATACTTGCCGGAATCGGCAACGGCAATACATATTTCAAAACTTCTCCTATAAAAGAAATAAAAAGAATAATGACAAATTGACGAATATATTTCATAACAACGCCTCTTTTCCCTGGTCAAAAAGTCTACATTTTATAGTAATTATTTTTTTCCTAAAAATGCAATTCAGTTTATCAACTATTATATCATGTTTTTCAATAATTTCAATACATTGGTGCTACCAATTTAATTAAAAAAGAGATTTTTTTTACAAAGCAAAATGGACACCCGAAAAGGCATCCATTTTCACTCCACTCTGTTATTCACAATTTTCTTCTATCACTGTTATTTTCAGCATTCATTTGTCAAATGTTTTACCTGTCTGAGCTTAATTCCTGCTTTCTTTTCTTCTTGTATCGTACAGTTCCTGCTTCCCAGATCACAAAAAGTACTGCTGACAACACGCTTGCCCTCTTACCATATTTTTGTCCCGGCGCATCAAACCGCAGATTGATTGAATGGAATCCCGCGGAAATTTTTGCACCCGCAAACGCAGTATTCACGGTCTCGAGTTTTGTCTCTTTGCCATCCACATACAGTTTCAGACCATTCTGCATTGGAATGGATGTCACAAAATACCCATCCTCCCCGGCAGTTACCGTACCGTTTAAGATACTGTCTGACTCCCACTTTGTTTCCGGCTGCAGTTCCATCGCTTCCACCTGTTTTTCGTTAAACACATTTGTCGGCAGACGGTAACATTCCATATCAGTCAGATCATAAGTACCTGCAGATAACTTCAGAGAGATATATTTATCATTTCCCTTTTCTTTCAGCATATAGGAAAAACAATCGTTTTCATTTGGATAAGGCGCCGTTGCCCCTGACAGTTTATTTTTTCTGCCATTTGCCGAAATAATAACCGCATTTTCGGTACGATTTTTCACATCAAACCGGAAATATAACGTGCCGTTTTTTATATTTGAATCTAAAGGCATACGGAGCACACCGCCGCCTTCTCCAGCTTGAATGCGGTATCCATTTTTCAACGTTTTGATCTGAACATCACCAGGCACACTGACCTCTTCCGAATCAAGTGACGGCAACGAAATCTGCTCCATTTCAGAAACATTCACTTCGTTTTGTTCTCCGTTTCCAGCTACCGTGTAACGGCTCAGTGCCGACATCTTTTCCGTATCATTCAGTGCTTCAAACTGTGTATTTGAAATAGTATCCGATGTCGTATATGCGATCGGCAATACATTCGGATTTTCCGCAATCACATTTTTTCCCTTCTGTAAAAGCACAGCATATCCGTATGGCATTTTGTTTTCCGTCGTAAGAATATAACGCTCACCCATCAGCTGTGCAAACAGTGGATTGCGTTCCTCCAGCAGAGCGGTTCGATTGTTGATCTGAACCGGCATTTTCACGATGTTATAGTAAAAATTCTGATACAGTGAATTGGTCACGGAAGAATACATATTTGCACTCTGCTGACCGTAAAACTGAAGCGCATTACACTCCATTTTGGTATCTGTCAGTTTATCACATCGGTACAGCTTATTTCCACAGATGGTCTGCAGTTCTTCCTCTGTGAAATTCTCTTCTTCCTGCTTCTGATCTGCATTTTTATTTAAAACTGCACTGTTTTCTGTCGATGCAGCACTGTTCTGCGTTTCGTTCTCCGTTCCCATCAGAAAATTTACCAGTTCTGCCGATTTCGAGCCTGCCAGCTGACTGGCATCTTCATTTGGAATGCCCCGCCATCCCTCTCCGGCAGCCACACACAGAAAAATCAGAAATGGCATTACAAGCAGTGGCAGATACCGCACAAGACCGGTTTCCCCGGTAAACATGCGGCCTGCGCCCATCATTCCCGTTGCTTTGCGCCAGATCAGATCTATCACAGCGATCGTGAAAAGTACGATCAGGTCAAATAGAATTCCTGCAAACCAGGTTTCATTTCGCTGGGTAAAAATTCCAACAGCCAGAAGCACAAAAGGCCAGAACTGCCAGCGCACTTCCCCACACCGGACCTTCTGAAAAATCTTCATGCAATACAAAATCACAACCGGTACAAATGGAATCAGGATTTTTCCCCTGGCATACAATGTCGCATTTAATATATAAGAAGCTACTCCAAACAGACTGCCCGCCAGAAGCAGGGCACACTGCCAGCGTACTTCACGAATCGTAAGGCCCAGAAGCAGCAGATACGCACAAATGATCGTAAGGCCCATTCCATACGGAGAATACAGCAAATTCTGCGCGTTTGGTACAATCAGCTCCGCCATTGTTGTCGCCTTTTCTCCGCTGTGTCTGTGCTCCAAAATTGCCAGAAACGTAGGCAGAAGCAGCATCATCGCCATTCCCACAGACAAGAATACACTTACCACCCCCTGAAACAGCAGCTTCTTCTTCCCTGCTTTGTCCTCTCTACGCAGCATGCCGATGGCAAACCATCCAATGACCGCCAGACAGGCGATCGCATAGTAAAAACTATGCAGATAAACCAGCGTCAGA
Source organism: uncultured Eubacterium sp. (assembly GCA_934358495.1). Lineage (GTDB taxonomy): Bacteria > Bacillota > Clostridia > Lachnospirales > Lachnospiraceae > Eubacterium_I. The sequence goes on along the minus strand of CAKRKO010000004.1, from coordinate 39,726 downwards.
CTAACTGACATCATCGCAAATCTTCTTTTTTTCAGGAAGATCAATGCCAGAATCAGAAACGGCAGATAATTTACAAACATAATCTGACGATGTGTCTGGAAAAAGCAGTCTGCCAGTAAAAACAGCATACTTCCGAAAAATGCCAGAAATGGAGAAAGCCCTTCCAGACGCAGCCAGTATTCCAACAGCAGCACTGCTGCCAGATAGCAGCACAGCGCATAAAGCGGAATCAAAACCGTCATCGGCACCTGCGGAAGCAGACATCCAATGATAATATCCGGCCGGTAATATCCATAATACGCAAACTGAAATCCGTTGCTGCCTCCTCCAATGGAGATCCATGCCGGCGCCAGCGTTTTTTCCTGCAAACATGTCTTGCGGATTGTCTCTGCCAGTGTTACATGCTGATTGTACCAGTCTGTCGTAGAACCGTAAAAACATCCCTCCGGCAGGATCAGCCCGATCAGACATACAAACAATGCAACCAGAATGGCTGTATATATCATGGTCTGAATCAAATTCTTTTTTCTCTGTTCTGTCATTTTCATACTCGTCTGCCCTTCCAGGTCACGTTTATTCACACACGAATGATCCGTGCTCAAACTCTTTTCTTTTTTGTGACTTGATCAGTATAACAGAGAAATTTGAAAATCCTCTATTGAATTTCTGAATTTTTCTTAAAAATTACCAGTTCTCAGGAATGTACAAACCCCACTGCATGTGAAACGCTAACGCTATTTTCTTGAAAAACAACCTACTGTCATACTTAACTTCGCAGCCAGTCCGCATAGGCACAGATCACATGCTGAATCCGGAAAAGTTCTGATTCCCGGCTCGTACTGCGCCAGAGTTCCTTGTAATCATACAGCCAGTATTCCAGTAATTCTGCCAGATTCCAACGTTCATCCTCTGACATGGTTTGTTCTTTCTCTGAATTCCAGCGCTTGTCTTCTGATTTATTTTGTCCTTTTTCTGACAAGCATTCTTCTGTCTGCATTTCAGAAATAATTCCTTTATCCGTCAATACAGTACCAATCTTTTGTAGTAAAATCATTCCCTTTACCGCGATCAGATATGCATGGATCTGTCCTCTTTGCGCGATTGGAAGGTGCGTAACAGACTGATACAATTCTGTCTGGATCTGTTCCAGATCCTCCACAGCTTTCTCATATACTTCAGCAGATTCTAACCGTACCTCTGGTGCCTGCTCTAACCAATCTACTGCATTTCTCCAGGTAAATTTCCAGCTTTCAGAAATACGCACCAACAAAGACACCAGTGTTCCTGTCTCATCTCCGTAAGCAACTCTTGAAATCTGACGATTCATGTCTTCAAACTCCGGGATTTCCAAATTCCAGGAAAAAGCTGCTCCATAAATCATTCCCGGCAGACTGAAATCCGGGTGATTGATATGTCCGCAGTCACCCCAGTCTGTATTCAACAATCCCTCTGCCTTGTAAGTATGCGCATACCGACACATTCTGCTGATATTTTCATAAGAAACATGAATCTGGTTCACCAGCTGATCCCAACCGCTGACTCCCGGACAGTTATAAAGTCTTGCTCCCGCCTCCGATAGTTTTCGTGTTGAATCCTCCGGCCAATCCGCATCATAACCCCAATTCAGACAAATTGTTTCTTTCGGTAACTCCTGCACTGCCTCCGGGAATTCACCGACGATATCACCCCAGAACATCGGTGTTTTTCCTTTACTCACCACATATTCACAAAGTTCTTTTACAAAATCCAGATACAGACGCTGTGTCCCTTTTTTTTCTGCCAGTGCTGCACTTTTTCCCTTTCCAAGATCAAAGGTTTCATCCGCACAAATATTAAAATACTCCGTTGTAAAAAGCGGCATAAATTCGTCAATCAATGATTTTACCAGCCGCATACTCTCCGGATTTGATACATCCAGGGTATGATGCCGCATCCGTTCCACAAAACCAAAGGGCTCCGTTTCCATTCCTGGCATCTCACACAGCACACTATACGTTTTTGTCCGAAGTACTTTATACAGATGTCCAAAACAGGCAATACTCGGAATCAGTTCCACATGCCTTTTTCTGCAGTACGCATCCAGTTCCAGAATATCCTCCGCCGTCAACGGCGTGTCATCCCTCCAGACCTCTGAAAATCCCCGAAACAAAAAAGTATGCTCCATATAAAGCTGCAGCTGATTCAACTTGTAAAAAGCCATGCGATCCACCAGTTTTTTCAGGTAATCCATGGTCGGGATCCGCCCTCTGGTCACATCATGGTAAAATCCCCGATGCAAAATTTCCGGCTGATCCACAATGATCGTATATGTAATACAGCATCCGCACTGCTGAATAATCTGACGCAGCGTCTGAATTCCATAAAAAATGCCGCAGGCGCTGCCGCCGGTGATGCAGATGCCATGCGGCTGAACAAGCAATGTGTACTCCTGCTCTGCCATGTGCTCTCCTAACTGCAGACAGATATCGCCATTTTCCGGAATTCCATAACGGATATTCATAGCAAAACCTGCATAATCCGCCAAATCCTGCTGCAGAATCTGCGCATCCTCATAAACTTCCCGTGGGCAGTTACTGTTAAGCACAATCCCCCGATCGTATTTTAGTATAAACGTTCCCTCTTTCTGATACCACTGTTGTGGTCTTGGAATAATGTACATAATTTTTCTTCTCCTGTGTTTTTCTTTCTCTCTATAATACCATCAAAATCTTGTTTTGGGTGGCTTTTGCATGCACGGCATAACACTGATTTAATCATAAACGTAGATGTGCATGTGGCACGAAGTGCAGGGTGGCGCAAAAAATTTACCAAATTTCACTGCCTAAATAAGGAACTCCTGTGATTTTTTCTCAAGGAGCGATTGGTAGCGACTGAGACAAAATCACAGGAATTCCTATAGAAACCTAACATGGCAAATTTTTAAGCCATCCCAAAATTCAAAGCGTGCTTTCCCCGGTTCGAAAATGCCCCCGGGACTTTTTCTCCTTCGGCATCTTCTGTTTTTTCTCCCGTCGCAATCGCCGTTTCTGCATCTGTCTGCTTCGGATGGCCTCATCCAGTTTTCGGAAGCGGTCTTCCTGTGCATCTTCCTGCTCACGCATGAGATAATTCATTTCTTTGATGACTTTTTCTCCTACTTGCTCGCCGACAGCCAGTCCAAGTGCCTGATTGTTCTCGGCAATGGCATTTCTCACAATGTCATTCATCATAAGCTGAAACTGTTCCAGCCGTGACATGTCTTTTGCTGCCTCCGTCGGCAGAGCTTGTCCATCTATTTTCACCTGAGGCAGCTGAGCAGACGAAGGCATTGCAGTACTTTTTTCATTTTGCACCGCAGATGCCTGTCCGGTCTGGCTGTTTGCCATAGTTTCATGTGAAAATTCCTCACAGTCCGGATTTTCATTGTGCAGCATCATTTTAATGGCTTTAAGCTGATAGCCCTCTTCTTTCCATTTCTTAATCTGACGAAACTGCTGTATATTCTCTTCGGTATAGTAACGGTGTCCCATCTCATTGCGCGGGACTTCCAAATCCAGTTCCTCTTCCCAGTAACGTAACACATGCGACTCTACCTGCATCATATTTGCCGCATCTGAAATCATATATCGTACTTTTTTCACGATAAAATCCTCCTTTATTACTGTTACATTAATTGTAGCACAATTATGTCTGTACTCAAGAAAATCTCATCGTAAAATTTCGACACAATACGCAACATGGCATTCCTGAAAAAAGAGATGAACTTCCGTAACTTTTTCTTACGTCTGTCCATCTCTTTTCTTCAACCGGATTCATGACTTAATTCTTCTACACATCTCCACAATGCTAAATTTCAGTCAACGTAACCTGACTTTCTATTTTACTTATGCTTCTGACTTTTCTGTCTTTGGATTCTGTTCCTCCTTTTTGATTCTCTGGAATTTGATCGTTACTTTGAACAGATCCCCATCCAGATACAGATCAAAGGTGCCTTTCTGCATAACAGTAAGGTTTCGCGCAATCTCAAGACCAAGTCCACTGCCCTCGCTGCTTCTGGAGACATCGCCCCGCACAAAACGCTCCACCAGCTCATCTGCCTTAAAGTTTAGCGGATTCTCGGACACATTTTTCATGGAAAATACGACGGTATCACCCTCAATGCTTCCGCTTACATACACCCTGGTTCCCGGCATCGCATATTTTGCCGCATTGTTATACAAGTTTTCAATGACACGGAACATCCGACGTCCATCTGCCATGATCAGCATCTGTTCTTCCGGAAGCTCGCAGATCAGATCCAGGTTCTTTGCTTCAAATTTTTCTTCAAATTCACCGTTTGTCTGCTTGATCAGCTGCTTCAGATTAATTTCCTGCATCGTCAGGGTAATGTTTCCGGAACTGATCTTGGAAGCCTCCACCAGATCCTCGGTCAGCTGTTTCAGACGCAGTGCTTTGCGATTTAGAATCTCAATATAACCGGCGATCCGCTCATCCTGAATATTTTCGCGTTTTAGTATATCCACATAGTTGATAATGGATGTCAGAGGTGTCTTGATATCGTGAGATACGTTTGTGATCAGGTCGGTTTTCAGTCGTTCACTTTTCATTTGCGCATCTACGGCTTTTTCTACTCCATCACGTACCTTATTGATTTCTTCTGCCAGTTCCAGATTTTCTCCCGACATGTGCTCGGTATTGATACGGTAATCCAGGTTTCCTGCTGCCAACTGCTGAATACCATCTTTGATTGCTTCCTTTCCACTGGTGCTCTTTAACATTTTCAAATATACAAAAATATCAAATAATACCATCAGCACAAAGAAGATAAATGCCAGTCCGCCCATATAATTAAAGCCAAAGGTACAAATGATCCACATAAAAATGATCTGCGCACCGATCAGTACAATATATGCGATCAACAGCTGTTTGTTTGCTTTCTGGGCACGGTAAGAATTCTGAATTGTTTTTCTGGAAGCATCTACAGTTCTTTTTATTGCATGTGCAATACTTGCGATGATACTTCCGCCAAGTTTACGTTCTTTGATCCTTCGTCCATAACTCTTCACATTCCATGCGAACAATACGGCTGCCAGGACTCCTAAAACCGTACACTGTGCCATGGCATTTCCAAACGCAGACGGTAATGTACTGTAATAATATCTGTAATTAGAAGAAATGTGAACAACAGATTCCGCATATCCAACAACCAGTGCAACCCAGAGAATAATATCCTTGATCATCAAAATCTCGATTGGGAACTTATCCATAAGTACCGGATGAATCTCGTCATCTTCCGGTCTGCGTCCGGTCTGTACTCCGATCATAATAATCATTACAATTGCCAGACTTAAGAATACCCAGATAGCTGCGAAAACATTTATGCGGTATTCGCCATTTCCAAAGTTAAATGCAATCTGTCCGGATATATCCTGATAAGCCGTATAATACATGGAATCATAATATGATTGCGATGTTCTGCAATGATAATTGGTATCAAGTCCGACAAAAATCCTCCAGTTGCCGTCTCCCATAATATCTCTGATCATTCCCTTCAGTTCATCCGCCAGGAAAGTTACAGATGCATAACTATCTCCGGATGCCTCATCCATCATCAGATACAGGTATTTACCCTGTGCAGAATAATCTTTGCTCTGATACTGCTCTTCCAACTGGTCAAGGGACATGGCCTGTTCTGTATTCCAGGCCGGCACATTCGTATATATAGTACCATCATCTTCGTTTACCAGATATACATATACATTTGTATTGTCATATTGCTTTTGTATACTCGATGTCTGGTTTACCAAATCGTGTACCTGACTTGCTGCCTCCAGCAAATCATCATAATAATCGGAAAGCAGATTCAGCTGATCATTTTCACGTGCATACTCAGCCAGCGTTACACCGTTGATATTTTTAATAAATTTCTGCTCGACATCAATTCCGTTTGCATATACTACGTCCGATTCATTATTATAACATTTCACCTGATAAGAATCATATGCTTCCGGATGTCTGTTGTCACCGGTACTTCCATCACCTGCGTCAAACCATCCACTGATATTCGTCGTTTCTACATTCACCGGTTCCGGAATATTGGTATCTGTGGCAGATTCCGCTGTAGGAACAGTTGTAGTTTCCGTACTGGAGTTAGAAGTCTTATATTCGCTGGTATCAGTTTCATCACCTTCTTCATATGCATCATACACATATTCATGTTTTGTCTGTGTCAGCCAGCAAAGGATCGGATAGCCATCAGAATTGTAAAATGCATCCAGATCGGACAGTTTATATTCCAAATTCTGGTTTTTGTTCTCTGCATTTACACCATCATTCAAGTTAGATATATCTAAAGTCAGATCACCATTATAAGCATTTCCTTGTAAAATCTTAGTTTCAGAGCTGAATTTACCCAGCTGGTCCTGTAGTTCCCGTCTCACATAGTGCTCTGCCTTCTGACTTTCCTCATAGGAAACCGGGCTCATAATCTCATTCACGTTCATGCCTGAAGAAAGCCCAGCCATACTCCATCCGGCACAGACTGCAGTCAGACCGCCGGCGATCAGAAGAACCGCCGTTGTCAGCATCTTCGCCCACATGCTGTAAAAATATTTTTTCTTCATAAAGAATCTCCTGTTCTACTCGACTTTAATATCCTCCATCTTGTAGCCGATTCCCCATACCACTTTCAGATAACGCGGTTCCTTTGGATTGATCTCAATTTTTTCCCTGATATGTCGGATATGTACCGCTACGGTATTATCTGCATTGATGGCATCCTCTTTCCAGATATTTTCATAAATCTGTTCAATAGAGAACACTCTTCCTTTGTTTTTGGTCAGGAAAAGAAGGATATTATATTGAATTGGTGTTAATTTTTCTACGATTCTGCCATCGACGGTGACCTGTTTCATATCATCGTTGATCTCCAGTCCGCCTGTACGGTAAACATTGGATACTGTTTCCGGCGTCATTGTCCCCAATTTTGTATAACGACGCAGCTGCGATTTTACCCTCGCCACAAGTTCCAGGGAATTAAATGGCTTTGTCACATAATCATCTGCTCCTACGTTTAATCCGAAAATCTTATCCGTATCCTCCGTTTTCGCGGAAAGAATAATGATTGGAATGTTTGATTCTTCACGGATTTTTAACGTGGCCCGGATACCATCCATACGCGGCATCATAACGTCCATGATCAGAAGCTGAATATCGTTGCTTCGCATCATCTCGATGGCCTGAATGCCATCGTATGCCTTTAAAATATGGTATCCTTCCGGAGCCAGATAGATTTCAATGGCATCTACAATATCTTTATCATCATCACATACTAAAATATTTATCATAATCTTTCACCTCCCCGTTATTATACTCGATTTGAATGCATTCGAAAAGGAATCATTTCCCGCAATTCCTTTATGCTGACACTTTAACAGACAATTCTTTCCGGAAACCACACCAAATTCTTAACGATTTATGAAGATAGCGCATTTTCTCATTCTTTATATTTTTCACTCTTTTTCTTAAAGAATCGTTAAGGATTGCCGCCGTAAATTCTAACATTTAGCTGTTATATTGGTTACAACAAAGAAAAAACACAAACACACAGGGAGGAACCAATTATGTTAGTTACAATCACCCGTGTGATCAACTGGTCCATCTTATTTGCATTCATTGCCTGTTTTGCTTATCAGATTGTCTACCTGATCGCACCGTATATTAAGAAAGAAAAACCACACAAACCGTTACAGTTTCATCGTTATGCCGTACTGATTGCAGCCAGAAATGAAGAAAATGTACTTGGCGAACTGTTAGACAGCATTCATGAACAGAATTATCCATCTGAGCTGGTTGACATTTATGTTGTTGCTGACAACTGCACAGATTCCACAGCTGAAGTTGCTTACGCACATGGCGCTTATGTATATGAACGTTTTAACCGGATCCAGGTTGGAAAAGGATACGCATTAAAGTATTTACTGGATCAGATTTCACTCAGTAACAATCTGGAAGATTACGATGGATTCTTTATTTTTGACGCAGATAATATTCTGGATGAAAATTACATAACAGAGATGAACAAGACATTTAACGACGGATACGATGCCGTTACAAGCTACCGTAACTCAAAAAACTTTGGTGACAACTGGATCTCCCATGGCTATGGACTCTGGTTCTTACATGAAGCACAGTTTTTGAACCGCGGCAGAATGAGAACAAGCAACAGCTGTATGGTATCCGGAACGGGATATATGATCTCCCGTGAACTAATTGAAAAAAACGATGGCTGGAAATTCTTTCTTTTAACAGAAGATATTGAATTTACCGCAGACTGTATCGCAAACGGCGCAAAAATCGGTTACTGCGAGCGCGCAGAATTTTTCGATGAGCAGCCGACCAAACTTTCGGTATCCTGGCATCAGCGTATGCGCTGGGTGAAAGGCTATTTCCAGGTATATAGAAAATACGGCAGACAATTATTATCCAAAATCGGTAAAAAAGGAGGATTCTCCTGTTTTGATATGCTGATGTCAAACCTTCCGGCCTTTATCCTGACTATGGTAGCTACTTTTTCAGGACTGACACTGACGATTCTGGCACTGTTGACCGCACAGGATTTCACTTCTGCACTGCTTTGCGTTGGTAAATTTACCGTAAATACCTCTGCCGCAATGCTCGTACTTGGCATTTATACGACACTGACTGAATGGAGACATATCCACATGGCATGGTATAAAAAAATCGGATATATGTTCACATTCCCGATTTATATGCTGACTTATATTCCGATCGCATTTGTTGCAATGTTTAAAAAAGTGGAATGGAAACCGATCGCACACGGCTCCAGATCTGCAAAACCGATTCGCCGGATTGCGTCTTAAACAGTTTTAAAGTTGCCCCTGTGTTTATTATTTATAAGTTTTACTTTTTAAAGCGAAAGCCTGTATTTTGTCCCAGTCGCTACCAATTGCTCCCTGAGAAAAAAATACAGGCGTTCTTAATTTATGTAATAAAAAAATATACTCCCTTTATAGTAAATCCTTTCGGACTTCTAAACAAAAATGTTGATTACTCAGTTCTTACAAACTCGTGTGCTTCTTCCTGTCCACGCAGTACACGAAGTCCGCCAAGTGCCAGAGATTCCATCTCATTCTCACCCGGATATACCACAACCGGAGCAATCCACTCTGCATTTTTCTTTACTTCGTTTGTGAAGTACTCGGAATATGCGATTCCACCTGTCAGGATGATTGCTTCTACATCGCCTGCAACAGTTGCAGCTTCCTCACCGATCTTACGTGCTACGTTTAATGCCATTGCATCATAGATCAGTTTTGCGTGCTCATCGCCATTCTCGATCATTTTTTCAACTTCACGGCTGTCATTTACACCAAGATGTGCTACGAGACCACCACGGCTCTTCATTTTTTTCAGCATTTCTTTTGTAGTCATGCCGCTCTCACCAAAGTATTTGATCAGAGACTGAACCGGAAGACCACCTGCACGCTCCGGAGCAAATGGACCGTCCTCATCGTTGATGATATCTGCAACTTTTCCGCCATACTGTAATGTTACAGAAATACCACCACCAAGATGTACTACGATCAGCTTGCAGTCTTTGTACTCTTTGCCGTTCTCACGAGCATATTTCATTGCAGCTGCTCTTGTATTCAGGTTGTGACCGATACCTTTTCTTGTAATCTCTTTCAGACCTGTGATCTTCAGGATCGGCATCATCTCATCAACTGTTACACCGTCATAAATGAAAGCCGGGATTCCAAGTGGTTTTGCGATTGCATCTGCAATTACAGCACCAAGGTTGGACGCATGCTCCATCGCCGGTTTGTTTTTCAGCTGCCATACCATGTCATCATTTACGCGGTATGCGCCTGCTTTCAGAGGCGGAAGTAATCCACCACGGGCAACGATACCTGTCAGATCCTCCAGTTTTACATTTTTCTCTTTCAGAACTTCCATGATCATATCTTTACGGAATTCGTACTGGTCTACGATCAGGTCGTATTTTGCGATCTCATCTGCGGAATGGGAAATGCTCTCTACAAAGATCTGCTGTTCATCTTCGTAATATGCAATTTTTGTAGAAGTAGAACCCGGATTTAAAATTAATAACTTTTCCATTATCGTAATCCTCCTGCGTTTTTTATTTTGCACTCTTATATGTTTTATATTACCATATATCATATATCTTGCACAATATATTTTTGAAGAATTCTGTGTATCTTTTTTGTATACACGATAATTAAAACTAATACTCTTCCATGAATTGTCCGATTTTTGCACTAATAAATCTTCATCAAACTTAATCTGAGCACGCTTGCGAAGTAATAATTTCTTCTCATGCGAGTGCGCATCGTTTGCACGAAGTGCTTTTGTCTGATAGGAAATTCATCGTAATTTCCTAGCAAACAAAAAGAGGACCACAGCGCTTAACTCTGTGATCCCCCTTTTTTTAACATTTTTCAGTGAATTGAAAATTGGGCTCTTATGCTTCTGCCTCTGCTTCTTCGTCAGCTGTCTCATCCTCCGGGATGCTGTTTCTGATCGCATCAACCATGACAACGATAGCTTCCGGATCGGTGTGAACATCGACATCCGGGTTCTTAGTAATCTCAAGATCTTTGACACGGATAACGTCGCCAACTTTCATACCTGCTACATCAACAGTAACATGGTCAACCAATGCTGCCGGTAATGCTTTGTATTCAATCTCCTCTAAGCACTCTTGCAGAGCACCTTCAAGGACTTTTTCACGGTTCTCAATTACGACTGCTGCTGTCGAGTGAACTTTCTCGGTACTTACCAGTGCCTGGAAGTCAATCTCGTCAACATAACGTTTCATTGAATTATAATCTACCTCTTTAATCAGAACATCGTAATCTTGTCCTTCTACATTCAGCATGATCTGGCTTCCTTTGTGATCTGTCTTTAACAGACGCTCAACTTCGATTCTGTCCATCTTCAACGGAACGGAGCCTTCGATCTCTTTACCGAACAGGTTACCTGTTACGAATCCCTCTCTTCTGAGTTTCTTTGCTTTGACATCCATGCTTCTTTTTTCAGCTTTTAAAGTATTCATTTATCTTTTCCTCCAAAAATCTGAATTGCTTAGCAGCCTTCTACAAAGAGGTTTTGTTAAGTAGTTCCTTATTTGTTACAGCGTAATTATAGCAGTTATAGCAGAAACAGATTAACCAAAATTGTAAAAATATTTGCGATATTTTTGGTAATTATGAAACTATTATCATCATATATCAAAAGCATCGTTTGCACGAAGTGCTTTTGTTTGATAGGAAATTCATCGTAATTTCCATCAAACAAAAAACATCCTCCACACAGTTTCCTGCATGAAGGATGTCTCCGTTTTCATGTATTTACTTTATCCGATGTATATACATCCAGCTGTCCACATAGTCTTTGCGTTCCTGCTCCGACATTTTCACATATCTGGAATATTCCAGTTTCACTGGCTGCATTTCTGCACCCTCACATCTAAAACATTCCACACCGCTTCTTCTCGAAACAGTCCGCAACCACCCGCATTTCGGGCATATGAACAAACGTATCATTCCGTCGTTCCCTCCGAGTTACTTGAGGTATCATCCGATTCGGTCTGTGTACTTGTGCCGTTTCCAAAGAAATCATCCTGATCGCTAAATCGGGTATCCGCATTGTGATCTGACGTATATCCGCTTTCGTCCACAATTTTTTCACTGTATTCCTTTACGGTCTCAGATGGCTGATAAGCTTCCGTTCCAAATAAACGCTTATGCAGTTCAATGACATTCGATTCAAGATCACACGCCACAACCACACTTCCCAGCTTTTTGCTAGGTGTAAAGGTATCACGGCTGTATGGGAATCCGCCACTGTTTGCCATATCATATTTGATCATAACAGATGCCATACTGATAATGTCTTTCTTTGATAAATCAGTAGAAATCTGCGGGAATATAGTATTGATCAGTTCGTTAATCTCGGACAGATTTGCTTTCTTTGCTTTCTTGATCATTTCAGTCAGAACACGACGCTGACGCTCTGCACGTTTATAATCATCACCCTTGGTATAACGGATACGTGCGTAAGAAACCGCCTGTACACCATTCAATGTCTGTAATCCGGTATGCTCAACTTCAGCATTGCTGCCGCCAACATACTCGCTGGTGTAAGATACGTAATCATTCAGATATTGACGTTCTTCCTCTGTCTCGACATTAATGTCTACACCACCGAGAATATCAATGGCTTCTGCAACCGCTTTAAAGTCAAAAGCAACATAATTGTCAATATCAAGATCAAGGTTACGGTTCAGCATTGTAACTGCCTGCTCAGGACCGCCATATGCATATGCGGAATTTGCTTTTCGGAATTTCTCTTCCTCGCCTTTTCCGGCAACGTTCAGATATGTATCACGATAGATAGACATAAGGCTTACTTCCTTCGTGTCATTGTTAACATTCATGATCATGATCGTGTCGCTGTTACCAGTTTCGTACACGCCCTGCTCACGGTTATCCAGACCAAAACATGCGATTGTCGTATAACCTTCAAAAGTTTTCTGCGTTTCTGCCGAAACATCACTTTTTCCGACTTTGGATGTATCCAGTGTCTTCGTGTTAATCTTATCCAGCTTACTAAACAGGAATAATGCACCTGCTACCAGAATCAAAATAATAATCTCAATAATAAATAAAATCAGTTTCCGTTTTCGTCTTTGTTTCTTAGATATCTTTTTGTTTCTCGCCATTTTTTATCTCCATGCTGTTTTCATTGCCATTTTTGTTAAAAATACGCATACATTCCTCGTATACATGCAAATATAATAACGCACACAGATAAAAAACTCAACAATTTATTTTCTTAAATTTCTTTGAACATATGGCTCGCCTGTCACAAGTTCGTACACATCCCGGCAAAGCTTCTCGCTATGTTCAAACACCAAACGTTCAAAACGCTGATCTGTCTGCAGCCCTTCGGTGTCTCTCATCCGCATCGCAAATATGTACTGGCTGTTTTTCCCCGGAAGCAGACTTCCCGCCGGTGTCATCACATGATACTCCGGTGTCTCATCGTAGGAACCGCGAAATGCGTGGTCTGTGGCATCCGCCATATAGATTACACCATAACGGTAATCCGCGCCATCTTCACCAATCGGAGCGTAAATTTCTTTTTCCATCAGTGGACGCCACTCCTGATCTGCCTCATCCCATGTACAGCATGCATAAAACAGTGCAATGTCAAAATTACTTGTAAAGGCCATCCATTCCTTCGGCTCCCCACAGTACACAGACGCGACACCTGGAATGTGCTCCATCGGGAGTTCACGCTTCTGCACATGACATCCCTTGTCCATGTATGCATTTTCACCTCTGAAATAATTTGGCAGAGAAAACTGCTTGGTAAAAGTCCCGTTCGGTAATGTCACTTTCTGATCCATTTCATACCGGATGCGGTCTTCCATTGAAAGAATACCTTCGGTCGGTTTCCATTCGACTCCCTGGTGCGCGCAGGCATCCAGTTCCAGATTTAATAAAATTGCTTTCTTTCGTTCTAACTGCTGTTTTACATGAATTTTTGCAATGTCTCTGATTGATACTCTTGTTTCCATCTCTTTTCTCCTAACCCTGTAATATTGCGCTTAGAATAGCAGCATCCTTGCGTGCAACTATTTTATCAATCTAGTCTTGTAAATTTCAAGTGTTTTTTCTGAAAAAAAACGGGATTCCGGGGGCTGTCGACAGGGTTCGACACGATTTCGACAAAATTCGACAAATGACGCAAAAATGCACCTTATTTTTTAATGGAATTGTTAATAGATGTTGGGGGCAAAAGAGCCGTCAGAACTGTGCCATATGCCAAAGCACAGATCCGACGACTCCTCCAGTCTGTCGTTTTCTACTTTTAAATACACCGGGCAGCTTCTACGACCGCCGGTAGTATGTATTATTTTCTCTTAATTATTCTTCGTAATTAAGAAATACAACTCTTATTTCACGTAATATCCTGCAGCACGAATCTGAGTGGACGTTATGTTTTCGACAAACACGTAATAGGTTCCTGTAGCATCGCACGGAAATGTAGATGCTACGTTATGAAATCCATTCACATAAAGCATAGAACCATCTGGTCTGCGAATTCCGACACGCTGATACCGTTCAGAATAAATATAACAAGATACCGAGATACTTGTTCCTTTTTTCTTAATAAACCCTGCAGAACGAGCAAATTTATTTGCTGGAATTTTCCAGTCAAAATTTTTCTGCACAGATAATGGCTCAATGGATTCTTCTTCCATTACAATCGCATTGTTCCATTTTTCTTCATCCACCTGATCTGCTGGAATCACATATTGTTCTAACTGAGTATCAAACTCATCGCTAACATTTAGCATTCTGGTTTCTCGATACAATTCATCCTGCTGATCTACTACCTGCACACTGGATGCGAATGCAGACACTGAACTTCCAATAATCAGTGCCATTGCCAAAGCCACACTGAGACAGGTTCTTTTCCCACTTTTCTGCCATTTAATCATATACTCCACTCTCCTTCTCAATGATTCCTCATTGTTCAGTTGTGAAACAAAAGGTGGTAATACAGTTTGGCCACTCTCACTTGCTCTACGCAACAGATTAAAATACACCTTGGCTTTCCCCATGAAGTATTGCTTACACACACGAATATCACAGGCAATATCTGACCAGGCATCAAGATCATCCAGGTAAAAGTGTAAAATCGGATTAAACCAGTTAACTAATATAATTCCCAGGGCAATTTTTTTCCCAAGGTTGTCCTTGCGCACGATATGCATTCCCTCATGCATCAGGATAATCTTCATATCCTCATCTGAATATCCAATTTCCGGAAGCACAATTTTCTGCGAAAAAGCTCCCATCACGCAAGGTGATTTTATCGTAAAATTTGTGCAGAAAGTTATTCGTTTCCAATTTTTATTCGGATACAAATTTTGCAGCATTTCCCGATATTTTTCACCGCGAAACGGTAAATTATTTCTGCAGATCCAGCGATAGTTCTGCCATTTATGCGTGTAATAACCCGCATACCATATCATTCCAAGCACCCAGATTGCAAGACATACTTCCAGGAACAGATATAACATGGAATTTCCATAAAATCCATCACCAATCGTATGTGTTCCATATTGTATCTGGAACTTAAAACAGATATACAAATATCCAAATGGAACAATATAAAATAACAATACCATTCTATGTAACGGATAAATAATCCGTATCGCATTGCGCTTCTTTGCAATCAGGGTCAGCAGTTTACATAAAAAATAGGCTACCGTCCCTGTCAACGTATTCAAAATAATTACGAGAAAGAAAAAATTAATCCAGTTCATCCATTAAATCTTTTAAGTCCTTCAGACCTTCTTGTGTATTATGGTCCTTATCACCAGTCACAAACAGTGCAGAAAGAAATTCTGTCGGTGTTCCCGGATCTCCCCAGTAATGAACCAGTTCATTGATCTGAGAAGAACGATAAGCCTCCTCAGATACTTCCGGGTGATACAGAAATACTTTTCCGGATCTGCGCATGGTAAGATAACCTTTTCTTACCAGATGTGCCAAATAGGTAGAAATTGTCTGAGGTCTCCAGCTTTTATCAAAGCGCTCATTCACCATTGCTACCAATTGTGACAAGGCCAGTTCTTCAGGTGTATCCCAGATACATTTCATTATCAGCATTTCAATATTAGTCAAGTCATTCTCCAGCATAACATTCTCCTCCTTATAATTCCTTGCCCTTTTATGAGATGTACATGTTCAAGCAGTGAACTTCTTATCAATTATGCTTTTATTATTATAATTGATCTTGCTGTTATTTTTTATAGTTGAACGATGTTTCTGGTATTACTAGATTACCAGCGATATCCCACTGCATTCATTGTAACATGTGCATTTTTGTTTGACAACAGAAGAAAGTATG
Source organism: uncultured Eubacterium sp. (assembly GCA_934358495.1). GTDB lineage: Bacteria > Bacillota > Clostridia > Lachnospirales > Lachnospiraceae > Eubacterium_I. The sequence continues at coordinate 23,775 of CAKRKO010000004.1, read as the reverse complement.
AAGATTGCTTCACTGTGAATACTTTTATCAGGAGCCACACCTGTGTGTCTTGCTGCTGAATGTGTAACGTATTCTGATAGCCAAAACCTTTTGTTTCAATTACTTTAGTTGCAACCAAAGTATATCATAGTGGCCGCCTTCATACAACTAATTCTGTCAGATTAAATTAGTGTTTATGTGTGTTGTTTTAGTCCTCTTCTGTATCATGTTTCAGCACAACTGCTGAGTATTTCGGCAACGTCAGTTTCAGGTAGCTGCCCTCCACCTGATAGTTAACAGGCGCCATAGAATAATTTTCTTCCGTGGAATACATGATCTGTGTCAGTTTGCAGGCGGACGGGATTCCAGCTCCACACACACCAACCTCAATGCTTCTCGTATAAGCATCATTATTGATTACGATCACAAACTGCTGACTTCTGTTAAATCTTGCAAAACAGAGAATATCTTTTTCCCCCCGCAGGAATTTCACAGAACCGGTTCTCAGTGCCGGGTTTTCCCGGTGAATCCGGATCATATCACGATGGAAACGGATCAGCGCTTTATCTTCTCTGCCCCACGGATAAGTACGGCGGTTATCCGGATCAGTAAATCCGCAAAGTCCTGCCTCATCTCCATAATAAAGGGTTGGTGCTCCCGGCCAGGTCATCTGAATGACAACTGCCTCTTTCATGACACCTTTGTTGATCCCCTCGGAAGCAGCCTGGGTGCCAAGCTGCGCCGCACGGCCCACCTTATGATTTGTTCGTGTCAGGAAACGGGAGTGATCATGGTTAGACAACTGGTTCATGGCACACTGCAGAGATGGGGTTGCAAAACTTGCCATATAGTGTGTCATAGCATTCTCATAGTTTTCAATATTTCCGAGCATATAATCCTTATACTCATCACTGTGTTTTTCCATACCGGTAAGAAACCAGGTCATCGGCTCCATAAAGGCATCGTAGTTCATAACGCTGTCCCACTGATTGCCCTGCAGCCAGTCTTTCGGATCACCGTAGTGCTCTGCAAGAATCAGTGCTTCCGGGTTTGCTTCTTTCACCGCTTTACGGAACTTTTCCCAGAACAAATGATTGTATTCCTGACTGTGTCCCAGATCTGCTGCCACATCCAGACGCCATCCATCTGCATTGTACGGCGGAGAAACCCATTTTTTCGCCACATTCAGAATATACTCTTCCAGTTCCGGAGACGCTTCATAATTCAGTTTCGGCAGCGTATCATGTCCCCACCAGCCTTCGTACGTCACATTATCCGGAAACGCATTGTCGTTCTGGAAATGGAAATAACTATGATACGGGCTGTCTTTCGTTGCAAAGGCACCCGGCTCAAAATCAGCACATTCATCATATATCTTTTCACGGTCCAGCCATTTATTAAAGGAACCACAGTGGTTGAACACGCCGTCCAGAATGACACGCATGCCACGACTGTGCGCTTCCTCCACCAGTTTAATAAACAGTTCATTGCTGGCTTCCAGATTTTTCTTGTTCGTCACACGCGCTTTATAGATAGAAGCCTGACGGTTGTCCGTGCACCCCTGCGGCATCGGTTCTCCGCCATCCTCAACGATCACGCCAAAATGCGGATCGATATAATCGTAATCCTGCGTATCATATTTATGACTGGAAGCAGACACAAACAGCGGATTAAAGTAAATAACTTCCACACCAAGTTCTTCCAGATAATCCATCTTATCTAAAACTCCCTGCAGATCACCGCCATAAAAATTAGCAACATCAAAATCTTCCGGACATTTATCCCAGTTCTCCACCTGCTTCGTCTGGCGGTTAATGTAATAATATTCACCGGTTTTTACATCATTGGACTTATCTCCATTATAGAAGCGGTCCGTAAAAATCTGGTACATAACGGCACCCTTCGCCCATTCTGGAGTAGAAAATCCCGGAATAATGCAGAACTCATACTGTGGGCGAAAATCTCTGGACACACCGGCCCTGTCATAAGTGCAGCGCAGCATACCGGAAACAATTTCAAAATGGTATTTGTACTGCTCCTCGCCCACGCGGATCTCAGCCTCATAATAATCAAAATCACGCTCCCGATCCGCAAGCCGCATCTCAATTTTTTCATCCTCATGACAGAGCACTACCAGATCTACATTATCTGCTGCGGTACGAAACCGGATTTTCACAGTTTCCCCTGGCTTCGGCTCCGGCGGAATCCTGTAATCAGACGTTCCATCTGAGAAAAGTGCTCTCTTCCTCAAAATCGGACGCATCTGCAGAATATAATTTTCCACACTGTTAAACTTTTGCACTGAATCATACTTCATATCTTTTTCCTCAAGCATCCGACCATTCTAAACCTGCTACATCTCTGTTCAGAATAAATCTCTTTCTATATAAATTACTATTATAACAAATAAAAATACATATCATCTAGACTTCATTATAGCATACACAATAAAACTCTTGCGAAACGAAGGTAACGAGTGACTAGCTGCCGAGAAAAGATTTCCCGATTTCGTATTTTTTCAATAATTTCCGTTTTATCAAAAAAATAAAAGAGACAGCCATTTCGATCTGCTGTCTCTTTCAAAAGGAGAAGGTATTTTTTACTATGGGGGTAGCAAAAAACTATATAATGTATTGGGGGTATTTACAGGTATTATAATAGCAAACCCCAACCGATAAGTGTTCACAAAGTTCACAAATATCGCATCCAGTTTTTATGCATATCGTCCATTACCAAACAGTAACCTCTCCGCATTTTAAATGAAAATCGCACAATCAACCATGCAACTTCCACAATTTCTTACTCAGCAGACACTTCTATTGCCTTTGTGTCAAATAAAGATTCAAACTCATCACGGTTAATTTTTTCTTTTTCCAGAAGCAGTTGGGCACAACGATGCAGTACATCCTCATGCTCGTGGATCATTGCCCGTGCTTTTGTATAGCACTCGTCCACGATCCGTTTCACTTCACTGTCGATTCTGGCAGCTACAGTCTCGCTGTATCCACGGGTATGTCCCAGATCTCTTCCGATGAACACTTCTTCGTCATCATCATAACAGATCAGACCTATATCATCAGACATACCGTATTTGGTAACCATGGATTTCGCCAGAGAAGTTGCCTGCTTGATATCCTGGGATGCACCGGTGGTCACATCTTCAAAAATCAGTTCCTCTGCCACACGACCACCGAGATCCACAATGATTTCCTGCAGCATCTGCCCCTTTGTATGGAACATCTCATCTTTTTCCGGCAGCGGCATTGTATAACCTGCAGCCCCTGCTCCGGTTGGAATGATAGACACGGTGTACACCGGTCCCACATCCGGAAGCAGATGGAACAGAATCGCATGACCAGCCTCATGGAAGGCTGTGATCCGTTTTTCCTTATCGGTAATGACACGGCTCTTCTTCTCCGCACCGATTCCTACTTTAATAAACGCTTTCTTTATATCTTCCTGACAGATATAAATCCGCTTTTCTTTTGCCGCAATGATGGCAGCCTCATTTAACAGGTTTTCCAGATCTGCTCCGGTAAAACCTGCGGTGGTCTGCGCGATCTGTCTGAGATCCACATCGTCTGCCAGCGGTTTGTTTTTGGCATGGACACTCAAAATCTGCTCACGTCCGCCCACATCCGGACGGCCAACATATACTTTTCGGTCGAAACGGCCCGGACGAAGTAACGCCGGATCAAGAATATCCACACGGTTCGTTGCTGCAATGACGATGATTCCTTCATTAATACCAAAACCATCCATCTCAACCAGCAGCTGGTTTAGCGTCTGCTCACGTTCATCATGACCACCACCCATACCGGTTCCACGACGGCGTCCTACCGCATCGATTTCATCGATAAACACGATACATGGTGCATGTTTTTTTGCCTCGGCAAACATATCACGGACACGGGAGGCGCCGACACCGACAAACATCTCTACGAAATCAGATCCGGAAATAGAAAAGAACGGTACGCCCGCTTCTCCGGCTACTGCCTTTGCGATCAGTGTCTTACCGGTACCAGGAGGTCCCACTAAAATAACACCTTTCGGAATACGTGCGCCAAGCTTTGTGTATTTACCCGGATCTTTCAGGAAATCAACCATTCCCTCAAGTTCCTCTTTTTCTTCATTCAGACCGGCTACATCCTTAAATCTGACTTTGACGTTCTCGCCCATGGTTAGTGTGGCACGGTTTTTACCAAAATTCATCATCTTGGAATTACCGCCGCCTCCAGCCTGTGCATTTATGCTCATGATAAAGAAGATCAGTACCACCGCCATCAGCAATGTCGGAAGAATCTCAATCAGAGTACTCCGTCCCGGCACATCTTTTAAGGTGTAGTTTGTAAAATCTGCTTCTTTCAATGTATCCTGCAGTGTGCTGACGTCAGATACATTCATCTGTACCCGGCTGCCGTCCTTCAAGAGGATCGTGGCTGTACCGGTCGGTACTTCTTCGTTCTGTTTGATCACAATGGAATTGATCTTATCATCATCCAGGTTCTGTTCAAACTCAGACTGGGTGCAGGTATTTGACGCGATTCCTTTGGAACCGAAACTATACCATCCCAAAATAATAATCAGGAAAATAACTACATATATTCCAAGGCCTCTAAAATTACGTTTCAATTTTCAAAGCCCTCCTTTTTCTATTTTTAATCTAATTCTACAATGCCTACATACGGAAGGTTTCTGTATTTCTGTGCGTAGTCCAGACCGTATCCAACTACGAATTCGTCCGGAATCTCATAACCGATATAATCCACCGGAACATCTACCACACGACGGGACGGTTTGCTCATCAGTGTGCAGAGACGTACGGATTTTGCTCCACGACTCTTTAAGTTCTCTACCAGATAGCTTAAGGTACGACCGGAATCAATAATATCTTCCACGATCAGTACGTTTTCACCTTCAATGGAATCGTCCAGATCTTTGATGATACGAACGATACCGGATGACTCTGTGCCATCACCATAACTGGATACAGACATGAAATCAATGTAAACCGGAACGCTGATACGTTTTGCCAGTTCACATGCAAAAAAGCTTGCACCTTTCAAGATACAGATGATCTTTACCGGCTCACCGTTCATATCAGCACTGATCTGAGCACCCAGTTCTTTAATTTTTGCGTTTACTTCTTCTTCAGTAAACATAACACGGATTTTGTCACTCATTTTTTTCTTTTCCTCCATTGACGCATATTTCTAAAATGCGTTTTGTCTCCTGTGTCACTTTATATGCCTCACTGATCCGCCGGCCAACAATCCATAATATATGACTGGCATCCGCCAGAAGAACCAGTGCATCCCGCTCCTTTTGCGGGATTTTGCTGTCAATCAGATAATCTTTCAGTTTCTTGTGACCGCCCTCTGCCCTGACCTGTAGAAAGTCCCCCGGACGGCGTGTTCTTATCTGAACAGTATTTTTAATTTTATCATAATCGAACCATTTCGTATATGTTTTTTCCGGAATTTGTTGAAATTTTCCATCAAAAGGAAAGACTCTGGCACTTATCTGCATACCGGAAAACTCCTGCACCTGATTGGATACATTCAATGGCAGTTCTGTCCTTTTTTGGCTGGAAATCTTTTCCGAAGTATTTTTCTTCCCATTTTCCTTCATATTCGCCTGTACACTCACACTCTCATTTATGCCACATGTTTTGCATATCATCTGTGTATCTGTATCCTCATTTGTGTCGCATGTTTCGCATATTTCCTTTTTTCGGTACAGACAGATATCCTCGTACCCAGCCTCTGCGATCATCTGATAAGGCAGGACAATCTGCCGTCCCACCTGAAGTTCAAACAGTTCCCGCACCTTTCCCACATGCACCGCCGTGAGATCTTTACGACTTCCCGCCAGTTCTCCAAGCAGCCGGTGCAATAGATTTTCCTGCAGTATTTTCGGCATTTCTGCAAAACCAGACCTCGCGATCCGAATCTCCTGCGGTTTTTGCTCCTCCGGGAAATAACAGATATACTTCTTTCCCAGACTCCATGCAGCATCATCGATATAATCGCACACTTCTTCCATATACCCTGCTGTCCTCACCATGTGCGGTACCGCCGCCAGATTAATCTGACGCAATTGTGGCAGCACTTGGCTGCGAATCCGGTTGCGGCTCATATTCTGATCCGCATTTGTACTGTCCGTCCGGAACTCCTGTTGCTCCTTTTGCAAAAATTCCTCAATCTCCGTCCGAGTCAGACACAAAAGTGGCCGGATCAGATCTATATTCTGCTCCGCCACATGCCGCACCGGCACAATGCCGCACAGTCCGCGGATTCCGGTTCCCCGGCTTAAATGAAACAACATTGTCTCCGCGCAGTCATCTCCGTGATGCGCCACCGCCAGGTGACTTGCACCAATCTCCCTGCACACCTGATAAAAACACTCATACCGTAGTTCCCGGGCCGCTTCCTCCAGAGACTGCCGTCTCTCATGCGCTCTCCCAGGCGCATTCACAGAAAACGTCCGCAACGAAACCTGCAATCGTTCACACAGTTTCCGCACAAATTCTGCATCCTGCAGGCTTTCCGCTCCGCGGATCCCATGCTCTACATGCACCGCTGACAGCGAAAATCCCATGGATTTTCGCAGCCGCTCAAGCATCAATAGCAGGCAGACGGAATCCGCTCCGCCGGATACCCCGGCCACCACATGGTCTCCCTGCTCTATCATATGATATTGTTCTATAAATATTTGTATTTTCCTTTGCATATTCATATCTGTTTTCCTCTTTTATCGGTTCCAGACTTCCACTGTCAGCACCGTCATGTCATCCCGTACCCGGCCACCGGTAAAAAGCAGCACCTGTTCCAGTACGTTTCGTGAAAATTCTGCCGGATTCGTGGTGTCAATGCCATGAATAATTTCCCGCATCGCCTCACCGCCATTTTTTACATGCAGGTGATCCATGACGCCATCCGTGATCATGACAATGAAATCACCATCCTCAATCTGCTCCGTTACTTTTGGCACACTCTGTCCCGCAAACACGCCCACTGGCATACTTTTCTGCATGATCAGCCGCACTTCATCTCCATGACGGATAAAAGTTGCCGCCGCACCGATCTTGTAAAACTCACCCTGACCGCTGTCCAGATCCAGCCGCATCAGATCCACCGTGGAAAACAGATTATTTTCCCCGTGTGTCACCATGGCAGAATTCATCATCCGCAGCGCGGTATCCGGCAAAAATCCGGCTTCCATAAATTTCTCTATTAAATCTATCACCATTTCGCTCTCTTTACAAGCCGCATAACCGCTTCCCATGCCGTCCGACACCGCCATCACGCAGCTTCCGTTGTCCAACATCTGAAAAGAGAAATTGTCCCCGGATACCTGTTCGTCATCCCGCACCGCCCGGGCTACACCGTAATTTGCCGTCAGCCGGCATCCCTCCACAAAAACCAGGGACTGCTCCCTGGCTCCCAGCAGGGCTTTACTATCCTTCTCCGGCACAAATCTTCTGCCACTGACTCCACTCAATAGTTTTGCCATTTCCCGGACAGATATACACTTGCTTCCTTTTGCCCTGCCCTGAAGCAATACCTGCCATTTTCCATGACTGTTTTCCAGCAGCCGCAGCTGTTCAATCACAACTCCCGCCTCTTTCCATACATAGCGAATGGATGCAGCTATTTTACCTTCCCGCGCAGTCACATCCTGCTCCTCATTGGCACAGTCCTCCATGATATAAGCCATGGCATCCAGCTGCTGCGCGATCACATCCCGGTTTTCCTGCAGACGGTTATACCATGCCATGTTCAAATGCGCCTTCTCAAATACCAGCATCACCTGTTCCACCAGTTCTTCCTTATACATGCAATATTCTCCAAGTCCTGCAGAACTCTCCCGCACATCCTCTCCTCGCTGCAGCGACTGCAAAAAACGGTACAGCACTTGATACATCGGCATGGTGTCCTCCTCCCAGCACAGGGCACACTGACTGCAGGAAGCGCAGATCCGCCCGGTGATCTCCGTCTGCATGCGTCCCAGCTCCTCCGCAGAAAAATCATCCTTAAACCGGTTCATTTTCCGAAAGGTGCGGGACAGTTTTTCAAAAGATTCCGCATAATCCGTCAGTCTGCGTCCGCCCGGGGCATACATCAACGGTGGCTGTTCCCTTTTTGGCTCCCATTCCGGAATCATGGACAGCAGACGGCTCACCACATAGACAAAACAGCTTACCATAATCCCTTCACAGATCCGGATAAAAACCCCGGAAGTTCCCGGTAACTGCAGTCCATGCCAGAATAATCCCACGATCACAGTGATTCCCCCGCACAATCCCCCTGCCAAAAACGACCGGCAGTGACCACTGTACCATTCCACGCCCCGCACTACCAAGGCACTTGCCAGCACAATCAGCGCATACTTCACCATCACCGCCACCGGTGCCAGAATGATCAGGCCACTGATACTGCACAAAAACAAAAGGCTGCGGTTCACCCCAGACACAAATCCAGTCATAAAAAGTGCCGGAACCATTGGATAGACCCCGGCCACTTCAAACTGCGGAGCCAATAACGCCGCCATGCACAAAATCAAATGTTTCAAACTAAAATTCATTCTTCTCACGATACATCCCTCCCAGATTTTTTAAGTGAACATCCGCAATCCGCTTTTGCTGCTTGCTCATGAATGCAGCTGTTGCTTTTCCACCTGCGATAAAGCGGACATTCGCAATTCGCTTTCGCTACTTGCTCATGAACGCAGTCGCTTTGCGACCTGTCAGTGGGAGCTTTTAACTCCCACTGACATAAGCATCCCCCTACCCACCGCTTAGTGCTCTACGCACTTGAAGCGGGGGAATGCTTATTCTGCGTTCAACTTATTCAGAGAGTCATTCTACCTGTCCACCGGCAAAATCTTTGTCAAATAGCAGTCCAAAATCCGAGAACCGTTCGCCAAAAATCGTTCACGACTGTGGTTTTGAAGCCTTTCGACGCAACTCAAGCACTTTAAGAGGGAGGTAACGTAAATAGCGGGATTTCAAATTTGTCCTGGCAAGCAATTATTAGCTGCCAGGACAAATTCAAAATCCCGCTTTCATAACCTCATAATAAGGTATCATTATTATTTTTCTTTAAATACGATCTCATCCGGAAATGTCATCCCCAGCTTCGACTTCGCTGTATCAACAATATACTGATCCGATCCAACATAAGCTTCCTTTTCCTGCAACTCACTGGCACGGTCCTGTTCATCCTTTAACTGCGCCTGCTTCGTCTTTTCTTCCTGCTTATATCCTTCATTCACTCCATACAGATGCACGATCTGAATCGACAAGATCAGTGTCAGGACCAGCACCATACAGGAGATACAAATTTTACCTGTTCTGTTCTGTTTTTTCTTTTTCATTTTGCGCATTATGTAATCTGCCCTCTGTTTACCTATACTCTGCGTTTAAAGTTTACACAAACTCATTCTAACTGCTTTCCATAATTTTTTCAATCGTTTTTTTACATATCGGTTACTTTTTTTACCAGTTCTATACAACCTCTGTACACTTTTACCAATGGGCTTCATCAGTATTCGTACAGGTTTCATAAAAGTCTGGCAGATCCACCAGACTCCACCGCAAATTTTCTTTAATAAAAATGTCCCGGATCGCACCACAATACAGCTAAAACTCTTTCCATACAGCAGCATTCCGAAAAACATTCCAAGGATCACAAAGCCCCTGACCTTCCCGTCATTTTCCTGATACAGGAACTGAAACAACACAAAGGCACTGATCACCCAGAAAAACATATCTTCCACCGCGATCCATACAGTTCCATGAATTGCCACCCGTCGAAAGATCCGCAGCAGATCATAGACAAACAGCATGGCGATCCCGAAAAACACTGCCTGCACAAATAATTGTCCCTGCTGCCAGATTTCCGGGCTTACCATCACTTAAACAGCCGCCCGAGCAGCGACTCCCCCTGACCATTTTTCCCCTTGTTTACATCCGAATACTGAATGGAATCAATTTTGCCCGACAGATCCACCTCCCCCTTTTCCAGGTTCAGCCGATTCACGTGCAGATCCATCCCCCGGATCATCAGCATGCCCATCTCTGTCTCCAGCAAAATTTCATTGACATCAAAGGATAAGATGTCGGATATTCCGTTTAACGCACAGGTTCCCCGATTGTTCAGGATAATTTTGTGCTGTCTGGCTGCCTGTCTTTCTTCCATATAAAAAACCTCCCTTACTGTTTCCAGTATATGGGAGGTTTCTGAAATTATGACTGTTGGTTCCGCAAAATTGTATCTGTTCTAAGTTTCTGTCACCCGGGCATTTACACCTTCTGTTAACTTATTACAGATACCGGAACATTTCTTTTGCTTCTTCCTTGCGGGAAGTATCTGTCACTACCAGTACCTCAGCACGGACAGCTTTGTTTCCGAATGCGATTTCAATGATATCACCGACTTTTACGTCCTGGGAGGCTTTCGCCACACGGTTGTTTACCATGACACGGCCTGCGTCACAGGCTTCGTTGGCCACAGTACGACGTTTGATCAGACGGGATACCTTCAGATATTTATCTAATCTCATCTTTCTTTTCCTTTCGCTAAAAGAAGGGGCCTGTCCCATCGGAACGGCCCCAGCTATACTTTTTACTTACCAGAAAATTATGCGTTTACGATATCTTTTAATGCTTTACCAGCTTTGAATTTCGGAGATTTGGAAGCCGGGATTACGATATCTTTACCTGTCTGTGGATTTCTGCCTGTTCTCTCAGCACGCTCAGCTACTTCAAAAGTACCAAAGCCTACTAACTGGATTTTGTCCCCATTTTTTAAAGTATCTGCAACAACTTCTGTAAATGCTGCTAAAGCTTTCTCTGCATCTTTTTTAGAAATTTCTGCCTTCTCTGCGATTGCTGCAACAAATTCTGTTTTGTTCATTATAATGTCCTCCTATAGAACGAAAAATATGTTCTCTTATTTTACTATAGACTATTTATACTTGTTTTCCCTGTATTTGTCAAGAAAAACAAGCGTAAACGCCCCTTTTGTAACAGAACAATACTGCCAATATGTATTTTTCCTAGCCTAACATTGGCTCTACGATTGCCATAACAGCAGCGCCAAGTTCAGCTGCTTTCGCATCTGCGGCTTCCATACTGTCTGCTTTTACACCGTAGTAGAATTTCAGTTTCGGTTCTGTACCTGACGGACGGAAGCATACCCATGCTGCATCCGGAAGTTCATAGTAAAGCACATTGGAGTTTGGAAGTCCGGTCGGCTCTACTGCGCCTGTTGCTAAATCTGTAATGGTATCTTTCTTGTAATCTCTTGCTCTCAGCACTTTGTGCTCGCCAATCTGTGCCGGTGTATTCTCACGCAGTGTGTTCATAATCTCCTGAATCTTTGCAAGACCTTCGATACCTTTTAATGTGATGGCTTTTACATCATCTTTGTAGTAACCGTATTTCTCATAGAGATCAAGCATTGCATCCCACAGAGTCTTGCCCTGTGTCTTGTAGTATGCTGCTGCCTCGCACAGTGCCATGGATGCAACAACTGCATCTTTGTCACGGCAGTATGTACCCGGAAGGCATCCGTAGCTTTCTTCCATACCAAAGAGATATGTGCCGTTTCCTTTTGTCTCAAACTCCAGCATTTTCTGTCCGATGAATTTGAAACCGGTCAGAACTTCATACAGTTTTACACCATAATCTGCTGCGATGGCATCTGCCAGGTTGGTAGAAACGATGGATTTTACGAAAGCTCCGTCTGCCGGAAGTCCGTATTTTTCTTTTCTTTGGCTAATCTCATAAGCACCGATCAGGCAGCCGGACATATTTCCTGTCAGGGAATGATATTCGCCTGTCTTGCTGTCTTTTACATAAACGCCGAGACGGTCTGCATCCGGGTCTGTAGCCAGTACCAGATCTGCATCCAGATCTTTGGCCATGCCAAGTCCGAGAGTAAATGCCTCAGCAGCTTCCGGGTTCGGATAGCTTACCGTCGGAAATTCTCCATCTGGAAGTTCCTGCTCCGGAACAACGTAAACGTGTTTGAAACCAAGTTCTTTTAATACGCGGCGAACCGGAATATTTCCGGTACCGTGAAGTGGTGTGTATACAATTTTAAGGTCATCTGCAACCGCATCAATGGCTTCCTGGTGAAGCACCAGTTTTTTCAGCTCCGCAATATACGGATCATCGATGTTTGCTCCGATCACTTCGTACAGACCAGCTGCAACGGCATCTTCTTTAGCCATTGTCTTTGTCGTCGCATAATCTGTCACAGCTTTTACCTCAGCCATGATGCCGCTGTCATGCGGCGGTGTGATCTGTGCGCCATCCTCCCAGTATACTTTATATCCATTGTACTCTGGCGGATTGTGGCTTGCTGTCACATTGATTCCTGCGGTACATCCAAGATACCGAACTGCGTAGGACAGCTCTGGTGTCGGACGAAGGCTTTCAAAAATATAGGCTTTAATTCCGTTTGCTGCCAGACATAAAGCTGCTTCATTTGCAAATTCCGGAGACATTCTTCTGGAATCATATGCAATGGCAACACCTTTTGCCTGTGCTCCAACTTTGATAATATAGTTCGCAAGTCCCTGTGTCGCTTTACGGACGGTATAAACATTCATACGGTTTGTACCCGCTCCGATCACACCTCTTAAACCAGCTGTACCAAATTCAAGATCCATGTAAAAACGATCTTCAATCTCTTTCTCATCATTTGCAATGCTGCGCAATTCTGATTTTGTATCCTCATCAAAATACGGATTACTCAGCCAGGATTCATATGCTTCTCTGTAACTCATGATCGACCTCCTGTGTTCTTTCATTGATATGTTTCGTTTTCATATCCACGCCAAATATTATAGCATATCCCTAACCAAAAAGGAACTATCTTTTCCAGTTCGTACAGTTTTTATAATCTGTTATAATTTCCCTTCTCGAACAACAGTTCACGAAGTATCGCTCACAAGTGAGCTCTTTTACAATATTCCCACAAAGCCCGCAAAAACTGACTCCGCACCTGGTTCTGACAGATTTCCCGGGACAGTTTTTCGTAGTTATGCCCAGAGTCCCACACCTTTCTCGTCCGATAGTAATAGCTGGCAATTTTCCAAAACTTCTCAGGGTACGCCAGACGATAATAAAGCCCCCGCAGATCCTGCCGGCTCAAGGGATGCACCCTGCTGTATTCCCGGATCAGATCCAGTCCAAGCTGCCTGTTCCACTCGTTTTTTTCCAGAATCTTGCGCAATAGATTGCCAAGATCCGTGATCTGTGCCCCTACATGGGCATGTTCTAAGTGAATCACTGCCGCTCCGCCGCTTGTCAGTATAATATTATGCTGGTTCATTTCCCCATGACAGATTCCGGTGGTATAACCGCTGCCAAGCTCCGGATAACGTTCCAGATAGCATGTCACTTCCTCGGATTGCCGGAAAAACTCTTCATAGCACTGCAGAAACAGCTGTTCAAAATCACTTTTATTGTTCCTCTTCAGGATAAACCTGCGGATATGTTTTAAATCCCTGTGATGCCGCGCATATTCCTGACACAGGTCTTTTTTTCGTCCACCTTCTGATTCTTCTGGTATCTCGTCAAATTCTGCCCCGTCACAGGCCGCATGAAACCGGGCCAGGAACGAAACGATCACCGTCAGATCAATCCGGTTTCGGATCTCGCACTCCCGCCCCCGCAGCCAGTGGTGAAAGGTATAGGGTACATGGTCCACGCCTTCCGTGATCAGATTTCCATCTTTATTTTTCAACATGGAATCGCACAGAACCCCCTGCTGCTCCAGGCAGATCCCAAGCCAATATAAAAACTCCGCCTTCTGCGCGGAGCCAAAATATTCCTTTAATGCGTACAGTCCTTCCCCTGATTCACAGATGAGAATGCCCCTTCCTTTATAAAATTTTTCGATTTCCGTTTTCTGTCGTTCCAATACCTGCTCTACCTGATAATACACAAAAACACCCCTTTATATGATAAATATTCGAACTGTCGATTCGCTCTATTCATCATATGAAGAGATGTCTGAATTTATGTCTTACTCTGGTTAAAGTACCAGTCAATCAATACTTCTTTTTTGTTTACTTCCGGCTCTTCCAGTACTTTATCAAGCATTTCATGCAGGATCTCACCGATTTCTTTGCCCGGTTTGATGCCTTTTGCGATCAGATCTGAGCCGTTTACTGACAGATCTTTCAGTGACAGACACTGCTGTTTTTCCAGAATCTGCTGATACATATGCTCATAACGATCCACATACAGCAGTTTTTCCTGCTGCAGAAAGCTGCTCTGTGCCATAATATCCGCACGTTTCACTTCAAAAAGTTCCGGATACAGCTCCACTCCATTGCGGAAGATCGCACGGCGGACTGCACGGTCTTTCAACGGTGGACGGTCATCATGTGCCCGGATCAGCGCTGTTACTTTTCGTATCGTATCGTTGTCGAATTTCAATCTGCGCAGAATTTTTCGTGTCATCTCAGCGCCCACTTCCGGATGTCCGTGAAAATGATGAATCCCACTTTCATCTTCTGTGCGGCAGACAGGTTTTGCCACATCATGGAACAGCATGGTCAGACGCAGCACTTTATCCGGTCGTATTTCCTGCATGGAACGGATCGTATGCTCTCCCACCGTATAAATATGATGTGGATTATGCTGCTCTGTCTCCATCATCGTGCAAAATTCCGGTAAAATAACAGCTGCGATTCCGGTGTCATAAATAGTCTTCATTTCTTCCGGGTGATCAGATGTTACAAGTTTTACAAGTTCTACCTGAATACGTTCCGCACTGATCTTCGACAAATTTTCTGCCATATCACAGATGGCCTTGCGAGTGGCATCCTCAATGGAAAATCCGAGCTGTGCAGCAAAACGAACTGCACGCATCATACGCAGTGCATCTTCCGTAAAACGCTCCGTCGGCTCACCCACACAGCGGATCCGTTTTGCTTTCAAGTCTGCAATTCCGTCAAAGGCATCCACCAGACCGGTTTCATCATTATAAGCCATGGCATTGATGGTAAAATCCCGGCGTTTTAAATCTTCCAGCAGATTTGAAGTAAAAATCACATCCTTCGGATGACGGGCATCTTCATACTCCCCGTCAATACGGTAGGTGGTCACCTCAAATCCTTCTTTGTCCATCAGAACCGTTACGGTTCCGTGCTGAATACCAGTGTCCACCGTCCGCGGAAAAATTGCTTTTACCTGCTGCGGTTTGGCAGAAGTAGTGATATCCCAGTCTCCAGGAGTGCGCCCAAGGATACTGTCACGGATACAGCCACCTACCGCATAGGCATCATAGCCATGTGCTTTCAGTTCATCAATGACGGTTTTCACTTTTTCCGGTAACTCGATCTTCATCGCACCCCTCCTGAAACTCCATATTTTTATACTGATTCATTCATTGAAAACCACCTCTGTGCTTTTCCTGTCAGATTTACGTCACAAAGTGACATCTTCCTCTGTAAATCTGTGCGATAGATTATACTAAGAATCAACGATTCTTAGTATGCTTTACCCCAGTATACCAGTTTTTTCGCCGGTTTTCCACAGCATACACATACGTCAGAAATATGCTCCTGATCGTTGAACGGCATACATCTGGATGTCGCTGATGTCTCTTCTTTGATCTTGTCCTCGCATGCACGGTCTCCGCACCACATACCACGGATAAATCCTGGTTTATTTTCTACTGCGTCACAGAACTCGTCGTAGTTGTGTGCATCTGTGATATGTGCATCACGATGTGCTTTTGCACGTTCAAACATATCTTTCTGGATAGTCTCTAATAATTCCGGAACTACAGACTCTACTTCATCCAGAGAAACAACTGTCTTTTCACGGGTATCACGGCGAACCAGTACACACTGATTGTTCTCGATATCTTTCGGTCCTAATTCCACACGGATCGGAATACCACGCATTTCCTGCTCAGAGAATTTCCAACCCGGGCTCTTGTCAGAATCATCTAATTTTGCACGGCAGACTTTGCCTAAACGCTCCTGGATTTCCTGTGCTTTCTCCAAAACGCCTTCTTTTCTCTGCTGGATAGGGATTACCATAACCTGTGTCGGTGCAATGTGCGGCGGCAGAACCAGTCCGGAATCATCGCCGTGAACCATGATGATGGCACCGATCAGACGTGTGGTCATACCCCAGGATGTCTGATGTACATACTGTAATTTGTTCTCTTTATCTGTATACTGGATGCCGAATGCTTTTGCAAATCCATCGCCAAAGTTATGGCTTGTACCGGACTGCAGTGCTTTTCCGTCATGCATCAGGGCCTCGATGGTGTAAGTAGCCTCAGCACCTGCGAATTTCTCTTTTTCTGTCTTCTGTCCGCGGATGACCGGCATAGCCAGTACTTCCTCACAGAAATCTGCGTACAGGTTCAGCATCTGTACTGTACGTGCCTCTGCTTCCTCAGCGGTTGCATGAGCTGTATGGCCTTCCTGCCACAAGAACTCTCTGGAACGAAGGAACGGACGTGTT
Organism: uncultured Eubacterium sp.; assembly: GCA_934358495.1. Lineage (GTDB taxonomy): Bacteria > Bacillota > Clostridia > Lachnospirales > Lachnospiraceae > Eubacterium_I. The sequence continues at coordinate 7,292 of CAKRKO010000004.1, read as the reverse complement.
TCTTTTTCCCATCTTACAACGGAACACCACTGGTTGTATACCTTTGGAAGATCACGGTAAGACTGGATATCATTTTTATAAAAATCACAGAATAATGTCTCGGATGTCGGACGTACGCAGAGACGCTCCTGCAGCGGATTCAATCCACCGTGTGTTACCCATGCAACTTCCGGTGCGAATCCTTCTACATGATCTTTCTCTACATTCAGCAGACTCTCCGGAATGAACATCGGCATGTATACATTCTCTACACCTGTCTCTTTGAAACGACGGTCAAGCTCTTTCTGGATGTTCTCCCAGATCGCATACCCTGCCGGTTTGATGACCATGCATCCTCTGACGCTGGAATAATCGGTTAATCCTGCTTTTTTTACTACATCTGTGTACCACTGTGCAAAATCCACATCCATAGATGTAATGGCTTCTACTAATTTTTTGTCCTTTGCCATGACTGTATCTCCTTTTTACTTATTAATCTTGTTCTCTTGGAATCACTGTGTATTGCTATATTTTGTCTGGCAGAAAAAGCAACTCCCTTTCCTGTCAAATCAAAAAACACCGGAAAAACAGATCCCACATAGGGACCGGAATTCCGGCGGTACCACCCTGCTTATATGCATTATTTTCGCATATCCACTCAATACCGTTAACGCCGGTTCTACGCCGTACTCATCGCACGGGGCTCAAGGCCCGGTTCCAAATGTTCCATACAAGGATGTCGCAGCATACATGGAATCCATGTACATCCTCTCTCTGTAGAATTTTCCATCTGTACTATTTCCTGTCACAGCCGATTTCTTATTTTTTACGCCTTTCTTAACAGAAAAACTGTAATCAATCGTTATTCTAAGCGAATCGTGAAAGAATGTCAAGGGCGCAAATATTTTATACTTATTTAACTTGCGAAGCATAGGGGAATGCACTATTATTAATAAGTAAAAGTTTCTGTATATAAATATCAGAAAGAACAGAGGAGATAAAAGAATCAATTATGAAAAAAATAACCTCACTCATTGACATTCTTTCCGCCCAGACCGAAAAGGCGCCGGAACATGTCATCTACCGTTTTCTGGAATATAAAAACGGCGACTGGGAGATGCAGGATATTACCATGCGCTCCCTCTATCATAAATCTCTGGAGATTGCCTATGCACTCCGAAAAAAAGGGCTGCGTCCGGGCGACCGGGCAGTCATTTTCAGTATGCAGGATTATGGCACAACCTATGCAATCCTCGGCTGTATGATGGCTGGTGTCACTTTCACTGTCATCCCGCCGCCGCTGGATGAAGGCAAGATTGCCCGATTTATCTCAGTACTGAAATCCTGTCAGCCGAAAGCACTGATCTCCAACTATGCCCTGGAGCAGGAATCCGGTGTCAGTCTGACCGGCCGGCTGATCCGCGAAGCCTTTACCAGTGTGATCCGGCTGAAACGTATTTACACTGACCGGCTGACTCCGTACAAACGAAAAGACGTTATCGTGGAAGCTACAGAAAACCGTCTTGTCTACCTGCAGTACACTTCAGGTTCCACAAGCGCACCGCGAGGCGTTCGTGTCACCTGGAAAGCACTGATGAAGAATCTGGAACAATGCCAGAACTGTTACGATTTTAATCATGGCACACTCGGCACCTGGGTTCCGTTTTTCCACAATCTGGGACTGGTTGTCACAATCTGCATGCCACTCTGTACAACAGATGCCTGCGCATACTTTTTATCCACCATGCAGTTTCTGGAGAATCCAAAGCTGTGGGTAAAAATGCTGTATGACTTCAACCTTACCTTAACCGTCGGACCTGGTTCTGCATTTGACGCATGTACCCGTATTTTCACACCGGAAGAGGCCGCCAAATATCCATTGACCCAGGTGACCCATTTTATGAATGGTTCGGAATTTATCAGTGCAAAGACAGTTGAAAAATTTTCCAAGATGTTTCAGCTTTCCCCAAATGCCATGGCACCAGGCTATGGACTGGCGGAAAATGTCTGCCTGGCTACCTTTGCAAGCCAGGACTACCGCACCTTAAAGCTCGATTATGAAGCTTATCAGAAAAACTGTGCGGTTCTGCTAACAGAAGAAAAAGAAGACCAGCAGGCCAAAGAGATCGTCAGCGTCGGCAAACCGGTCAAAGACCTCACCGTGGTCATTGCCAATCCAAAAACGAAGAAACCGTATCCAGATCTGCACATCGGCGAAATTTTCATCTCCGGTGACAGTGTGGCCAACGGCTACTGGGGTAATTTAAAGGAAAATTCAAACTTCCGTGTACGCCTGGAAGGCTATGACCGCAACTTTTACAAAACCGGCGACCTTGGATTTTTGTATGAAGGCCATCTTTACATTACCGGCCGCATCAAAGAAATGCTGATCATCAATGGGCATAATATCTTTCCAAATGATCTGCAAACCCTGATCATGCAGAAAGTACCGGCTCTGGCTACTACTTCTTTCGGATTTTTCTCCACTAATGACGGTGAAAAAGAACATGTCATCGCCGTGGTGGAATCCAAACCAGAAGAAGATTTTATCAGACGGGTAGGACAGATCAATGCCGCTGTATCCGAGCGTTTTGGGTTTTCCTTCTACGATATTATTTTTGTGCCAAGAGGTGCAATCCCACGTACGGACAACAGCAAGCTTCAGATGCTGAAAGCCCGGGAACTGTATCAGCAAGGTAAATTACAGATCCTGCACAGCAGCCATGCATACCGTACCAGCAGCGGCGAGACCACAATTATCGACAAATCCATCGATAAAGCAGATGAGATCCTGCTTCAGGTAAAATCTGTATTTGAAAAAGTTTTGAATATTGAGCAGTACAACCTCACAGACTCTTTTCTGGAACTTGGCGGTGATTCCCTGATGGGATTCGAGCTGGTTAATAAAATGGAAGAACGCTTCCATGTCAAACTGGATCTGCGAGAAGTACTTTTAGACTCCTCCGTCTCCGGTGTTGCCAACTATATCCGTCGTGTTCTGACTGGTGGAAAAGGCACTTCCAAAGCTGTTGACCTGAAACAAGAATGCCATCTGGATCCATCTATTGCTCCGACAGGTGCATATGACACTGCTCCGCAGGACTGCAGAAATATCCTGCTCACCGGTGCCACAGGATTCCTTGGGGCTCAGCTGATCCGTGCAATCCTGACACAGTATCCTAAGAATGGTCTGAACCTGTATTGTCTGGTGCGCGCCGACTCCGAAGAAGCCGGTCTGGAACGCCTGGTCAGCAACATGAAGCATTATGAATGCTGGAGCGAGGATTTTTGCGCATTTTTACATCCGGTCATCGGCGATCTCTCCACAGAAAAATTTGGTCTTTCCGAAGAACTGTGGCAGGAACTGGCGGAAAAAATCCAGGTCATCTACCACAACGGTGCCCTGTTGAACTTCATTTTCCCATATGAATTTCTGAAAGAGACCAACGTACACGGAACGGTAGAAACGCTGCGGCTTGCCTGCGCCGGCAAACCAAAATATTACCACTATGTATCTTCCTACAGTGTCTATGACACCCCAAATAACAAGGGGAAACGGGTCTATGAAAATGATCCGCTGAACACCGCACACGGCTTCTCCCTTGCTTATTCTGAGACAAAATGGGTATCAGAAAAACTGGTAGGAATCGCACAGAAACGCGGATTGCACACTGTGATCTATCGCCCTGGCGATATCACCGGTGCAGCCAATGGTATCTGGGAAATGGATGATATGGTCAGCCGTATGATCGTTGGAACAATCCAGATGCAGGCAATCCCGCGCACAAGCTACTGCATGCATATGACACCGGTAGATTTCGTGGCAGATGCGATCTGCTGCATTTCCCGCAAACCGGAAGCCATGAATCAGGCCTTCAATCTGGTCAACCCGGAACCAGTTCCTGTGAAAAAGGCGGTTTCCTATATCCGTGCCAACGGTTATCCGGTACGCTACATTACTTTTGGCGCATGGAAAAGCAAACTGAAACAGGCAACTGCATCGGAAAATGCCCTTACATTACTCGCATGCCTGTTTGAAAACGGTACTGATGCCAACCCTGGCGTGTTGCGCCACTTTGTTGGAAAAGATACTATTTATGACTGTACAAAAGCCAACGTACTGTTAAACCAATCCGGAATCAGTTGTCCACCGGTGGATGAGAAGCTGTTTAGCGCTTATCTGAATTATTTTAAAAAGAATGGATGTATATAAAACATGAAAATTGGAATACCACGGGCTTTACTTTATTATCGTTACCATGTTCTCTGGGAAACTTTTTTCCGGGAACTTGGTCACGAGACCATCGCAAGCCCACATACAAATAAGACACTTATGGATGCAGGCAGCCACTATGCCATTGATGAAAACTGCCTCTCCAGCAAATTATTTTTCGGTCATGTCTCTGCACTTGAAGGAAAATGTGACGCTGTCTTTGTTCCGCGTATCGCAAATTACGGAAAAGACGGTGTCATGTGCTCCCGTTTCGAGGCCCTGTATGACATGGCTGCCAATACTTTCCGCGGGCATGATATTAACTTTATCACCTGCAACGTGGACCTTCAGCAGAAATGCCCGGAAGAGCAGGCTTATGTGATGCTCGGTGTTTCTCTCGGTGCTTCTGAAAGCCAGGCCAGAAAAGCATATCAGAACGCATACGTCGCATGGAAGGAAGCTCACAAAAAGCATATTCTGGAAGAAGAAGCAAAACTGCACGATGACCGCATCAAAATCCTTGTAGTCGGACATAGCTACAACCTTTATGATGAATATATTGGAAAACCGATCATGAAAGGAATTGAACAGCTGGATGCTGTTCCCATCTGTTCTGATGCCGTAGATTTAAAGCAGGCACAGACGGATTCCTTGGCTATCTGCAAAGCAGTTCCGTGGATCATGAACAGAGAGCTGCTTGGAGCAATTTCCAAATATCACAACGATGTGGATGGTATTATCCTGCTTACTGCATTTCCGTGCGGACCCGATTCCATGGTCAATGAGATGATCATCCGCCGGATCAAAGACCGTCCGATCCTGAACCTGCTCCTTGACAGCCAGGACGGAAACGCTGGTATCGAGACCCGTCTGGAAAGTTTTATTGATATTATCCGTTTCCGAAAGGAGGCACGTCTGTAATGCCAGAAAAAAAATATAAACTATGTTATCCGCAACTTGGAAACTATGACATTCCGATCCAGTACTTTGTAAATAACGGTCTGCATCTGGAATATCTGGCTCCGCCTGCCATGACAAAACGAACAATTGAACTTGGAGCAAAATACAGCCCTGATTTTGTCTGTGCGCCATTTAAATGTATGATGGGCTGTTACATCGAAGCTTTGGAGCAGGGCGCCAACGTTCTGATCCAAACGGGTGGAACCTGCCGACTGGGCTACTACGGCGAACTTCATGAGCAGATTTTAAAGGATATGGGGTATGACTTTGACATGTTCAACTTAACCCTCTTCCGCTACAAAAACCTCATTGGCATGTTAAAAGGCATGAAACAGTTTGCCCCAAATGCGACATTACTTCAGATGGCCAAGGTCTTGCCTGCCACAGCCAGAATGATCACCGTTATTGATAAGGTAGAAGATAACTACCGTCAGAACATGGGCTTTGAGATTGAAAAAGGTTCTTACGATAAAGTATACAATCGTTTCCTGGCACAGCTTCGCAAAGCAAAAGGATTAAGAGACGTCAACCGCATCTACAAACAAACCATTGCAGACTTTGATGCCATTCCAAAAAACAAACCGGAGCATCCGCTGCGTGTCGGTGTAGTCGGTGAATATTTCACCATTATGGATCCTTATTCCAACCATGAAATTGAGAAAAAAATTGCACAGATGGGTGCGGAAGTGCATCGCTGGATGAACCTCTCCAACAGTGTACTTCTCTGTCCGGATGAAGGAACTCTGAAGAAATTAAAAGGTTATCTTACCTATGACCTGTATAAATTTCCATCTTCCCTCTGGGTCAATATCCAGAAAAAGCTTTCCAGCAAATACACAAAATTTGACATGGGAAGTTCCAGCATTTCCACCATTGCCCTGGCGGAACATTATGCCGAGAAAGGCTTTGATGGGCTGGTTCATGTAAAATCATTCGGTTGTACACCGGAGATGGATGCCGTTCCGGTACTGCACAACATCAGTTCCGACTACAAAATTCCGGTGCTGTACTTAAATTATGACACCCAGACCAGCGATACCGGTATCGAGACCCGACTGGAAGCATTTTATGATATGATCGCCATGAGAAAGGAAGTAACAGAATCTTGAAAAAAGCATATTTAGGAATTGACATCGGATCTATTTCCACCAAAGGTGTCATTATCGATGAAGAAAAAAATATCCTCGCCGGAATCTATCTCTGGACAGAGGGAAATCCGATGGGCGCTGCAAAAAAAGTCATTGCTGCCCTTGGAGAAAAAATTGATCAGAATGAATATAAAGTCGTTGCTGCCGGAACAACCGGAAGTGCCCGTAAACTGGTCGGCGCTATGTGCAACGCCAGCATTGTAAAAAATGAGATCACCGCTCACGCAGTCGGAACCACAACCCTGCATCCGGATGTCCGCACTATCCTTGAGATTGGCGGACAGGATTCCAAAATCATCTGCGTGGAAAACGGTGTTGCTGTGGACTATGCTATGAATACCCTCTGTGCAGCCGGAACCGGCTCTTTCCTTTCCAGCCAGGCACGTCGTCTTGGTGTGGAAGTAGAGGAATTCGGAAAAATCGCTCTCGGAAGCAAAAATCCGACTCCGATTGCTGCCCGCTGTACTGTATTTGCAGAGTCCGATCTGGTTCACAAAATCCAGATGGGACATAAAAAAGAAGATATCATTGCCGGTCTGTGTAATGCCGTTGCAAATAACTACTTAAACAACATCGGAAAAGGTAAAAAAATCCTTCCGCCGATTGTATTCCAGGGTGGTGTAAGTAAAAACGAAGGAGTTGTAAAAGCTTTTGCAGACTCTCTGGGAGAAGAGATCATCGTAGATGAGAATGGACATCTGATGGGATGTTATGGTGCTGCGATCCTTGCACTTGGATGTGGCATTGAGAAACCGTTCAGTTTTGATGTGGCAGATATGGAATTTGTGACACGGGAAGTTGTTTGTCCGAACTGTGCAAACCACTGCGAGATCATCTGCGTTTACCGTGATGGAGAACTCATTGATTCCTGGGGAAATCGCTGCGAGCGTGGCGAGATCAAACAAGGCCAGGATTAATTCTTGTTTAGGGTAAGTTGGAACAAGCAGAAACGAACTCCAACAAGAACCTGAAAAATTTTCTGTGACCACTGC
>CAKRKO010000003.1 GCA_934358495.1 uncultured Eubacterium sp. | reverse complement strand
CGAAGATAGGAAATCCGTCGTGCCTGCATTGGAGTTTTTGTCACATCCTGTTCTAAAATTCCCTAAACAAGAATTTAGGGTTTCACAATCAAATCTGCCTGTGTCATTTTTTCGGTAATAACATACATATTCGTCACTTCGCCAACCTTAAGTTTCTCACTTAATCCATAATGATTCAAACAGGTTCCGCAGGTCAGAATTTCCACTCCCTGCGCTTCTAACGACTTCAAATCTTCCAGTGACGGTGACTCCTCGCAGGAAATTTTTGCACCTCCGTTGTACAGCAAAATCGTTGACGGTAATTCCTCCTGCTGGCTCAGTGCATAGATAAATCCCTTCATCAGGATTGCACCAAGTTCATCATCTCCATTACCCATTGTGGTGGAAGATAATACCACAATGGTATTTTTCTTTCTTGTATCCGGATAGCAGACGGTCTCCTCTTCTCCAGAGGACTCAGCCGGTTCTGCAATTGATGAGGCTCCATCTGCTGAAATTGTCATAATAACTTCATATTGTCCTTCTCCAAGTTTCTGTGACTTGACGCCATAACCTTTCTGATTCGCCATTTTTGTCAGATTTTGCACCGCAATTTCATTATCAACCAATGTCATTACTTCTCCACCGCCGTTTAATCCTTTGATGGCATTTTTAGTTTTTACTACCGGAATCGGGCAGGTATCGCCCATTGCATCTACTTTGATCATTTGCTTTTCCTCCAAATCGTGACATAATCTATTTTTATATGTTTCAGTTCGCTGCTGATACAAATATCTAATTGCTCACCAGCTAAAAAGCTGGAATCAACTTAAACCTGATATTTTTACATGGTTACGGTGATTTCTACATCATTTTTTTCGATAATTTCACCGACGATTGCTGCTGGAAGGCCAGCCTCCCGAAGTTCCTGCTCCAGTGCTTCTGCCTGTGCTGCATCCACAGCTACTAACAGTCCACCGGATGTCTGCGGATCATACAATACTTCTTCCATGGCAAACGGTACATTCTCGAATTTTAAATAATTCTGTACATGATTTCGATTGCGCTGTCCTGCCGCTGTCAGCAGAAATTCGTCCGCATAATCCAACGCTTCCGGAAATACCGGAACATGCTTTCCATTGATACGACAACTCAGTGTTCCATCCATCATTTCATGCAGATGTCCCAGAAAACTGAAACCAGTCACATCCGTGCAGGCATGAATATCATAGTTTTTGCAGATCATTGCCGCATATTTATTTAATGTTGTCATGGAAATAATTGCTGCTTCCATTGCTTCTGCAGAAGCTTCCTGCACACGGTTTGCCGTACAGATAATACCAACACCAAGCTTCTTTGTCAAAATTAGCTTATCGCCCGGTTTACCACCGTTATTTGGATAAATGTGATCCGGATGTACAACGCCAGTCACCGATAATCCGTATTTTACATCAGCATCATTGATGGAATGTCCACCGGCCAGCTTTCCACCGGCTTCGATCACCTTCTCAGAACCGCCACGCATGATCTCACCTAATATATTCAGGTCCATGGTTTCTGGAAAACATACAATATTTAACGCTGTTTTCACTTCACCACCCATAGCATACACATCACTTAATGCGTTTGTTGCCGCAATTTTTCCAAATGTATAGGGATCTTCCACCATCGGTGGAAAGAAGTCCAGCGTCTGCACGATTGCAATATCATCACTTACTTTGTAAACAGCTGCATCATCTTTGCTGTCATACCCGATCAGCAGATTTGAATCCTGTGGCCCTTTTGGCAGCCGCTCTAGTACACGGCTTAAGATGCCAGCGCCAAGCTTCGCGGTGCAGCCTCCACCCTTGCAAAAAGATATTTTTTCTTCCATTATTCCATACCTTCTTCCTATCTTCTGTTATAATTAAGTATACCAAACTTTCCTCTGTCTGAATACATCATTTTTCCTATCAGTCTGCAAAATATATTGAAAAAATTTATAAATCAGCTAATATAAAAGTATATGAATTTAAAAAATCAAATGTGTGAAATTTTGTTTTTATAAACAAATCATCACATACAAAGATTTGCACTGCTTTACTTACAAAAGCGAGGAGTCTCAGTACAAACTGAGAGAAAGGGAAAAGTTATTATGAATATTACAATCTGGTATGAAAATGTACAGGAGCGCGGCGTTGTGGATCCACGCTTTGCACCGAAGAATCTGGATGAAGAAAAAATGGCTGAATATGCCGCTCATTTAAAGGAAGAATCGGATCAAATCAAAGCCGCTTATCCATTGGGATTGTGTGGCACACTGGCCGCGGCTCTGAAAGAGAATTCAGACGATCAGGTAACTCTGGTTACTTTGGATATGCCAGACTATGGTCTGACCGATGAATTGTTAAATTCCACTGATGTTCTCATCTGGTGGGGACATGTAGCACACGATGCTGTTCCGGACAAACTTGCTGAGAAAGTACACCAGCGTGTGCTTGGCGGCATGGGATTTATCGCCCTGCACTCTGCGCACCTTAGCAAACCGCTGCGTCTGCTGCTCGGAACCAGCTGTACTCTGCAGTGGCGCCACGATGATTATGAGCGTATGTATACAACAGCACCGACTCATCCGATTGCAAAGGGAATTCCTGCAAACTTCGAAGTTGGTGCCGAAGAAATGTATGGGGAATATTTTGATATTCCGAAACCGGACGATGTGATTTTTACTGGCTGGTTCCGTGGCGGTGAAGTATTCCGCTCTGGCTGTACCTGGAGCAGAGGATACGGAAAAATTTTCTATTTCCAGCCAGGACATGAAACTACCCCAGCTTATCATAATCCGCATATCATACAGATTATACGGAATGCCGTTGACTGGGTTACTCCAACCATGCCTATCCGTGACAAAATTGAGTGCATTCATGCCGAGCTTTCCCCGGAGGAAAAAGTACAATCTTAATACAGTAATCCTTTCTTGCAGGACATGAAGGTATTTGATGCAGTCTTTGTCATGCGTATAATTAATTTTTTGTTGGATACAGAAAAAATTGAATTTGCCATATTTACTGCTCCAGCATATTTTCGATAAAGATACCGTATCCTTTGCACGGATCGTTCACAAAAACATGAGTAACCGCTCCGATCACTTTACCATTTTGTAAAATCGGCGCCCCGCTAAGTCCTTGAATAATACCACCTGTCTCCTGAATCAGTTCCTCATCAGTCACCCGGAAACTAATACCTTTGTTAGATTCCTGTGTGTTGACATCTACTTTTGTGATCTCAATATCATACAATTTTCGGTCCTGATCAATGGTCGCCAGAATCTGCGCCGGACTGGTTTCTATCTCCTGTTTGAAACCAATCTGCATCGGCTCCACATCTTTCAGTGAGTCTGGAACGCTCTCCAGACTACCGAAAATTCCGTTGCTTGTGTTTTTTGTGATCTGTCCCAGTCGGTTTGCCTGATTATAATGAATCTGTCCCAACAGTTCGCCGGGTTTTCCTTTTTCTCCACGGATTATACTCAGGATATTAGCCTGGTATGCGGTTCCATCCAGTATACTCACCAGATGATCCACATCTATATCCGTGATACCATGACCTAAAGCTCCGAACATTCCATTTCCGTCAATATAGGTCAGTGTTCCAATTCCCGCCAGATCATCTCGGATCCAGACGCCGATCTGATACCTGTCATTATTTGTATAGACAGGTGTTACCTTACATTCAAAAGATTCGCCATCCCGCATAACCGTCAGTTCCAGTTCTGCCCCCTGACTTTGCGCAACCACTTCCTGCAATTCATCTTTTGTAATGATTGATGTATGATTTACCGCAGTAATATAGTCCCCAGCTTTCAGAATGTGACTCGCCGGGCTATCAATTTGTATACCATTCTGCTCCAGGTCGCAGACTTCAACCACCAGCACCCCTCTCATTTCAATGTAAAGGCCAAAAGGAATCCCGCACGGAATCACCTCCGTGTCCTCTACAATATGCACGGTCACATCTTTGACCGGAATCACTCCAAACAACCGGTATTCCATTTTATAGCTGCCACTTGGCATTGTTCCGTTGGATGTCACCGTTCCGTCTGTACTTCGGATCTGGCTGGTCACCGGAAGTCCTTCCGTAATATTCAGTTGCTGACCGTATGCAATGCAGACTGAACCTGGGATTGCATCCAGCAGCCAGACATATGCTGATAGCAACCAGAGGACCATCATGATACCCCAGATAGATTTCCGACATTTTTTATAAATGCTCAAAACCTCCATTTTTTCACACCCTTCTTTGGTAAATTTGATAGGATTTGCATGTCAAAACCCCAAAATCCTATCAAATAAAAAAGATACCCTTTTTTATTAGGTATCTCTTTCTTATCTGTTTCATGATCTATCTGTCATGCTCAGACTTCTTTGTTCTATTTTTATTATATGAACAATCTTTTTTTTCACACAAGTATTATCTTACCGCATCTGCCATTTCTTTCATTTCTTTTGCATTTTGTAAAACCGTATCCGTAATCTTGACGCCGCCAAGCATGCGTGCAAGTTCATGAATACTCTCTTCACGATTCAACGATCTGATATTTGAGATTGTACTGTCCGCACTGGAAGTTTTTTCAATTAAAAAATGATGATCTGCCATGGCTGCGATCTGCGGCAAATGAGTGATGCAGATAATCTGGTGATTTTTTCCGGTCATTTTAATCTTCTCAGCCACCATCTGTGCCGTTCTTCCACTGATTCCACTGTCAATCTCATCAAAGATCAGTGTCTCAATTTCATCATGCTCCGCAAGAACGGTTTTCAACGCCAGCATAATACGGGATAACTCGCCACCGGAAGCTACCGCATCCAACGGTTTCATCGGTTCTCCCGGGTTTGTTGAAATCAAAAATCTGGTCTCATCCCAACCGTTGGCTGTATAATGATCCAATCTGGAAAATTCCATCTCAAACTTTACATCCAGGAAATTCAGGTCTTTTAACGCTTTCTTTGTCTGCTCTGCCAATGACTTTGCATATTCCATTCGGATATCGGTAACTTCCTGACACAGCTGCGCAAGATGCTCCTCTGCTTTCTTCAGGTTTTCCTGTAATTGCAGACGATATTCCTCATAATGCTGCAGCTGATCCAGCTTTTCTTCCTTGGCCTGCCGCTCTTCTAAAATGCGTACAATGGTTTTTCCATATTTTGACTTCAGATGATTGATCAGATTTAATCTATCTTCAATCTGGTGGAATGTCTCTTCTGAAAAATTCAGTTCTGAGACATATCCGGACAGTTCCCGGTTAAAATCACTGATCAGATTTTCAATTTCCTCAATCTGTGCAGACAATTCTTCCAACGGCTCATCATACTGTGCCACCGTGCGTAGCACATGTACTGCTCTGCCAATCTGGTCAGAAGCGTTTTCATTTCCTTCTGAACACAGCTCCTGACACTCCGCAATAGCTTCCATAATCTTTCGGCCATTAAAAAGTCTACGGTAATCCGCTTCCAGATTTTCATCCTCACCAATTTTCAGATCAACCTGATCAATCTCGTCAATCTCATATTGTAAAAAAGAAAGTTCTCTTGCCTGCTGTTCCGCATCCAGAGAAGTCTCTTCTAATTTTTTCCTGAAAGTTGTATATTCTTCATAGACAGCAGCCAGTTCTGCCTTTTTCTCTTCCAACGCGCGTTTTGCAAAATCATCCAGATATTTCATATGATTCCGCTTTGCCAGAAGCGACTCATGTTCATGCTGCCCATGGATATCAATCAGCACCGATGCCACTTTTCGCATCAGCGACGCAGATACGGTCTCTGAATTAATCCGGCTGACACTGCGTCCGCTGGTATAAATTTTGCGACTCATAATAATTTCCCCGTTTTCCGGAAAAATATCCATGGCACGTAATATCTCTGCCTGTGTTTCCTGCTCTACAGAAAAAATCAGCTCTACCAGGGCAAATTCTGCATTTTCCCGCAGCATGGATTTGGAAACTTTTCCGCCAAGCGCCAGATTTACAGATCCAATGATAATGGATTTTCCTGCACCTGTCTCACCGGAGAGAATATTCAGCCCATAACCAAAGGTCACTTCCGATTCTTCGATCAATGCAAGATTTTTTACATGCAGATTTAATAACATCCTTTTCTCCTTCTACTCTCTCTGCAATGCCCGCAGCCGCTGCATCAGCGCTGCCGTATCTTCCACGGTACGCACTGCACACATGATCGTATCATCTCCAGCGATACTTCCCACGATCTCATTGCAGTCCATGGCATCCAAAGCTACCGCAACCGCCATGGCCATACCGGAAACGGTCTTTATAACGAGAATATTCTGTGCCATATCCAGGGAAATAACTCCATCTTTAAATACACGGCTGTATTTTTCCTCCAGATCATTTCCGGCATCATACAGAGATGTATATTTCTGTTTTCCCCCTTTGATGGCTACCTTCGTTAACTTCAACTCCCTGATATCACGGGACACCGTGGCCTGAGTCACTTTATAGCCGGCCTCGTTCAGTCGAACGCACAGTTCTTCCTGTGTATCTACATCATATTTGCGAATAATTTCCAGAATTTTCGCATGTCGTTTTGCTTTCAATACTGCTACCTCCTAATGGATCTCCTGCATCTTTTTACGCAGGATCTGTAAAAAGCTCAACTGATTTAACTTCAAGATTTTTGCATAGGCATTGGCTTTCTGAATGCGGATACTGTCACCCACTTTCATGTGTACAAAGCGGTCCCCGTCAAAACTCACCTCTGCCTCTTCATCTTCTTCCTGACGACGTTTTGCCAATGTTACATCAATAACTGCGTCTGAGCCCACTACGATACTTTTTGCCAGGGCGCTGTGTGGATTGATCGGTGTGATCAGCATCAAATCTGCCTTCGGATCCACGATTGGACCGCCTGCTGACATGCTGTAACCGGTAGATCCCGTCGGAGTGGAAATAATGATTCCGTCTGCGCTGTAGTTGGCCAGATACTCGCCATTTACCGACACGATCAAATTTACAATCTGCGGAAGACCGGTTCTGTGTATTACGATATCATTTAACGCAAAGGTTGCTTTCCCCAAACCATCCTTCTGGCTGCTTCCTTTGATCAGCATACGCTCTTCCAGTTCATAGCGATCTTCAAATAACCGGTCAATGGCATCAAATACCGTACTTCGTTCCAGCTCGCACAGATAACCAAGCGTACCCATATTGACACCGATCAGTGGAATGCCGATACTTGCCATGTCTCTGGCTGCCCGCACCAGCGTACCGTCACCGCCAAGCACGATAATACAGTCCGCATCAATATCGGAAGGCTGAAATCTACGCAGGTTTCGGTCATTCCATCCGGTTTTTGTGCTGACATAGTGCATACAGGTGCCGCCCTTTGCGATAATATAATCCGAAATGGCATTTGTGACTGCCAGATTCATGTCTTTATGTTCGTTTGTGATAATAAAAAACTTTTTCATATTACTTATCAAGCTCTGCATGTGCAGCTTCTACCACTGACACCGGATCAACGCCTTCCTCCTTTGCCACTGTCTCACATTTCTGAATGTGCACCAGATATTCGATATTTCCCTCCGGCCCCTTAATTGGAGAATAGGAAAGGTGATGCACAGAAAAACCATGCTCCAGTGCAAAATCCACGATCCGCTCTACTACTTCCAGATGTACAGCTTTGTCTCTTACCACACCTTTTTTGCCGACTTTTTCGCGTCCTGCCTCAAACTGTGGTTTGATCAGGCACACCATCTGAGCGCCATCTTTCAAAAGATTTCTGACAGGCTCCAGGATTTTTGTCAGAGAAATAAAGGATACATCCACTGAGGCGAAATCCAGTGCATCATCAATATCTTCCGGTGTCACATAACGGATATTTGTTTTTTCCATGCAGACAACCCTTGGATCCTGACGCAGTTTCCATGCGAACTGACCGTATCCGACATCTACGGAATACACTTTGGATGCTCCGTTCTGAAGCATACAGTCCGTAAAACCGCCGGTGGAAGCTCCGATATCCATACAGATATCTCCATCCAGCTTCAGCTCAAACTCTTTCATCGCTTTTTCCAATTTCAGACCACCACGGCTGACATATTTCAGTGTGTTTCCGTGAATTTCAATCGGTACATTTTCATCAAAAGAAGCACCTGCCTTGTCCTCCCTCTGATTATTTACAAACACATTTCCTTCCATGATCATGGCTTTCGCCTTCTCTCTGGAAGGAGCCAGATTTCGTTTTACAAGTAATACATCCAGTCTCTCTTTCATATCTGTTATCTATTTCCTTTTTTCTTCCATCGAAAAATTTCGATGTTTACTGCTTTCTACCTAAATTTTTTGCCTATTGTAGTTTTGTTTATCCGTTTCTCTATAGCTTCTGATAAGTTTCGATGATCTTATCTGCCATGCTTTCCGCATCCAGTCCAATCCTCGCATGCAGCTGTGATACCGTTCCATGCTGTACAAACTGATCATCAATACCAAAATGAAGTACCTTCACGGTTTCATCCGCCTCACTTAAATAAGCTGCCGCCGCATACCCAAAGCCGCCCCGCAGAATATTTTCTTCCATGGTAACAATCAGTAAATGATCCTCTGCTGCTTTGCGTAATGCTTCTTTATCCAGCGGTTTTACAAAACGCACATTGTTCAGAGAACAGTCATACCCCTGTTCATGCAGCAGTTCATGTACCTTTACCGCTTCTTCCAGCATATTTCCAACAGCAAATATCGCAATCTGCCGCTCTTCATATATCCATTCACTCTTTCCATACACAATCGGTGCCCGGTGTTCTTTTAAACCGGCATACGCCTGTCCACGCGGGTAGCGTAAAGCAACCGGTCCATTCTGACGGAAGGCAAACCGAAGCATGTCAGCCAGCTCCCATTTATTTTTAGGTGCCAGAACTATCATATTCGGGATCATGCCAAGGAAAGACAGGTCAAACACACCCTGATGCGTCTCTCCATCTGCACCGACCAGGCCCGCACGGTCAATGGCAAATACCACCGGAAGATTCTGCATACAGACGTCATGCACAATCTGATCAAACCCTCTTTGCAGAAATGAAGAATATACCGCAAACACCGGATGCAGGCCCGCTGCTGCCAGTCCTGCCGCAAAGGTCACTGCATGTCCTTCTGCAATTCCCACGTCAAAGAAACGTGTCGGATATTCTGCCCGGAACCGCTTTAATCCGGTTCCATCTGCCATGGCTGCCGTAATGGCTACCACAGAATCATTTTTTGCCGCGATCTTACAGATTACCGTAGAAAATACATCGGTATAGTTCGGTTTGTCCTTTTTCACCAAAGGCTGTCCACTTGGAATATCAAATGGACCTGTGCCGTGAAAACGGTCCGGATGCAACTCCGCCGGTTCGTAGCCGCGTCCTTTTTCCGTCTGTACATGAACAACCACCGCACCGTTTACTTTTTTTGCTTCTCGCAAAATACGTACCATATCTGTCAGATTGTGTCCGTCCACCGGACCAAGATACGTGATTCCCATGTTCTCAAAGATCATGCCCGGAATCAGCAGCTGTTTTAAACTGCTTTTTGTCTTTCTTATTCTGCGGACCACACGCTCGCCGTAAGGCAGGCGTTCCAGAGAACTGTGTACACCGGATTTAAACTCCTGATAAGCCTCAGCAGTACGCAGGGAAGCCAGATGCTGTGACAATCCACCAACGTTCTCCGAGATAGACATTTTATTGTCATTTAACACAATGATCATGTTCGTATGAAGCTCAGCCGCATTATTTAATGCTTCAAAGGCCGGACCTCCGGTCAAAGCGCCGTCACCGATCACAGATACCACATGATAATCCTCTCCCAGCAGATCTCTGGCTCTCGCGTAGCCAAGTCCTGCGGAAATGGATGTGGAACTGTGGCCGGTATCGAAGGCATCACAGTCGCTCTCCGACCGTTTCGGGAAACCACTCATTCCGTCTAACTGACGCAGATGCTCAAATTCCCGCTTTCTTCCAGTCAGGATTTTATGCGTGTAAGACTGATGTCCCACATCCCATATCAGCTTGTCCTCCGGAAAATTCAGCACCAGATGCAAAGCCATGGTAAGCTCCACGACACCAAGATTTGACGCCAGATGACCGCCGGTTTTTGAGATATGTTCGATCAGGAACTGACGAATCTCCCCCGGCAGTTCTTCTAATTGTGCCTCACTTAAATATTTTATATCATTTGCCTGATTAATTCGGTCAAGTACTGCCATTTTTATCCCCTATTTTTTTCTGTGAATTAAAAATCTGATTAATTCATTCAAGAATATATTTGTCTCTGAAAGCGATGCCACTCCCTCTAATGCACGCTCAGATATTTCCTCTACATCCTTCGTGGCCTGTGCCAGTCCGCGGATGGTTACGTATGTTGTTTTGTGATTTTTTTCATCACTGCCGATCGGTTTGCCAAGAGTCTCAATGTCACTGGTCACATCCAGAATATCATCCTGAATCTGAAACGCAAGTCCCACATCTTTTGCCACCTGTAAGATCACCTGCTGCTCTTCCTCGGAAGCATCTGCAAGCACAGCACCGATCAACATGGAAGCCTCAATCAATGCTCCGGTCTTCAGATCATAGATAAAATCCAGTTTTTCCCGCTCCAGTGGCTGTCCCTCGGATTCTACATCTACAACCTGGCCGCCAAGCATGCCATAGATACCTGCTTTCTGCGCAAGAATCTGAACTGCTCTGGCTGCCGCAGGATTTCCAACGTCCTGCATCAGTCCTTTGCAGGCTGTCTCAAATGCAAAATTCAGCAATGCGTCTCCTGCCAGGATTCCCATGGCTTCTCCATAAACGACATGGGTTGTTTTTCTTCCACGACGGTAATCATCATTATCCATCGCCGGAAGATCATCATGGATCAGAGAATAGGTATGAATCATCTCAATTGCAGCCATAAAAGGCTCAATAATATCGGATGTTCCGCCAAACAACCGGTACGTTTCCTGCATCAGCATTGGCCGCAGACGTTTGCCCCCTGCCAGAAAGCTGTAATTCATTGCTTCCATCACCGTTTTCTGATAACCGGTCTCCCCCGGCAGATATTTTTTTATGATCTCCTCTACCTGGCTGGTATGCTCTGCAATCTCTTTCTTAATATCCATCATCCACACCTCTCTTATTCAAAAGGAACTTCTGTCCCATCCTCTGCGATCTGAAGCATTTTTTTCTCAACGGTATCCAGCTTCTGATTGCAGTTCTGTATTTTTTTCATTCCCTGCTCATACAATGCAAAAGCATGTTCCAGGGAAAGCTCCGGATCCTCCATGTTCTTCAGGATGGCATCCAGCTGTTCAAACATTTCCTCTAAAGATTCTTTTGCTTCCGTCGTTTCCATTTTATTTCACTACTCCGTTTTTCTCTGTTCCACAGACTGTTGCCATAATTTTTCCATCCATCAGCTGTGCCTCAATCTGTTCATTCACCTGCACATCATCCACAGAATGAATCGGCTTTCCATCCGCTTTACTCACGAATGCATATGAGCCCTGCAATTTTTTCAAAGGGGAACATCCGTCCAGTCTTGCTGCATACATTTCCAGCTGATGCCGTTTTTTTTGCAAAATTTCCTGCATGCTGCGCTCCAGGCTTTCCTCCAGATCCGTCAGATACTGCCGCTTCTGCATCAGCTGATTTTTCGGATGCAGTGCTTTCAGATGCAGCTGATATTCCCGTACTCTGCTCCTTGCCAGTTCCATCTGCTGGTTCATCCGGTACAACAGTGTCTGCACGCTCATACCCAGCCGTTCCTGCACCTGTCTGTAATCGAATACCGCAAGTTCCGCTGCCGCTGAAGGTGTCGGTGCACGCAGATCTGCTACATAATCAGCAATCGTATAATCCGTCTCATGTCCAACCGCAGATATAATTGGAATCGGGCATTCAAAAATAGCCCGTGCGACAATTTCTTCATTAAATGCCCACAGGTCTTCCATCGATCCACCGCCTCGTCCAACGATGATCACATCTACATTTTTCTCCTCCATCGCATAAATTCCCTCTACAATGGATGCCGTCGCACCTTCGCCCTGCACCAGTGCAGGATATAAAAGCAGCTGTACGTAAGGATTTCTGCGGTGGGAAATATTCTGAATATCACGGATTGCCGCTCCGGTTGGTGCTGTCACCACACCGATGCGGAACGCATAACGGGGAATGTCCCGCTTATATTCCTGCGCAAACATTCCCATCTCTTCGAGTTCTTTTTTTCGCTCCATAAATTTCTGGTAGAGGATTCCAACACCGTCACGGGTCACCTGTTGCGCATACAGCTGATACTGTCCGTCACGTTCATAAATCCGGATTTCTCCCAGAACAATGACACGGTCGCCCACATCCATGTGAAAAGACAATCCGTTGGCTGCATTGCTGCGAAACATCACAGCTTTGAGTATGCCAGTCTCATCTTTCAAAGTAAAATAAATGTGTCCGGAGCTGTGATATTTACAGTTAGATATCTCACCCCGCACTGCAATATGGCTCATCATAAAATCCTGTGCGAACATATTCTGAATATAAGAATTCACCTGCCCCACAGAATAAACATTCCGCCTCATGCCAGCCCGGATAAAATTCCGTTTACAAATGCCGGTCCCTGATCAGATCCGTATAATTTTGCCAGTTCAACAGCCTCATTGATAGATACCGATACCGGAATATCTTCCTCATATTTGATCTCGTAGGCTGCCAGACGCAGAATAGAAAGCTCTGCTTTCGCCATACGGCTTGTTTTCCAGTTTTTGGATGCTGCATTTAAAGCTCCATCCAGATCATCCAGATGCTTTACAATGCTGTGTACCTTATTTAAAATATAATCAGAATCTTTCTGACGTACCTCTCCAAGTTCTTCCATATACAGCGCAATCTGCTCATCTAGCTCTTCAGCGCTGTGAAATTCTACTCCAAACAGAATTTTAAAAATCTGTTCTCTCACTTCTCTTCGGCTCATGTTATCCTCCATATTTTTTCTCATTTGAGTACACTCCCATCTCTGTCTGATGGAAGTTTTTACTCACAAATCGAGTAGGTTGCCCTACTCGACTGCATTTTTCATGTCAACATCTGCAATTCTGACATTTACACCGGATACCTCAAGCCCTGTCATATTCTCAATTGCTGCTTTTACTTTCTCCTGTACATTGCCGGATACTGCCGGGATTGCATAACCGTAAGCAATATTGATCGTCACATATACTTCGATCTTTCCTTCCTCTGTCACTTCCACACGCACACCTTTGGAAAGGTTCTTCATACCAAGACGGCTAACCAGATCTTTTGTGATATTTCCACCCATAGAGCAGACACCCTCTACTTCTGTGGCAGCAAGTCCTGCAATGATTGTGATGACTTCTTCTGCAATCTGAACTTCACCAAGTCCGTCTTCTTTAATTTTTAATCCTTTTCTATCTTCAGCCATGGAAAAACCTCCTAAAATATAATTCACTTTTCATTATTATCTAGTATACCAAATTATTTCCCGTTTGAAAACTTATTTTTTACGGGATTGACGCAAACACGTTACATACGATCAGAGAGACCGCCGCGGAAAACAATACACTTTGCAGTGGACGCACTACACCACGCCTGCGCCAGAAAATATTCAACAGAATAATGCCAAGCGTCAGCAATACCATTGTCTTAACCGGCCACTCATACCAGCTGGCAATTTCCATATTCTGATACAGCATGGATGCCCCAATTGTCAGAAGCAGTCCTGACACGATCGGACGCATATAGGTTTGCAGCACATGGAAAATCCTTAGATTTTCAAACTGTTCATAAATGTACACTACAGCGGAAAATGTGCCGCCGGAAGCTGCAATACTGCAGGCAAAGCCACACAGTGCCACAAAAATGCCGCACCACGTTCCACCATTCTCACATCCAAGTATGTATCCAACCCCAGTCAGTATCTTACACAAAATTGATCCCGGTAGTCCGTTTGCCACAGATGCGATCTTAAAATAAAAATCATCATGACTGATCATTCCGGTATTGACAAAAAGCCCATTTGCCACCGCCAGATACGCATCTCCACCCCCGAATGATATAATTGCAGAGATCAGTCCCCGGATTGCGAATCGTATGGTATCTCCAAAGCAAATCAGAGCTGGAAACGACAAAATCAAAAAAAACAGTGCCCAGGAGATTTCTTCTTTTAACAGATTTTTCAGCTTATTCCATGAAAATGGTATTTTTCCCTCAATACTGCTGTAAATTCCGTAAATTGCCAGTATTGACATTACTGCTCTGAGCCCCCACAATACTTCCGGACTGCTGATCAAATGCATTTTCCCGACGCAAAGACAATACAGCACCGTGGCTGCTCCAGAAATCAGGATCCTGCTCCAGCGTAATCTCCCTCCGATAAAGAAAATGATGAAAAATGCCACGCACAATACATCAATCGTTGATATGTCAAAAATCGGTGTCCGGTTAATTCCAAACAGCTGAAATATTTCTTTTCCGGAAGTCAGCAAAAAAACAAGGATCATAAAAGTCATTCCGCTTTTTGCTGTTCCACTTTCCCTGCCTTCCCGAAAAGTTCCCTTGGCATATATAAGCAACATATAAATGATATACGCCGTCACGCCTGCTGATGCAAAAAGAATCTGGCGTAACACCAGGTTTCCGGAACAGTTGATCATCATCAAAAACAATACCGTCAGGAATGTACCCGGCAGTCCCATCAGCAGAGCTGACAGGATCATTCCCGGAATGCCCCAAACCTTCCGACCCACACCGGCGGCTACTTCCACCGGGAGAGCTCCCGGCGTGATATTCGCCACAACCACGTCTTTCGTATATTCTTCCTTGTCAATCAGTTTCTTCTCATAAACGACTTCTGATTCGATCACCGGTACCAGTGCTGATCCTCCGCCAAAACCGATACATCCGATTTTAAACATAGTGCTCAGTAATTTTTTCATATTCAGATTTTTTTTATTCTTTTTTTTTCTTTTCTTCATATGATCAAATTCTCTTATTTGGCAGACTTACGCTTTCTGGATCATCTCTAAAAATTCCGCTTCACTGATCACTGGAATACCGAGATCCTGCGCTTTGCTCAACTTGCTTCCGGCATTCTCACCGGTCAGTAAATAACTGGTTTTCTTCGAAACACTTCCGGCTGTTTTTCCACCGTTTTTCTCAATCAGTTCCTGGGCTTCTTTTCTGCCAAGGGTCGGCAGCGTGCCCGTTACAACAATGGTCATTCCTGCCAGCAAATCACTCATTTCCTCTGATTCCGGCATTTCCATATTGACACCGGCCTCTTTCAACCGGGCAATAATCTTCTGATTTTTTTCACTGGCAAAATATTTCAAAATGCATTCCGCACTGACTTCTCCGATATCGTTGACCTCCAGCAATGCTTCTTTTCCGGCATTCTGCAGTGCCTCGATGCTGCCAAACTGACGCATGATCGCTTTTGCTGCCGCCTTTCCGACATTCTGAATGCCAAATCCGGTCAAAAGGCGAAACGGTTCGTTTTGTTTGCTGCTTTCAATGGCATCCAGTAGTTTATCTGTATTTTTCTCTTTTCCGATGATTCCCTGCTCAATCAGCGTTTCCCGATGTTCCTTCAGATGATAAATGTCTGCAATATCATGGATATAGCCAAGTCTCACCAGTTCTGTCACATATACCGCGCCAAAACCTTTGATATCCATGGCATCGCGGCCGACAAAGTTAATAATATGCCGTTCTAACTGTGCCGGACAGTCAGGAGATACACAACGGATGTCCGCCGTATCTTTCTCACGGACTGTTTTTGCTCCACAGACCGGACAGGTATCCGGAATCTGGAAACGCATCCAGCCCTTCGGTCGTTTTTCTTTCCGCACCTCCTTAATTTTCGGAATGATTTCACCGGACTTATACACAACAATAGTATCGCCGATTCCAATATCCAGATCATTGATAAAATCTTGATTGTGCAGTGTCGCACGAGATACGGAAGTGCCGCACAGACGCACCGGTTCAAAAATAGCGGTTGGCGTGATCCTGCCGGTTCTTCCCACAGAAAGCTCGATATCCAGCAATTTCGATTCTTTCTCTTCCGGCGGATATTTGTACGCGATGGCCCAGCGAGGAACTTTGGAAGTTGCTCCTAAAATCTCACGGTCAGTAATAGAGTTGATCTTTACAACCGCACCATCAATATCATACGACAGATTTCCTCTGTTTTCTCCTATCTTACAAACAGCATCCCAGACTTCATCTGCAGTATGACATACACGATAATCGTCAATGACTGGAACTCCCTGCTTTTTCAGATATTCATAGCCCTCCACATGTGTCTTGAACTCCCGTCCACGTACCTCCTGAACGTTAAAGATAAACATAGAAAGGTTTCGCTGTTTGGTAATACTACTGTCTAACTGGCGCAGTGTACCTGCCGCACAGTTTCTTGGATTTGCAAAAGTTTTTTTGCCAAGCATTTCCTGCATTTCGTTTACTTTTTCAAAATCTGCATTCTTCATATACACTTCACCGCGAATTTCTATATAAGGCAGTGGATCTTTCATTTTCTTCTTGACATCATGGATCACCTTTGCATTAGCCGTAACATCCTCCCCCTGGATAATACCATCCCCACGGGTCACTGCCAGTTTCAATTCTCCTTCTTCATAACGAAGTGCCATGGAAAGGCCATCAATCTTGTATTCAACGACAAATTCCGGGTGCTCTAGCTGCTGCTGCATTTCTTCCACAAAAGAATATACTTCTTCCTTGGAAAATACATCCTGCAGGCTCAACATCGGCACATTATGCCGCACCAGCACACCGGCGGTACGCTTTGCCGTTCCTCCGACCTTTTGTGTCGGAGAATCCGGTGTAATAAATTCCGGATGATCTTTTTCCAGCTTTTTAAGCTCCTGCATTAACATGTCATACTCATAATCTGTAATTTCTGGATCATCCATATTATAATAACGATTGCTGTGATATTCGATTTTCTGCCGCAGTGCATCGATTTGTGCCCGCACTTGTTCCATTGTCTGTTCCATTGTCTAACTCCTCTTTCCCGGATTTTTTCCCTTTGGTGAACTGTATGACTTCGCTGTCAGTTTATTTAATGTAGCCATTTCTTCTGCTGTCAGTTCCCGATATGTGCCCGGTGCCAGATCGCTCAGAAGAATATTCATCACTCTGGTACGCACCAACCGTTTTACACGATATCCACATGTTTCACACATTCTGCGAATCTGGCGGTTATATCCCTGAGTCAATATAATACGAAACGTTCTGTCATTGACTTGTGTCACTTTACACGGTCTTGTATGTACTCCCAATTCTTCGAGATACAACCCTCCACGCATCTGCTCCAGAAATTCAGGTGTAATTTTCTCATTTACTGTGACCACATATTCTTTCTCATGATAGTTTCCGGCCCGCATCATCTTATTAACCAGATCTCCCTGATTTGTCAGTAAAATCAGCCCCTCGGAATCCTTGTCAAGACGTCCTACAGGGTAAATTCGTTTCGGATAATTGATAAAATCAATAATATTGTTCTTTTCCCGTTTTTCTGCTGTACAAACAATTCCTACCGGTTTGTGAAATGCAATCATGATTTCTTCCGTCTCCGGGCAGACTTCCTTCCCACAAAAAGTGACCCGCATTCCCGGGAGTACTCTATCCCCGGTCACAGCTTTACGCCCATCTAACAATACATTTCCCTTTTCGATTTCCCGATCTGCTGCGCGCCGGGAGCATACCCCGGCTTCGCTCAGATATTTGTTTATACGTATTCCTTCCTGAATCTCTCTTTTTTCTGTATTCATCTATTCTTCTCTCTTCTGTTTTCTCTTTTTATTTCGCATTCCATCGGTAACAATTTTTATCTATACAGAGACAATATCAACCAGAAAATCATCTCACATCTGATATGTCTTCATTTTTCTCATATTATCCTCTTCAAAATCAATCATTTCTTTTGCCAGCTCCGTTGCAAATATGCCAGCATCACGATACTTATGAATCGCATGTTTGAGTTCTTTCACACCACGTTCATTACCCTTTTCCATCATATCTGCCACGTCTTCGGTCTTATTCTGAAGTACTTTTTGCATTCTGATAGAAGTCTTGAGCATTGCCGTTGTTAATGGTTTTGGCTGTGCCGGTTCGCTGCCGTTTGCACACAAGCGTATTCTCGCTTTCCGCCCAAACTGTTCCATTTTATCTGCCTGAACGTTTAATTCATAAGCAAATTCCTCGTCATAAATATCTTTTAGTACTTCATGGATGGCATCCACACCCATGTTGGAATTTTTGCAAATTGCATGAAGCAGATTGTTTTCGTCTTTCTGTGTCATGACAAAACCTCCTCTTTTTAAGTTAGTATTGTCATTTCACTGCAAAATATTCCATTCCCACCTGTCAATATTAATGTCCTTGCTTCTTCATTTTCTTTAAATTCATGTCTTCTCACGTCTGTTCAAGAATGCCCTCAGCATTCTTGTTGCTCACCACCTGCAGATGTGAGAATCATCTCACATCTGATATACATATCAAAAGGGAACAGTCAACCTGTCCCCTCTTTATTATTTCTTTTTATGATACGTGCGAAGCATTACTGCTGAGCTGTAACATATTCTGTCTTTACATATCCAACGATACTGCCGGTTTTCACCTTACTCCATCCATTTGCAGTTACCGCAAGCTGACGAAGCTCAGAACCTTGGATTGCAGATGCAAGTACGGCAGACTGTTCATTCGGTTCCTGACGGATGTTCATTGTTTCCGTTGCATAAACCCATGCTTTCTGTTCTGTCTCCGTTGTATCCATTGTCTGCTGCTGTTGCTGTGCGGCCTGATCAGCAGCCTGTTGTTGCTGTGCGGATTCTTGTGCCTGCTGATCCTGTGCGGCCTGCTGCTGAGCAGCTTCCTGTTCCTGCTGTGCTACCTGCTGAGCTGCCTCCTGTGCTTTCTGGTCTGCTTCCTGTTGCTGCTGTGTATTCCACTCGCTGATCGCATTTGTCAGGGTCACTTCCACCATATTTTTCAGATTTTCATCTGAATTAACAGCATCCTCATAACGAGTCTGGACATTTGCCTGCAGGGCAATGACATCCTCACCGTTCTGATAATCACTGATCAGCTGAAGAATCGTATCATCCATAGGATTCTCCTGATACTTCAAGTTAAATGGACTGTATATATTATCAATATAATACTCGCCTTTGTCATTTGTTGTCACATAGAAGAAGTCCAGTCCAGGTGCTGCTGTATCTACATTCTTATACTTCAGATCAAATGCCACGGATACAATAAAGGAATGATCATCTGCCCCAGTCTTTGTATAACAGGTAATATTATCAAACTTTTCTATGTACTGACTGTACATGGTGATGTAACTTTTTTCCTTGTCTGAGATTGGATTTGCATATGTAAGCATCTCACCTGTATTGCCAGACGCATATGCTGTATAGTAGTTCTCAATCAAGGTATTAATCTCCGTATACTGATCTGTCTCATATTCCTGAGATGATAATGACTGATCACGATTTGCAGCTTTCTTTTCCTTCATACTCTTTACGCCAATAATAATCGCACAGATCACAACAATTACAATCAGACAGCCAATACCGACAAATGCGATATTTCTGCGCATAAATGCTATCGATTTCTCTTTTTTTGCTTCGGATTCATCCAGACTTCGGCGCATAGTCTTTTTCTTTGATGCAAAATGATGCGACTCTTCCTTTGCCCCGGCCATACGAGATTTATCCTTCACGCTCTCTTCTGATATAAATTCCAAATCCTCCAGAATATCATCCTGCTCTCTATCTTTTTTACGATGATGATGCAGTCGGGTCTCAAATACATGCTTTGCTGAATGCTCCATCTTTGCCTTTTTACCTTTTTTATATTCAGTTTTTCTATCTTCTCCCGTTACAATATCTGGGATTTCACGCTCATTATCATTATTATTTATATTTTTATCTGTTACTTTTTTCTTATTAAATTCTGACATATCTTACCTCCGATAGTACGCCTAACATAATACCACAGAGGATAAAATACGTCTAGGTATTTAAAAAAAGTTTATGAAATAATCACATTTGTCAACTTTTCATTAAACTTTATTTATCATACGTCAAAAAAAATGATTATGTAATGTTCACTCCGCTTCTACCGCAGTGTTGCATCCAATTCCACCCGGTTATTGCTATATAGAAATGCGTCCTCTCTTGTTATATACCCATGCTGCATGAGCCGAACCAGATCTGCATTCAGCGTATGCATACCAAGTGCTGCTCCGGACTGCATCATCGTGGAAATCTGATGCGTTTTGCCCTCACGGATCAGGTTCAAAATCGCGCCCGTAGCAACCAGAAGCTCTGTAGCAGCAATTCTCGTTACTCCTCCGCCACATGGAATCAGGCACTGACTGACAATTCCTCTCAACGTACCGGCCAGCTGAATCCGTACCTGATTCTGTCCTTCTGCCGGACATGCATCAATAATCCGCTCTACGGTCTGTGCCGCTCCGGTTGTATGAAGCGTGGAAAGTACAAGATGTCCGGTTTCTGCCGCCAACAGCGCGGCCTGGATTGTTTCATAATCACGCATTTCTCCCACAAGAATCACATCCGGATCTTCACGCAGGGCACTGCGCAGGGCTGATGCGAAATCGGATACATCATCTCCTACTTCCCGCTGATGAATCAGAGACTGTTTGCTTTCATAGACATACTCTACCGGATCTTCAATTGTAATAATATGCCGATCACTGTATTGATTCATATATTCGATCATTGCGGCCAGCGTTGTGGATTTTCCACTTCCTGTCGGTCCGGTGACAAGGATCAGCCCACGGGGTGCTTTCGCCATTTCATAGAGAACGGTCGGCATCTTAAGTTCTTCCAATGTCGGAATTGATGCATTCAGCAGCCGGATGGTTGCTGCCATTTTTTTCTGCTGTCGGAATACATTCACTCTCTGCCGTTTTCCATCTGTTGTCTGAAAAGAAAAGTCTGCATCCATTCCCTGTTCAAACAGCATTCTCTGCCTGTCCGGCATCATTGCATACAACATACCCGTTATTTCATCTGCAGGCAACTGTGCCTGTGCCGGAATCAGTTTTCCGTTGATTCGGTACCAGACCGGCATTCCCTCTGAAATATGAATATCCGATGCTTTTTTCTCCCGTGCTTCCCGTATAATTGCATCTACTGTCAGCTGTAAACTGTCCTCTGTCATACTGTCAGACCTCTCTTTCCCTATCCGTCAGCTTCTACTGATAACTGATTTTTAACAATTCTTCCGGTGTGGTCACACCCTCTTTTACCAGATTCAGGCCACTTTCCTTTAACGTACGCATATGCTGATGTTCTTTCGCATATGCCGTGATTTCTTCTACTGAATTATGATTGATGATCATACGGCGGATCTCACTATCAATTGAAACAATCTCATGCACCGCAATTCGTCCGCTGTAACCAGTGTGATTACAGTGCGCACATCCAACACCGCGACGCACTTTCTTGACATCTTCTCCAAGAAAAATCTGTTCTTCTTCGGTTGTCTCCATCTCCACACCGCATTTTGGACACACTTTACGCATCAGACGCTGTGCCACCAGTCCCACCAGCGAATTGGCCACCAGATACGTTTCCACTCCCATATCCTCCAGGCGGACAATACTGGAAACTGCATCATTGGTATGTAACGTACTCAACACCACATGACCGGTGATTGCTGCACGGACAGAAGTACCTGCGGTCTCTCCATCTCGGGTCTCACCTACCATAATGATATCCGGATCCTGACGCATCAAAGCTCTCAGACCCACATCAAAGGTCAGCCCTGCTACTGGATTTACCTGTGTCTGATTGATTCCAGGCATATTTTTCTCCACCGGATCCTCGATGGTGGAAATATTGACATTTCTGCCGGACAGATAATCCAGCACCATATATAACGTCGTGGATTTACCGCTTCCTGTCGGTCCGGTAATATAAATAATTCCGTTCGGGCGGTTCAGCATCGGTGCAAACTGGTTGTAGCTATAATCATCCATACCAAAATGATCTGCATGATCCATATGAGTAGTCGCAGCCATGATTCTCAGTACTGCTTTTTCACCAAATACTGTCGGCAATACAGATACACGAATATTTACACTTCCGCCTTCCAGATTGACACGAAAATGTCCATCCTGTGGAATTCGCTTCTCTGCAATATCCAGATTTGACAAAATCTTAATACGGGCGATCAACGGTGCATGGATATGTCTCTGAATCGTTACATATTCCATGATCACACCATCAATTCGCATTCGTACTTTCGTCTCTGTCTCAAAAGGCTCGATATGAATATCACTTGCTTCTGATTTGATTGCACGCTCGATCAGACTGTTCAGCAGTCGAATGATCGGTGCCTCATCATCTCCGGCCCCCAGGTCCTCAATGGTCAGTTCTTCCGCCTCCGGCATGGCAAAATCTACATTTGCCTGTGTTGCTGCTTTTCTGGCACTGACCTCTGCAAAATAATAAGAAACAGCTTTTCGCAGGGGCTTCTCCTCACTCAGATAAATCTGCAACTGGCAGCTGGTCTGCTGCCGTACTTCCTCCAGTGCAAAATAGTTCAACGGATCGTTGGTAACGATAGTCATATTGTGTCCCTGCACACTGAGCGGAAGAATCAGATTTTTCTCACACAGTTCGCGGTTTACCATACCAACCGCCTGAAGCTCCACATTCTGCTGTGCCACATCTATAATTTCCAGATGCAGTCTGCTGGCCAGCGCATCCAACACCTGTGTCTCCGAGACAAATCCCAGTTCCATCAGGATCTGACCTACTCGTTTGTCACGATGTTCCTTTTGCCATACAAGCGCCTGCTGCATCTGCGCCTCTGTTACATATCCTTTTTCAACCAGAATATCTCCAATTCTCAGATTCGTATTCACTTACTCATTTCTCCTTCAAGTTTTACGCTTCTAATTTTCTCCACAGGTGTATATCGCTAATGTACAGTTACAGCTCATCTGAGAAACAGTCTGCAGACTGTTGTTTACATACTCATTTTCCTGCATGGAAAAAGATGTCACCTGAATCCCCGGATAATTATTGGCGATATCATCTAAAAATGCCCGGATTTCCGTTTCATTTCCCTGAACTGTCACATCCACGGATGTAGTGTTGACATAAGCCGCCTGTGGCACAGTGCTCCCCTCTTCCTGCGCAGTTTCTGCACTGTCCGAAGTATCCTCTGCCTCTGTGCCTTCCACATCCGTTGTTGTCTCTGCATTATTCACTTCTGATAATACATATGCAGACGGAACCCCCGGAGCTGTCCCGGTAATATTCAGATACACCGGGAACAGATTATGGTCCAGCACGATTCCCGTAACCAGTTCATCTACCTGTCGATTTTCCAGCAGATCATAATAGCCTTCTTTCGTGGCCTGCAAC
This sequence comes from uncultured Eubacterium sp., assembly GCA_934358495.1. GTDB lineage: Bacteria > Bacillota > Clostridia > Lachnospirales > Lachnospiraceae > Eubacterium_I. Next base: position 50,599 of record CAKRKO010000003.1, on the reverse strand, counting down.
AATTCCTGCTGTTTTGCGATCTTCACATCAAGATTGCCTGTCCGCCCCATTACATCCTGCATTTCCTGCTGTTCTGTTTCCACTTCAGTCCGCTGATCAGCCAGATCCATATGCTTATCTATGGCCGGGAAAATCAGAAACCTGATCATAAAAAATGCTACCAGCACACAGGCCAGAACTTTCAAAAGGGAAATATCCTTCGGTCTTAATTCCATACTGATTTTCATTACTGCTCACCTCCGGCTTCTTCTGCTTTCAATACACAGGAAAGCATCAGGGAATACTCTCCGCCATCATAACTGTAACCACTGTAATTCACAGACTCAAACAATCCGGTATCATCCAGCTTTTGAATATAATTCGGGATGTCAATAACTTTACGGCTCACTGCATGAAAAGTCAGCGTACCGGTCGACATATCCAGTGACTGTACACGCACAGACATATCATTACCGCCTACATCCACGATTTTTCCCAGCATTTCCTCTGTCAGATCCGGATATGTATCAAGATTCTGTTTCATCTGCGCTACCTGACTCAATTGTGTTGCCAGTTTTTCACTCTCTGTCTCTTTTGCAAGTGCTTTACTGTATTCTTCCTGTACCTGGGAATCATTGATCCAGTCCTCAATAGCAGCTGTCTTATGTGCTTCTGCCAGATTCCATACTGACAGACCCGCGTATACCGCTGCACAAATTCCAAATATAATCAACGGATATACAATCTGCTTCGCAGTATTTTTTGTTTTCACCGTTCCCTCTTCATGAGCGCGGCTCCATACCTGATACAGATTGATCCCTTTCGTTTTTTCTTTCATCATAGCACCGATACAGGCCAGCCAGTCTTCCGCATTTTCCGTTGCAGTAAAATTCAGGTCAATCTTCAACGGATGTGCTTCCAGTTGCATGTTATGAATGCCATCCACACTGACCTCAAAATCGTCAGGCTGGCAGCCGGCATAATAAACATCTGTGATTTGAACCTCAGACTTCGTTGTTGCATAAAACTGTAAAATACCGGAAATCAGACGAACAATCTCTGTTCCAAAATCCAAAGTACCTCGTTCACTGAAAATTCGGCTCTTTGTAGAATACAGATATATCCCTTCCCGATACAACAGACTTGTCACGCTGTTTTCTTCAAAAAGCAGGTAAATGGCTGTCTCACGGCTATGGCTTTTTTGATGCGCCATCACCCGCAGATACCCCTCGACATAGACGGTAATCTCACGGACCGGAAGTCCGATCTCGCGGCAGAATTCTATTACCTGTGTAATGATCGCATCATCAGCACTTCCACAGCAAAGGGTAACACCATTTTTTCGATCCGCTGAAATTACAGAATAATCCTTAACGGAATCTCCCTCCGTCTCCGCCACAATGTTTTCTGCCATGTGGGTCAGTTCTTTTCCTGTTGCATATGGAATCTGCGTAATACGGCTGGAACTATAAGAAGACGGAAACACCATTTTCACCGGTCCCGGATGATGCTTCTGTGTATATTCCCGAAGTGCTTCCTTCCAAAGCTCGATAGTATTCCCGAATCCGTTGAGTGGAATCCTCTCGACCTCCTGCACCTTTGGCGGCTTTCCGGCTTTTCCGGATGCAACAAGGATACACTCGTCCTGTATTACTATTACTGTATCACTCATCTGTATTTATCCTCCATTTTATCTGATGTACTCCCGGAATCTTTTAAATAAAGAATTCCGAAAGTACATTCTGGTGTATCCGTTTTATGAATTCTCGATAGCTGAATAGGATTCATAAATTGGCAGCATTACCGCCATCATGATAAATCCAACGACCACAGCCATAACAATGATCAAAATAGGCTCCATCAGCGTTACGATACGCTTGGTTGCCTGCTCTGCCTCAGCCTCCAGTGTTGCCGCGATGGAATCCAGCATCAGATCCAGCCGGCCGCTCTCTTCACCAATCTGTACTGTACTTGCCAGTTTCTTCTGAATACCATCCACCCGATGCAGAGCCTGAGACAATGGAACACCGCTGCGCACCTTCGTAACCACCTCGCCAAACTGTTCTTCCACATAGGCATTTCCAATGGTTTTACCTGCAGTTGCGATAGCCATAGTGATCGGCATTCCGCTTGTATAAAGGCTGCTTAGTGTGCGCGCAAAACGTGCTGTATAGATAACCTGAAACAGATTGCCAAACAAAGGCATCTTCACTTTTCCACGATCCAGCGTTCTACGTACTCCCGGAATGCCTGCGATCAGGCGGATTACCATAACAATAGCAAACACGACGATCAGTGCTATATACCAGCGTTTCGTAAGGAAATCTGAACAGTTGATCAACACCGTTGTCATCCACGGCAGCTGATCCATCTGGTCAAATAATGTCTGAAACTGTGGCAAAATAAATGTCACGATCAAAATAACGATAGCCACACATAAAACAAGTAAAATACACGGATACGTCATCGCTGACCGCACCTGCTGCGTCAGCTTATAATCCTTTTCATATTGAACTGCCAGTCGCCCGGTCACCTGATCAATGTTGCCACTTCCCTCGCCAGAACGAATCATCCCGATCATCAGATCCGGGAAACATTTTTTCGTCTCCATTGCCTCTGATAATGGAGTACCTTTCTTCAGATCTTGCAGGATGTCTTTGTAGATCACACGCTCACCCGCTGTGATCCCCTCCTGCTCTGAAATAATATCAAGCGCCCTTACAAGTGTCACTCCGGAAGCCAGCAACGTTGACAGCTCCCTGCAAAATACCGCAAGTTGTTTTGCCTTTAATTTCTGATAACCACGGCTCTCCGTTAAATTTTTTGCACTAATCAGAAAAAGTCCGTCTTCACGCAACTGCTGCTGTAGGGCATTCTCAGCAGCCGCCTCCAGCGTTCCCTTATGCTTTTTTCCTTTCATGTCTTTTGCGACATATCGAAAACGTGCCATCTTCTGAATTCCTTTCTGTCTATAATTTTCCCAGATACCATTTTACAAGGCGGTCTCCCGCAAATGCAGAAACTGCCAGTCCCACAGCCAGGAACGGACCGAATGCAAAATGATCTTTCCTTTTCAATTTTCCACTTAACAACATAAAAGCTCCATAACTGCCTCCGGTAAGAAGCCCGATAAACATGGCACATACGGTAGCTCCCGTTCCCAGGAACAGTCCCGATGCGGCCATCAGTTTAATATCTCCGCCCCCAAAAGCTCCCGGAATGATCAGGGCTAATATCAGCATTGGTACTGAAATCACCACAGCCCCCAGCAGACGGCTTCCAATTCCATGCTCCGGAAACAGCCCTGCTGCACACACTGCCAAAACAAGGATCATAATGTGAAATCTATCATATATCATCTGTGTATCCTGATCGATCAGGGCTACCACAAGCAATATTCCCAAATAAGCAAAAATCACTGCGCCTTTCAGGGAAATAATTCCCGAAAGTCCACAGCCAAAATATATTCCGCAGCCGATAAATGCTGCGCCTCCGGCTACTTCCACCAGAAAATCTCTCCAGGGGATCTTCACCCCACAGGTTCTGCACTTTCCGCCAAGACAAAGATAACTGATACACGGAATCAACTCCAATCCTTTCAGTTCCCTGCCACAATTGGTACAATGGCTCCGCCCCTTAACAATACTTTCTTGACGGGGCATCCTGTCTACTACTACATTTAAAAAACTGAAGATACAAGCTCCAAAAAAGAACCGTATCACATATATTATCACTTCTACTACTGCTAACATTTTATTCTCCGGTATTGATCATGCTTTTTTCATGATACACAGTGTATCTGTCCTCTGCATCCGCATCATACCAGACCGTGTATTCACCTTCCCGGTAAACAAATCGACAAACTGTATATCCGTCCTCTTCCACCTGAAGAATCCAAAAATCTCCAGGCACTTCACTTAACTGTAAAATTTCTTCATATAAACCATCTGCGATGCCTCCCTCCCGGGTGACATCGCAGAAAGCCTCATTTCTGCCATACTGCTGTGTTGCAATTACCTGGGCTGCCATTCGCACCGATCTGGCATTCCCCATAGCGACCTGGGAATCAGCCCGGTACATTATCCGGAGCACCCCAGGAACTACTAACACAATCGCAAGCAGAATTATGATCAGAAGGTAAATAGCCAGTCTGATCCAGTTGTATTTAATTTTTATCTTTTTTGGAATTCTGACTGGCATATGGTTACCTCTTTTTATATTTATTTAACGTCTGATTTTGAATCATTTGGAGCCGTAAAGGAATATGTACCTTTTTCTCCAGTTGCTCCCGCTGTGTAATAACAAGTTTTTCCCTGGTTCTCATACTGTACAGCAGTTACTTTTCCTTCTTTTACAGTAACAGACTTAATACAATCAGCTTTCACTTCTGCAAGATCAGCAATGGAAGTTTTTGCGATTACGATTGCACTCTTTGACACGGTATCTTTTTCATTATCTCCAACAGAAATTGTAGTTTGTGAATTCAATGTTAATGTGCCATAATATTCATCAACTAATGTCTGTGCTGCCATTACGGTCTGACGTGTCTCAGCTATGATGGATTTCTCTTTTGCTTTATTAATATATCCTGTCAGTGTCGGGATTAATAAAGCTGCCAAAATTGCAAGGATTACCAGAACTACGATCAGCTCTACAAGCGTAAATCCTTTTTTCTTATTTTCTTTGAGTTTTTTGTCTCTTAATTCGAATAATTTTGCAAACATTTCTCGTATTCTCCTTTGTAAAAAATATATTTATATCAACGCCTCGGTGCAGCGTTCATACCACAGATATCGAAACAGTTAAGTGAATATTAACCGATCCACTCACCCTGTCTGCTCATAACCAAATCATCTTCTATTGTATGTTATAGGTTCCTTTTGATCCATATTTTAAAGTTGTTCCCTCTCCTGTATGTTCCACTTCATAAATACATGTTTTTCCATCTGATTCATACCGAAGTTCAACTACTTTTCCTGCATATACGGTTGCAGATTTGATATGATCTGCCGAAACTTCTGCCAGTTCTGCCACATCCGCAACTGGAATTTTTACTGTTCCATTACCATACGAACCTATACTGATTGCCCTATATACATTTACAGTTGCTTCCTGCAAATCTAGCTTTCCGTATTCCTCATCCACCAGCGTCTGCGCGGCCATCACACACTGTCGTGTCTCAGCCACAATCGTCTTCTCCTTGGCCTTATTGATATATCCTGTCAGTGCCGGGATCAGCAAAGCTGCCAGAATTGCAATAATTACCAGAACTACGATCAGTTCTACTAAGGTGAATCCTCTCTTTTTGTTTTCCCTGAGTTTTCTGTCTCTCAATTCAAATAATTTTGTAACCATTTTTCTTTCTCCCCTTTGCATTCATGCTTTTTTTTCAGTCCTCCATAGTAGTCACATTGTCGTTTCGTGCAGGCATATGACGAAACTGAAGAATTTCCGTATCGGCAGCCACGGTCTGTGTGCGTTCCGGATCACTGTACAACGTCACCGTTGCTGTAATCTGGTTTACCGCAGTTCCCTCACTGATCCCATCCGGAAAAGCCCAGGTTACTTCCATATAGTTTCCCATATAAAAACCTTCGCCAAACACAGTGGACACCGCGCGGGCGACCGGAACTCCATCTTCGCTGTAACGATATTTTCCATTATTGCAAAAATAATAACGCGTCAGCAACTGTCCGGCCGGTACCGCTTCAGCCACCCCGGAATTCTGACTTCCGATCTGCAGCTTCGTTGCATCACAGCCATCGGCCGATATAAGCACTACATACCCATCTTCATTCATAAATTCTAATATATTTCCTGAATTATTTCCAGTCATATCCGTAATTTTTCCTGAATTTTTGTCATTTTTTGCATAAATTTTAATGTATCCGTTTGCATCTGCAGTCAAACCACGCAATTCTGTCATAACTGTATCAAGAATTGACTGTGCAAACTGCATCTTCTGTTCACGGACAAAAATCTTTGCGGCTGAACTTAACGCTGATGCCGCCATCACCATCATAATGCTGATGAGCAATAACGTAACAATCGTTTCCACCAATGTCGTACCACTTCGTTCCTTCAGTTTCCGCTTCATCTTTTTCACATAAAAACTCAGCTTTTTCATTGCGTGGTACCTCCTGCTGCCTGAGTTTCTGATGTGCCGGTCAGACCATAGGTATAAAAAGTAATGATCTGATTTGCCCCTTTGGAATCGGTATAACTAACCTGTTTGGATGCCAGATTCAAATCTACGGAAAATACCTGATTTCCAATCCGATCCATCTCCGGTGTGGTTGCCACAAACCGAAGCGTCTGATTACTTCCTGAAGTCTGTTCTGCCGATGCCAGATTTCGGATGATTTCTGCATTCTGTGCGCGAATCTGCTTATTTTGTTCCATTGAGGCATGACTATAAGAAATTGCCCCCTGCAGGATTCCAAAGAGAATCAGAAAAATGAACATACTTGCAACCACTTCCACCAGGGTTTCTCCCGATTTTTTCCTGATCTTATGTAACTTCATCATTCGCTATCGGTACCTCCTCCCTTCATCGTATCGGTATAAACATTTTCCTGAAATACACACGATGTTGTCTGCGGCAGGAATTCATATTTGATTGCCTCGGATCCTTCCGGTGTATAAATCTCTCCGCTGGTATTATTTTTGTGCCAGTTACTGCCATCCCAGACAATGTCAACTCCATTATGAGAAAACTTTACCTCATACTTTTCTTCCCGGCTGTACTCTGTTTTGCAGGTATATGTAGTATCATCACAGGAAGCAGTCACCTCAACGATCAGATTGTATTCACGCACCGTAGTATTTCGGATACGATCAATCTCCGTCTGATAATTTGTGCCAGCTGCTGCGATATCTAACTCACCGGTTTTCACTGAATCCATTGTCTCTGCACTATTCTTTTCTTTTGACAGAGTGATCCGGATATTTCCATATCCGGCAGGCAGGGATGCTGCCTCTGCCAGATTATCAAGATTCGTATCACTCACCAGAAAATTATATTTCGATGCATCTGGATAGTCCTCACTGTAATCCAGATACTGTGTGTCATCCAAAAACTTGTTTGCAAACGCATAAAATGACTGATTCTGTGAACCGTCACTGCTTCTGTTATCATATTTCAGTAACTCCTCATTTAACACCTTCGCGGCAGAAGTCGCCAGCTGATTGCACCGTTCTTCCTTCAGGCGCAGATTTGACTGCGCCGTCAGAAGTCCGGCCGTATAAAGGATTGCAGCGGCAAAGGCTACAAAAAATGCTGATGCACAGATCACAACAACCATCGATATCCCGTTTTTCTTATTTTGCCGAAGCTGCTGCCAGCCTTTCCATTTCATAAATAGTTCCTCCGGTCTGCTCCATTTTTGTGCTGATTCTATTAATTATTCCAGCTGATCTCATATATGTCTGATGCCGCATATGCATCACTTACTGTCACAGTCAGATTTTTCTGTACATCTGCCTGGAAAGATGCTTTCTGAGTCACCGTAAAGTTTGCATGTGTCACACTGCTTCCATCCACTGCTGTCAATTTTTCCACATCCGGCAATTTCAGTACATAATGAAGTGTTCCATCACCCTGAAGCTGAACTGTCAGCTGTGCAGTCAGCGTTAATGTATAATAATAAGTTGCTCCGCTGTCTGCCTTATAATTGGACGATACGGCCACACTGTAAGCGTTCAGATCATATGTGTGTACTTTTGCCGTTTCCGGTGTTCCACTTGGGTAGGTCTCCGTATTTTTCGATACTGTCTCCCAGATGTACTGCCACTTTTCTGCTGACTGGTCTGTCTGGTCCTGAATTTTGCGATATACATACTGCTGTACTTCCGCCGTTTTATTTCCGGCTGCATCTGTTTTTTCCAAAATACGAAGCTGACCATTCAGTGCTCTCGTTCCGGTTGCAGATGACGGATCTGTCATCTGTCCTGTCAGATCCACGCTGTACATATCTGCACAATCTACGCTGTCCCAGGAAAGAGCCGTATGTAGTGCTGTCCAGTTCTGCACACTGCCCGGTACGTTTGGCGTTGTCTGGACGGTCGCCGCAACAGTATCCTTCAGGCTGTCTGAGGTAACCACCGGCTGTGCCAATTTCACATATGGAAGCTGATATACATCCGGGGATCTGGTCCACAACGAACTTACACTTCCGGCACCGGATGATATTCTGGCATAAAATACAACCCATTTTCCGGCGTATTGGATGGACAGATCAGTTACTATATGGTAATAAGTCTGTGCATTTGATACTTCCATTTGTGCCGGTACATCACCAGCCGGATAAACAGCCATATAGGCGCCAGGATCTGAACTTGTCGCTTGTGCCGCTTCTCCTGCACTGTTATACACATACGCACGCAGCAGGTATGCACTTCCTCCCGGCGGAATGCTAGCACGATCTGCTGACAGCCCAACTCTCAGGCCGCCTGACAGAAAACTTGCCGCTTCCATCGGATTTGCTTTGTCAAAAGCCCAGTTTACGTTCCATGATACATTTGGCTGTGCAATACGCGATGGAACCTGAATCTCACAGGTAACACCCGCCGCACTGTTTATGAATATATTTGCATTACTGGATTGCGCAACCACATACACAGTAATTCTCTCACCTGCATATTTTTCCAGATTTACAATCTGAGAATAGGTTGCTGCACCTGTTGCTTTCTGCACAGAGCCAACTTTTTCCGCAATTCCAAGATTTCCGGATGTATCATACGCACGTACATAAATCTGATAACCGCCACAATAAGCCTCATTTGTAATACATGGCCAGATTACTTTGTAATTCAACTCATTATGATCCACATTCGTCACAGAAGCCTGTCCCGGTTTTTCCAGTCTCTGTGCCACTGAATAAGTCGCAGTTGTGGAAAGTCCGATCTGCTTTTTCGATGCATCACCGATCCGGGTGACTTTCAGGCGAACCCGCGTATAATTCCAGTCCTCTCCATTAATGGTAAAGCTTTTACCACCAGTATAAGCACCAGTATCTATTGTAACTTCTTTGCCATCTGCATCAATACCTGTCAAAACGATCTCATATGTCGGATTTTCTTTATCTGATGTATCTTTGTCCCAGGAAAATGTATACTGCATCCGATTTTCGCTGTCATAAGACGGTGTCAGACTACTTCCATCTGCCAGATCCATCTCTGGAGCAGGCAGCCAGTCAAGCAACTTACCTGAGACGGTCTGGTACGGTTTAAAATCCTGCCAGTTATTTCGAACTGCCACACTGTAACTGTATCCCCATTGTTCTGTACCATCGGCATTGAATCCTTTCAGTTCTGTAACTGCACCACTCTTTGGCTTACTGTCTGTTTCATGATACAGATATACCGGTCCAAGACCAGTCTGTGCATACCACAATCTGACATGCAGATTCTGCGCCTTTCCGAGATATTCCGGTAAATTTGTAAAATGAGCAGTAACACTTCCGTTGGATACCGTCATCATATCTGTCTTTGCAAATACAACATCTTTATGGACAGTTCCTTTGGCATCGGTCCAGTCGCCAAGCAATTCTGCGCGGTAAATCGGATTTACTTCCAGTATCTCTGCATTTTTGGTATCATCAATTGTTACGTCCACACTGAGTGTATCCAGTGTATTTCCTGAAATTGAATAACTTGTCTTTGCTATATGGCTCAGATTATCAGTGCTCCATGTATATGGAGTATCCAGACCAATGAATGCCTGGAACAAGGGCATGTATGCAGACGTTGAAATTACTGGTGAATCCTCATAATCTGTATTACCATGCAAAGCCTGTGCAATCATCTGATAAGTATTATCTTTCTTATTCTTTTTACTATCAAAATTAATTGGCAGAATACCTGTCGGATCATCAGCACTTAATACGACATTTTTATCTTTTCCATAAGCATTTAGATAAATATTCACTTTCCAGCCAGAGTATTGTTCATACTCATCCAGATTATTCAAACTCACTTGATAATAGTAAAAGACCTTATCTCCATTGAGCATATAGCCATCCGGTACCATAACAAGTTCTGCCCGTACTTCCGGGCTGGGAAGAATAGCCCCACTCTGGATAACACTGGCTTCTGTTGGAACTGAATTTTCCACATCTTCGAACATGCTGACCGACTGAACAGAAATATTCAATTTTCCTGATAACCCTGAAGGAATATCAAAACTTTCGTTTTCCGTGTAGATCATTTGGGTTGCATTCTGTCCATTGCTGCCCGTAATGCTCACCAGATATGCAAACGGATCACATTTCGTCGCAGGATCTGCTGGCAGATTTTTCGGTGTGACGGAAATACTGATCTTTCCAGATGCCACAGTCGCTTTTGCAGAAACAGGAGCCAAAAGCTGTTTCTGACTGTCTGTCTGCACGATGCCTTCCAGGCGTCGATAGCTTTCACGAGACTGATTATAAATCTCATCGTTCTCAAGATCTGGATTTTCTGTACATTTTTTGTACACATTATCATTCCAATGATGGTCCTCATCGCCTGTATAAAACAAAATCTGACCAATTCTTGTCGTTTTATCCGCAGCTACAATATATCCATCAGAATCAACGAAACAATCGCTTCCAATAGTATTAATGCCGCTGTAAATCTCTGCAAAGGCATATTTATAGCCATTTCCTGTTTTTTCAACCGCTACTGAATGGATATTGCTGATATAATCAGACCAATGTACTTTGCCTCTCCGGGTGACAGGAACATTCACTTCTCCGCTTCCATGACTAATAATATTCCTATTTCCATCCAATTTTCCGAGAACAAATTTATTATAATAAAATCCGGCATCAGATCCATATCTCTGGGGACCAAGTCCATCAATAAAGAAATTATTTTTTCGGTTATTGCTGTCCTGTATATTTCCGGCTGTTCCTCCATGATTATTTCCGGTTGAATAAATTGGACTGTTTGTCGGTTTATACCCATATACATTTACTGAATAACAGTCATTTACAATTGTATTACTCCATCCACGCTCAGTATAACGTGCACCAATAATTCCACCAGAAAACCAGATTCCCTGTAACTTTTCAGCAAAATTCCTGCAGCGTTCCACCTGAAGTTTTACCCGCTGAGTAGATGTCGACACTTCAGATCCATTACTGCTTGTCGGTACATCATCACAGGAAAGAAATCCAAAAATACCGGAAGCCATAGATGAAGAATAAATTTCTACATCAGGACCATTTACACAATCGAGAATACGAATCGTAAATTCCTGTCCTTTATCCGCATCATTTACTTTATAGGTAGTAACATTACCAAGAATACCTGCACTGTCATTTGCTCCGTAGGAACCAGATGACAGACCGGCTCCTTTTCTCATATACAGATTACCATGATTTTCGCAACCGATGATATTGTAATCATTATCTTCATATGCATAATACAACTGTGCAACAATTCCACCAGACGCTCCTCTCCAGCCAAGCTGCAGTGAAGTCTGAAGATTACCATAATTCCTACAATCCAAAATCGTACCACCAGCTGCTGTCCACTGTCCTATAATTCCTCCGGAATAATGAGAGCGATAGCAATAAACGGTACCAAAATTAATACATTTTTCAAGTGTCCAGTCATTTCCGGTAGAAGTATTCTGATTTCCAATGATTCCGCCTGCGAAACGGTTTGTCTGACCATCTTCGCCTGCTTTATTTGAAGTGCCGGCAGACACCTGACGTCCGACAAAAGCACCATTGACCAGACAAGCTAAGCTTTTCTCCGATTCATTCATTCCGATCACACCACCAGTACCAACACCGACTGCTTCTGAACGATTCAAGATAAACCAGTTACCTGAAACGCACCCATTTAACACACCGTCTGTACTGTTAAAGGCCGTAATGCCTCCGATACTGCCGTTTGCTGTCATTTTCAAGTTCATACGGTCTTGTGAAATCGTCGTTTTTGAATTCTGATAAACAGAGTTTTCGATTTCATAATGAGAGTTTCCGTCTACCCATTCTACCGGTTTCGTATCCGGTGACAAATTTCCTTTCTGTACATCATGCGCTGCATTTACCAAAGCTGACACATCTGTCATTGTCTCCGCTGTCATGATCAATGATGTCTTGTTGCTTCCGGACATCTGGATCGTTCCTTTGTTAAATCCGGTCACGCCGCCAAGCATACCATATTTAGCCTGCAGTACACTCTTGCTATTATCCGCAAGGATACAACCGTCAATCAACGCATTTGTCTCATTTTTACCAACGATTCCACCTGCATGGCTCGCCATTGCTTCTTTCTGCGCTGTAGTACTTGTACTGGTAGCTGAATAGATACCTTGAATATCCATACGGATCTGAGTAACCACGTTATGACTTAATTCCGCATAGTTAATGCCAGCAATGCCGCCATAGCAATTTCCGGCTACACCGGCATTTACTTTTTCTGTCATCGTTCCATTAAAACTGCAATCTGTAACTTTCACCTGATAATCAGCATCTGCATTCAAACCGCCGGATGTTCCATTACTGCCAACAATTCCTCCCAGATACTGATAACCACTGAAGTTATCAAACGTCAAATTGCTTGCGACAATACCTGACACAACACCTGCATTAGAACCAACTGCGCCGCCAACGGTCAGATTCCCCTTGTTTGCTTTGATCTGTGGCATATATTTCAGATTAAATGCACTGGTTCCGGTGGCAGAAGCTGCCGTAGATGTAACCACACCGGTGTTTTCCCCCACAATTCCACCAAATACAGTTGCATTTCCGCACAATACTACCGCATTTCCCGGAATACTGTCTATGATCGTACCACTGTTCGCCGCAACAATGGCTCCACTGGCATTTACACCCAGACTATAAATTTCCACGTTACCGGAAGTGCTGTTTCCATTAACTCTGCAATACTCGATCCTGCCAGCGTTTGTTGCCGCAATTCCTCCAGCATAACCATCACTGCTTCTGACATTTCCATAGTTATTGCAGTTTTTGATAACAGCCTTTGGGCTCGTCGTTTCTGCCACAATTCCGCCTGCATTTCCTGCATCGGCACTGACACTGTCGCAACGGTTCACCACATACTGAATCGTTCCATCTGTCACACCGGCGATTCCACCAACGGTTCCATGGGAAGCCTGTACTCTTTTTGCCTTCGCGGTAATATACAACCCATTATCTGTGGAACATTTGATCTGCCCATGATTGATACCGGCAATTCCACCGACTTTCTCATAGCCCTGCACTGTCACTTTATCCGAAACAACTACAATTTCACTATCTCCATCAGCATTGCCACTCATCAGAATACTTCCACCGGTCTCGTTAATACCGACAGCACCGCCGACACCGGCTCCTCTCATACCGGAAACCGAATGGCCAGATAAACTGTCATCCCTTGAAAGCTGGATTTTACCACTGTTTTGCCCGGCAAGTCCGCCAACTGATGCAAATCCGGCTTCATCTACTCCAGAAGCATTTACAGTGGCATTATTTGTATTTCCAGCAAGAATACCGCCCTGCAGGTTCCATCCAGCGATTCCGCCAAGATGATCCCTTCCTGCAATGGTATTACCAGATGCAGTTGTACAGAACATTACGATTCCGCCCTTGCTGTTAACACCAACAATTCCACCCACATATTCCAGTGCTGCATTACCAAAATTTTCACTGAGTTCGCATTTTTTCACGGTTCCTGCATTCAGACCAACCACACCGCCAGTTCCGGTAAATCCGGAAAGTGATCCGGTATTAGTACAATGCGTAATCGTTTCATTTTCCAGTGCAACACCTGTAATACCACCGATAAAATGCAATTTCAGGTTCTTGCCATCTTTCGAAAGAAGTTTCGGTATCTCACCACTGGTTCCATACGTTCCCAGTTTCACTGCTCCATCGGATACATCTGTCTTTCCTGCCAGTTCCGCTGCAAATGTAATATTTCCCGCATTTTTACAGTTTTTAATCTGTATTTTACTGTTCTTTTCGCAGTAACCCAGCACACCACCGGAATACATGACCGCCCGAATCGGAATATTATTTGTATTTATCTTTAAATCACTGGCTGTATTTCCATTTGTAGAAATCGTCAACGTATATGGATTTGCAGATTCCATGACCGCTGCCGGTACATTCGTCGCCGAATAAAGTTCCGGCAAAATCTGTGCCACATTTGATTCTACAGATGTACGGATTCCCTCATCATTTTCAGCGTCAGCGATTGGAATCTGACTTTCTGTATAAGTTCTCTGATAACCAATAATTCCACCGCAGAAAGCTTCTCCGGTAATCGTTCCGAGCATATTATCCGCACGGAGAGCTGATATCTCTGTATCTTCCCCGATATTCAGTACATTTGCACCAATCACTCCACCAACAAAGTATCGTCCCTGCACACTTTGTGGTTTTACTGTCAATGTCTGCTGTGCTGACTCCACAGAAGCATTGAAGCCAAATGCACCTCCCGCACATTTTTCATAGGCATAAATCTGGCCTCCGATGAGCGTATAATTTACATCAAGTGTAGCTTTCACATCATTGAACCCGGCTATCCCTCCAACATAGTTGTCCCCAACTACAATACTGGATACTGACTTCACCATAATGGCCTGGCTCTCATCCGAAAACTCAATCTCACCATTATTATATCCGACAATTCCTCCAACATAGTCGCTTCGGGCATCCCAGGTATTGACGATCATATCAAAAATAGAATTGCCATAATCAGACAGATAACTTGCGCAGTCACTGATTCTCGCACCGTTGGCATTATATCCAACGATACCACCAACATAACGTCCGCCCTCTCCATTTTCTTTTTCAGTTCCAGCTACTACGCCATTGTTGATACAATTAGATATAACAACATCTTTTGTATTATAACCGACAATTCCACCCACATATTCATTTCCAATAACATAGCTCCGGTTTGTTGTAACAGAGACGCTCTCATGCAGCTGTGCCTGGATTGCATCACTGATATTTCCACCAAGCCCGCCTGCAATTCCACCGACATATTTAGCGCCAAGAATATAACCATTGCTTTCCGTGCCGCAGTTTGCTATCAAACTGTGGTTGCCATAGCCGACAATGCCACCCACGTACTGGCCTTTCAACAACGCTTTTTTATTTTTATTATAGGAAAAACTGGAAGACCGACCGGATGCACTGGTAGAATTATAAACCAATGTCCGATATGCATATCCAGCAATTCCACCAAAATAATTTCCATTGACAGAATCTGTTACCGCTGATGTACAAAGAATCAGTCCTGTATTTGAACTGTCTTTGATTGCCGCCTCAGATTCCCATTTTTGAGAATCAAATGTATCTGCAGTTCCGTCAATCATGCCAACAATTCCACCGGTCATATAATTGCCGGATACCCCGGCATGATTCCGGCAGGAAAGAAGTACACTTTTCTCTTCTTTACTCTCCAGTTTCGCATACCCTGCGATTCCGCCAATTCCAAAGGCATAGTTTTCATAGTCACCTGTATTGGCTGTACCATTCATAGTAGGAAGATGTGCTTCCACTGCCCCTTCCATCGTCACATCTTCTATTTTTCCGGCCGTTGATGCAGTCAGATTTCCATCCTTGTCCGTATCTGCCAGAATACCAACAACTCCACCCACTGCTGCAATCTGTGTATTTCCATTTGCAGACAGCACTGCCGATTCAAGCGAAACATTTACTGTCTTTGCATCCTGCACTGAGTTATTTTCTGTCATAGACGTAACCTGTGTGTGTTTGATCACGCCCTCACTGCGTCCCGCAAGGATACCAATTCCTTTCAACTGCGTGTAAGTATGTACTTCATTTCCCTTTGCAGTTGACACACCAAATGTAATACTTGGTTCGCGCAGCACAAAATCCGTAACCGTTCCTTCCAGCTCTCCAAACAGACCCAGATATTCTGTCTTTTTTACGTTAGAAGCAGCAGAGGCATCAGCCAGCTGCTGTACCGTCTCATCATCCACAATCGACGTTTCACCCAAACGCAGATTGGACACATATGTTTTCTTGCCATGTCCCTGCAGCGTATGCTTTTCCGGAAGTACTGCAATGGTTGGAAAATCTGCTGCCTCATCCGCAGAGTTTTCTTTCCACGCCAGCTTTTCCACGGTTGCCCCCGCTGCCTCCTGCTCATCTGCAGTCAGATCATACACACCGGTTCCCACAGAAGTCCAGTCCATATTTTTATTTGTCAGTTCGAAATTTGCCGCTATATCTGCGTCATAGTAACGCATATTAGACAGATGACGGAATGCTGCTATTTTTACTTTATTTCCATTCGTTTTATCCGCAAACATCGTGTTTGCAGCATTGGATGTTACAGTTTGACTGGAACGATACTCTTTCGTGACAGAATTACTGCTGTCTGTTCCCGCATAAGAAATTGCCTTCACCGTCGCATAAATATCCTGCGGTTTTTGCAGATCCTGTGTTTCTGTCAGATTTGCTCCATTTACTGAAGCCAGGCGACAGATGCTTGTGCTCATCGTTCGCTGTAATGCATCGTAATCATCTGTACCTTCTCTTGATTCCAGTAAAGCCTGTACTTTTGCTGACATCATTGCATCTAATACAAGTGTGTATTTATTATCTTGATAGGTCAATGGAAAACTCCACTGTCCCCTCTCCTTATCTTCACTGTCCTGCAGCGTCACATTTGCAAAAGTTGTCGTGCTTTCCGCATTTTTACCTGACCATCCTGCTTTCCGCAGATCATAAGGTGATAAGACCATACTAAAGAGTTTACTGTTATCTTTCTTATTATATACAGCAATCTCATAACTGGTATCCAGGCTCTCTCCTACGTTCGATGACCAGTTTAAGCTCAGTTTTTCGCTATTTTGCAGACTGATAGTGGTAATCTGCAGTTTTGTTGGCTTCAATGCAACCACATTCACTGTATCTTCCGTAGAATAGTAACCCAAAAGCCTTTTTTTTCGACTATCATAATCACGTTTCTGCATCGTCAGATAGCCATCTTTGTCCTCTGCTTCATACGTCAGGCCATCACACTTTGAATCATAAAAGGCTGAATATACTTCTCCGGACTCCATATCAATTTCAAGTGCTACCGATGCGTTCAACATATCCTTATCATACACATAATCATCAATTAGTTGAAGCAGCAGATTATTATCTGAATCAGCATTCTCTAGCGCTTTATCCAGTCTGATCGTATAGATTCGACCATTTAACTGCAATGCATTTTCATTCTCAGGAGAAAATGCTGCCTCCTCTGCCTGTCTGTCCTGTGCATTTTGGGACTGATCACTCTTCGCCTGCTTCTGAATCTGTTTTTTAAAGCTCTCCCACTGTCCGGAAGTCCGATAATACGTCAGTTTCGATTCCGCCGCCAGATAAATTGTTTTGGCATTTTGCTCATTTTTTCGAAATTCCGCATTTCTCCAGTAATTTACAAAAAAAGGAACTGATATAGCCACGATCACAGACATAATTACCAGAACAACAATCAATTCCGTCAAAGTAAATCCCTTTTTCCAAGTCCTTTTCATATATATCACCTAAATCACTTCTCATTTTTAATAATTTTGTTAATTATTTCTATACAGAAATAGAATATCATATTTTGTAGTTTTTTCAAGAATATTATAAGAAAGTGCAGTATGAAACAAAAACTCCCCGGCAAAAAACCGGGGAGTCATAGAATGCAGCCGGCGGGAATCGAACCCACATTGCAGGAGTCGGAGTCCTGTGTTCTATCCGTTAGACTACGGCTGCGAATTATAGAATAATAACGAACAAATGATATCATACCATAAACTCAATAAAAAAGCAAAGCTTTTTTCTGTAAAACAAAACCCACTTTTATGCTTCTATTATGCTCATATCGATGCGTATCCTATGGTTCTCCACATACCTCAGTGTATGCACAAGATGTGTGAAGAATCTCAAGATACTGTCACTCTTAAGAGGTTACATTATAAATTTCCAGTCGTTTGCAAAATTTCTTTTGCAATCTCATGCGGAGTTTTTCCATCTGTCTCTACCTGGATATCACATGCCTCCTCATATGCTTTGCGCCGTTTCTCCATCAGATTTGCAATATGTTCCACATTCATATTTCCATTCAATAGTGGTCGGTCCGTACTGTCTTTTACCCGTTCATAAACCGTCTTTGGTGTAGCAGTCAGCAATACAATCCTGCCGCTCTCTTTCATTATATGTGTATTTTCATCCCGCAGAACAGCTCCACCGCCACAAGAAACAATTGCCGGTGCATATCCGGCAATCTCACGGATTGCATCTGTCTCGCGGTCTCTGAAATATGCTTCTCCATATTTATCAAACATGTCATTGATAGACATTCCGTTTTTTTCTACGATCCAGGCATCCATGTCAACTTCTTCTGCCTGTGTCAGCTGTTGCAGTTTATGTGAAATTGTTGTCTTTCCGGTTCCCATAAAACCGATCAGATAAATGTGCTGTTTCATGCCTGTTCCTCCTGTGCCATGCCTTTATGGATGATATCTAAAATGTCGCCAAGCTGTCTTGCCTGGATCTGTCCCGGTGCAGAAGTCTCTCCCACTGCGCCAAATGTAATACAGGAACCAAAAATTTCTCCCGCCATACGGCTCACAACGCCAAGTGCGCCCATGGACATGGTCACAACCGGCAGCATCGGATATTTCTGTTTGATGTCATTGGTCAGTTTTAAAATACGAACCACATCATCTGCACTCTGCGGCATCACTGCAAGTTTTGCCACATCTGCACCGCCCTGTTGCATCTGTTCCATCAACATGCGGAGAATCCGGTCATCCGGTGTTCCGTCAAAATCATGGTGGGATGCAATGACACGTACGCCCATGCGATGAAACCGCCGTATCTCTTTCTCCGGTTTTGTGGCTTCGAAAAACTCCAGATCAATGAGATCCACGCATCCGCTCTTTGCCGCAGTCTCATTCAGTTTCAGTATTTTCCACTCCTCCATATGCCGGCTGCCGCCCTGCTGTTTGGTACGGAATGTGAACAAAAAAACAGTATGTTCCACATATCCGCGTACCGCCTGCAGCACTTCCCGCACAGAATCTGCGTTATCTGCCTCGGCAAAACAGTCCACTCTCCATTCAATCATCTGGACTTTCTGTTCTGTCAGTTTTTTAATCTGTTCTATCACTGCTTCTTTTTCGGCTGCAACTACCGGCACACAGATCACCGGTCTGCCGTCTCCGATCCGAATTTCTTTTATTTCAAATGCGTTCTGCATATATACCTCCCATCTGCCTTACGCTCATTGTTGCTATTGTAGCATATTTTTTCCAAATGAGGAACCGAAACCCCGTAAGACATTGACTTTTTTTAAAAAAACACCTATCATAAGACCATAAAAAGTTTAAGGCAGGGATTAGATTATGGAAATTACCGGAAAAACAACATTAACAGGACTGATCGGAACTCCTGTAAAACACAGCATTTCACCGCAGATGCATAACGAAGCATTCCGCCAGTTAAATCTTGATTACGTTTATCTGGCTTTTGATCTGGCTGATTCAGACCTTGAAACTGCTGTCCGCGGCCTGCAGGCTCTGGGCGCAAAAGGTTTTAATGTCACCATGCCATATAAAGTTCAGATTGTAAAATATATGGACGAGCTGACACCGGCTTCTCAGATTGCACAGGCCTGCAATACCGTGATCGCAAAAGACGGAAAACTGATCGGCCACACCACAGATGGCATCGGCTTTATGGAATCCGTTGCAGATGCCGGGCACAATATTATAGGTAAAAAAATGACTGTTCTGGGTGCTGGCGGTGCTGCTACTGCGATCTGTACACAAGCTGCTTTGGATGGAGTCTCTGACATTGATATCTTTCAGATGAAATCATTTACCGAAGAATATGAGCGTGCATTAGCCTTTGCTGACCGTGTTCGCCTTCATACTGACTGTAACATCAATGTTTATGATTTTGCAGATACCAATCAAATGAGAAAAAGTATCTCTGAAAGTGCAATTTTGACAAACGCAACAAATGTAGGTATGGCACCGCACGAAGATCAGTGCCCGATCCCGGATGCTTCCATGCTGTTCCCGGAACTGATCGTATGCGATATTATTTACAATCCTATGAAAACAAAATTATATCAGATGGCAGAAGCTGCAGGCTGTCAGGTATTCAACGGTACTTACATGCTGCTCTTCCAGGGTGCTGCCTCCTTTGAGTGCTGGACTGGAAAGGAAATGCCAGTTGAGATCATCCGTAAAAAATATTTTCAGAAATAAATAATATCTCTAAAATACCAAAATTATTATTTAGACATATGTACAAACAGATTGGAGTATCAAATGAGTTTTTCATATTTAAAAGAATTACCGACACCGGAAGAGATCAAGAAATCTTATCCGTTAACTGAGGAATGTAAAAAAATCAAACAGGATCGTGATGCCGAGATCAGCCGCGTACTGCGCGGTGAATCTGATAAATTTCTGGTGATCATCGGTCCATGTTCTGCTGACAAGGAAGAGCCGGTTATGGATTACATTCACCGTCTTGCCAAAGTCAACGAGCAGACAAAAGACAAATTAATCCTGATTCCGCGTATCTACACAAACAAACCGAGAACAACCGGTGAGGGATACAAAGGAATCGCCACACAGCCGGATCCGGAGGCAAAACCGGATATGATCGCCGGTCTGATCGCTGTTCGCAAACTGCATCTGCGCGCTATTGAGGAAACCGGATTATCTGCAGCAGATGAAATGCTTTACCCTGAAAACTGGGATTATATCAACGATCTGCTCTCCTACGTAGCCATCGGTGCCCGTTCTGTTGAGGATCAGCAGCATCGTCTGACTGTCAGTGGTTTCGATGTGGCAAGCGGTATGAAGAATCCGACCAGCGGCGACTTCTCGGTTATGCTGAATTCCGTATACGCAGCACAGCATCCGCACCATTTTGTACACCGCGGCTGGGAAGTTGATACTACAGGAAACCCGCTGGCTCACGTTATTCTGCGTGGTGCAGTCAACAAACGCGGTGTTGCCATTCCAAACTACCATTATGAAGATCTGATCCGCTTAAATGAAATGTATGAAAAAATGGACCTGGTAAATCCGGCCTGCATCGTAGATGCAAACCATTCCAACTCCAACAAAAAATACGAAGAGCAGATTCGTATCGTAAAAGAGGTAATGCACAACCGCAAAGAATCCGGCATTATCAACAATCTGGTAAAAGGTGTGATGATTGAGAGTTATATCTGCCCGGGCAACCAGAAAATCGGCGAGCATATTTACGGAAAATCCATCACAGATCCTTGTCTCGGATGGGAAGAATCTGAACAGCTGATTTATGCGATTGCAGATTCCGTAAAATAAAAGTTGTTTTGTAAAATAAGGGGCTGTAAAATAAGTCTCTGATAAAGAAACGCTAGTTCCGGCAAATGCCGGTTCTAGCGTTTCTTTACATTGATATTTTGTTTTTTTTACAAAATTGCCACTGTTTTATATAAAAAGGGTACATATCAACCACGGTCTGGGCGATTTTTCTGTTAGGGGAGTTTTTTACAGCCCCTATAATTAGAGAATTTTACCGTTTTTTTCACAAATTGGAGTATGACCGGCTGTCATAGTCACTAAGTAACCATCTTTTCCAAAATTCATGGCAAGAACCTTGCAGTTTTTGTCATAAAAAATTTGAATAAATACAGCATTTTTTGGAGGCCTGGATCCAAAATTATTTTTAATACTGTTGTTCAAGGTCGCACCTGAGGTTGGAACATTGCTATTTCCGAAATTATATTGGGAATTATTTTTGCTCTGACTGTCTAAATAGATCAGAACTTGCTGGGCTATCCACTGACTGGCAGTTGTTGGATTTTTATGCCAGTTCTTTTGCTCATCAGAAAACGTTGCATTTGATATACGACCAAGACATTTTGTGTAAGTTTTACCATCGATCGTACAAGAATTGGTCAATGCATTTTTCATACTTTTCTCATCAATATTCAAACCATAGTCTTCAGAAGCGGCAGATTGTGCTGCCGTCCAGATACCTTTTGCTTCAGATTCAATCGATCTCGCTTTTGATTTGTCAATATATCCGGTCAGTGCCGGGATGAGTAATGCAGCAAGAACCGCTATAATAACAAGAACAACAATAAGTTCTACCAGTGTAAAACCTTTTTTGGCTTTCAGTTTTGACATTATCGAACTCCCTTCTTTTTCCGGGATTAGTACCCGTCAATAACATTAATTTAGATATTTTTAACTATAATATCACAATAAATGTAATATTTCTACAAATAAAAAGAAAGAGCAGACTATTTTATTGATAGCCTGCTTTTTTCCCAACACCTTTTTTTACTATCCCATCGCTAAAACTTTCAGAATCCATGGATTGACACTGCATTCCAGCCATATTCCAAGCACATAAATTCCGGAATCCAGTAAAACAAACAGCAGAAAAATTACTTTCTCCCTGTGATTTTCTATCCCTGCACTTCCCGGAATCTGATTTCTTCTATTCCACTGCATGTTCCGTCTTGCATCCCACAAAAGCACCAATAATGCATACGCTGCCAGATACAGCAATATCTGTGGGAATCCGGAAAGCATCATATAAAAAATCCCAGGAAATCCATATCTGCCCAGACAGGAAGCAAAAACAAAACCACAGGAAAGTCCAAGCCATCCAATCCAGAAATTCAAAAACAGATTTCCACGTAGAAAATTCCAGATGAACAGAAGTAACATCCACGGAATGAGCCGCACCGGTAAAACCTGCCACATAATCTCCTGCCGGTTCTGCCCCACATTTGCCAGATTTTGTATCTGTGTTTCAAACACAAATCCCATCCATAAATTTTCATCTCGCAGCCACAGATTGGCTGCAAATACTCCAAAAAAGAAACAGCCAAGAAAAATAACCATACAGACATGCAGCATAGCTATTTTTCCCGGCTGTTTTACGGTTTTCGTTATCATCTTGCCCATAACCCTGCTGATTCGCTTTATTCTAGCGTATGCAGTATTTTCCGTAATATGCCATGATTGCGGCAGCAGTTTTAGAATCCTGAATCTTCTGTGACAAAACCATATCCTTTAACTCCTCAATGGTATAACTCTCCACTTCGACAAATTCATCTTCATCCAGATGCTGCTGTGTCTTTGTCAGATTTGTGGCCAGATACACATCAATCGTCTCATTGCAGAAAGCCACTGTAGTAGACACGGTGATCAAAAGCTCCAGATTTGCAGCTTTATATCCGGTTTCTTCTTCCAGTTCACGGGCAGCACAAACAGAAGTCGGCTCTTCCACACTGTCTCTGGAACCAGCCGGAATTTCCAATGTCTCGCGGTTCAATGCATTCCGGTACTGACGCACCATGAGAATTTTTCCATCCTCCGTCACCGGAAGTACCGCTGCAGCCCCTTTGCGGTGTGCAATGTAATCCCAGTGCGCAATTTTTCCTGTCGGAGACTGCATAACATCGTCATACACATCCACAATGGCACCTTTATATTTTAACACACGATCTATTCGCTTCATTTCTTCCATCCTGCACTTCTCCTGTTCTCATTCCATATCTAATGTATTTATCCATCGATCCCTGCTCCTGCAGATGTCCTGTTTTCTATCGATTATCGACTTTTTCCGGATACAGGTCATGATTTGCCATGCGGTTCCATGCCACATCTTCCCATTTCGTGCCCGGTTTTCCATAGTTACAGTACGGATCAATGGAAATACCGCCTCTCGGAGTGAATTTTCCCCACACCTCAATGTATTTCGGATCCATTAGCTTAATCAGATCTTTCATGATCACATTCACGCAATCCTCATGGAAATCGCCATGGTTGCGGAAACTGAACAGATACAGTTTCAGGGATTTGCTCTCCACCATACGCTCTCCCGGCACATAGGAAATTGTGATGGTTGCAAAATCCGGCTGACCTGTAATTGGGCACAGACTGGTAAATTCCGGGCAGTTAAATTTTACAAAATAGTCATTTCCCGGATGTTTGTTTATAAAGGTTTCCAGTACTTCCGGTGCATAATCATCCGGATAATGTACATTCTGATTTCCAAGCAGGGATACACCTGCAGTTTCTTCTTTGCTTCTTCCTGTCATCTCATTACCTCACTGAGTTTAATATCTGTCAATTAATCTAACGCCGGATCTTTGACCCCATTTTTGGCAAATGCAGCAGCACGGTCAATACATGTTCCGCATTTTCCACATGGTTTGTCGCCGCCCTCATAACAGCTCCAGGTCAGTTCATACGGAACCTTTAATTCCAGACCTTTTTTTACCACATCAGCCTTTGTCCAGTTGACAAACGGAGCTTCAATGGTAACCTGATTTCCGCTTCCAAGATAAATGGCCTCTTTCATGGCCTGATTGAATGCATCAGAACAGTCAGGATAGGCGCTTCCAGCTGCGTCATCGCTGTGCGCTCCATAGTAGATCACGCTGCAGTTCTTGGATAATGCGATACTTGCCGCAGAAGATAAAAACAGTCCGTTTCGGAATGGCACATACGTAGAAACTGGTTTTCCGTCTGTCTTGGTCAGCTGCTCCGCATATGCTTCCTCCGGGATTTCTTCGGTGGAATGACTCAGCAGAGAACAGTTGCTGTACTGAAAGATTGCGCCCAGATCAAGATATAAATGTTCTATGCCATAATACTCTGCGATCTTTCTGGAAGCCTCGATTTCCTTCTCATGCTTCTGTCCGTAAGATACAGACAGTGCAATCACATTTTCTTTTCCATATTTATCAATTGCAAGTCCAAGGCAGGTTGTAGAATCCACGCCGCCACTGAACAATACCAGTGCTTTTTCTGCCATTTTTCATTCTCCTTCTCAGCTATCTCATCTTTTTTAATTCAATATCTATTACAACAAATGTTTAACGATTTCATTTTTAACCATAAAAATGCTTTTCCACCAATCACTACTGTCGGTTTAATCGCATCTGTAGCAGCATATCTGTCTGGAAGCGTCCACGCAATGTTGTCGTATAAGTTTTTGCATCTGTCTTTTTGATTCCGCGGGCTGTCATACAGCTGTGGCATCCTTCGATCAGAACAGCCACATCCTCAGAGCCGGTGATCTCCTGCATGATTTCTGCAATATCAGTTCCGATGCGCTCCTGCAGCTGTAAACGTTTGGAAACCATGTCCGCAATACGTGCAATCTTGCTCAGACCAATGACTTTTCCGTTTGGCACATAAGCTACAGTCACTTTCATATCGTACATCAGCGCCATATGATGCTCGCAATAGCTGAAGATATCAATGTCTTTTACAATGACAAAATCACTGTTATCTGAAGAGAATGTCAGATCTTCTTCAAAGGTTTTGTCAAACATCTGTGCAATCTCATGATTGGTATAATTCA
Organism: uncultured Eubacterium sp.; assembly: GCA_934358495.1. Classification (GTDB taxonomy): domain Bacteria; phylum Bacillota; class Clostridia; order Lachnospirales; family Lachnospiraceae; genus Eubacterium_I. The sequence goes on along the minus strand of CAKRKO010000003.1, from coordinate 25,268 downwards.
TACCTTCAAATACTTCCTCATACATCCGTGCCACGCGATCCGGTGTATCCTTTAAACCTTCTCTGTCCGGATCATCTCCCAGTGCAATCAGAAGTCCACGCACATGCTCACGCACTGCATCTTTATCTATAGCCATCTTTCATCCTCTCTTTCTTATACGCCACGCATTTCACTGTCCCAGATGATCTTATGCATCTGCAGCTGCATGTTGACATCATTCATGCGGTTATCTTTCATAAAGTTTACAATATCTTCCAGTACGATCTGTCCGTAAACCGGGCTTAAGTACACATGACATTTCTCTGTCAGATCATAGGTACTGATCACATCCCGTGCACGGCAAAGATCTGTGTAATCTTTTACTACAAATTTAACGGTATCCTGCTGGCGCAAAACTGCAAAATTATCATCCAGCATGTATGCTTCCATTCCACTTCCCGGAAGTTTATAGTCCATTGTAAATGACGGTCCGTTTGGAATCTCGGCAAATGCTTTCAAATCCACACTGCCGTTAGTCTCGATCTCCACACGCAGTCCATCTTCTTTTGCCAGTGCTTCCAGCAATTCCTGGATATTTTCCTGAAGCAGCGGCTCGCCACCGGTGATCGTCACATTTTTGATTTCCATGCTGCGCAGCAGTTCCACAATTTCCTCTGTGGAAGTCCAGTGGAATCTCGCGTCTTCCTCATTTGCCCATTTTGTATCGCAGTATGTACAGTTCAGATTGCAGCCCTGCATACGCACAAACACTGCCAACTGTCCTGCACGGGTCCCTTCCCCATTGATACTGCTGAATATTTCAACCACTTTAAAATTTGCCATATTTATTTTCATCTCCACTTTATACGATTCTCAGATTTCTCGATCTGCTATCTTTTCCTCTCAAAATCCACTATTTTATAATTATGTTTTCGCTATTCGAAATCCGTTTTTCTTTCGCTTTCAGAATATACCGCACAGTTGTTCGGCGTCTCATATACCGCCATTTCCATCACTTGATAGCCCTGTACTGTCATTTTATTATAAAAGAATTTAGCGAAATTTTCTGCCGTCGGTCGAAACGGCACTTCGATCAATCGGAAATTTTCTTCCTGCAGTGCCTGAATTGTCAGAGGTTTTAATGTACCACTTTCATAGATCAGGGCATGATCATAAAAATCTGCCAGTTTCTTTAAATCTCTGCGGATATCCCCAAAATCAGTAATCATTCCACGCAGCTGTCCATCTTCGTGCAGCTGCTTTGCACCGGCTTCCATCACGATCCGCCAGCGGTGTCCATGCAGATTGCTGCACTTTCCATCATATTCGGCCAAAAAATGTGCCGAATCAAAACTTTCTTCTGTTCTAATTTTATACATATGCCTATCCCTTCTCGTCTGTACCGAAGATCACCTGCGGAAGCACATCTTACCTCACAAAACCTTTCATCGGAGCGTTTTTTGTAATAGGAATATTACGTAGTAATTTCCTATTACAAAAAAAGAGCCATGGCATATTACACCATGGCTCATATAACTGCAGATAAAAAATTCATCTGATCTAGCCCTGGTTTTATTTTACGACAGGATGGTACAAACGAACTGTCTATTCTGTTTTCTAAACACAACTGATAATTATATCAGCTATACCTAAAATATTCAAGTAATTTTTACTGTTCCTGTGCTTCTTCCCGATCCTCACGAACCAGTTCCAGCACTGCGGAAATTTCACTTCCGGTAGGCGGAGCAGTCTGAAGTTCCTCGCGTTTTCCGTCAGCATCCACACCGCAAAGAACGTTATCTTCATTCGGCATTCCCTGCTCAATGGTAAAATAACGCATTTCGTTATTCTGCGGATTCCATACAATGTACATGGAATGTGCCATCTGCGGTGCCATATTCTGCTTCGGAAGTTCAATGCTTGCCACACAGGTTGTATCATCGATATTCAGGATCATGATATCGAAATCTTTTTCAGAGTACGGGCATGGAAGCTTATCACCATATGGCTGACGGTACAGTGTTGCCATAAATCTGCCCTGCTGCTCTTCCAGTTTCTTCATAAATTCTACATTTTCTTTGTATGCAGCACGCGGGATAATCCCCCATTCACAGGTTCTGCGAGCATACATTTCAAACTGTGCACGGCTCATCTTGAATTCTTTCACCTGCGGTTTGCCCTGTGGTGCAGCCCCCTGCCCCTGCTGCGGTTTTGCGGATGCCTGCGCCTGAGCTGCTTTAACTTTCTTCATCGCATCAATAAATTGCGGATGCAGAATCATTTTATCGGTGTCCGGATTTACGATAATACCTTTCAGATCCAGCTGCGGTGCAGAACCGATGCGCAGCAGTTCATCAATGGTCACATTCAAGATCGCCGGATACTTTGTATTTCCTTTCATCTGTGATCTGGATGTGTAAGCCGGTGCAAAATGCTCCCCTTTTTGATTCTGAACAATGATTGGAAGCATACGCGGTGCAGATTTTACATTGATCTTCTCGCCACGTTTTGCTTTCTCGATCACCTGTTTTTTAATCTCTGGCGGGAAATCTGCAGGAACCAGAAATCTTGCATCTTTCATCGCCTGCATCAGTTTCGCCATATTATCATTGGTTTTTTCACCCAGAAAAGTCTTCATTGCTGTTTCAACAGCCTCGTTTGTAAATTCCGCTGCAACTGTTTTTTTCTCATTCTCCATTGTTTCTACCCTCTCAACTCTCCATCATCCCACAGATCATAAACTGGTTCAGATTGTAATCTTTGCTGTTTTCCCGAATTCGAATGATGTTCTCTCCGACAAACATGATCTTTGCCCGAAAAAATCCAGGACTTGCCTCAAATAACCGTGTCTGATGAACGTGAATATCACAGCGTTTGTCAAGGAACCAGGTAAAAGGATTCACACTGTCATCCCATTCCTGAACGATCAATTCCTGTTCCTTTTTCAATTTTCGCTCATTCATTTTAATTTCTACGATATGTTTGACATAGGCTTTCGCCACCAGTCCCTTTTTATCCCGGAACTGGAACAAAATATAATCTTTTCCGGAGGAAATGATTCCTACCCGGGCATATCCTACATCCTGTCCAACCAGTGTGATCGTACACCATTTTCCATGCATGGATGTGCAGTCAAAATATTTTCCGGGTTCACGCACAAGCTTATTCGCCGCCATGAGTAACCTCCTGTTTCTTTCAAAAGTTAAAGTTTTTCAGCAGATCTCCCATGGAAGTTCCGATTTCTTCTGCCTCCGGAATCTCTACCTTTACTTCTTCCTCTTCCTGTTTTTCCTGAAGCAGGGCTTTCATGCTCAGGCTGATCTTGCCATCTTTATTTCCGATGACTTTGACCTGAACTTCCTGTCCTTCTTTCAGAACTACGGAAGGATGTTTGATACGGTCCAGGGAAATCTGGGAAATGTGTACCAGTCCGGATACACCATCGCCAAGATCAACAAATGCGCCGTAATCTTTGATTGTCTCAACTTTTCCAGTTAAAACATCGCCTTCTTTGATCTCTGCTACTTTTAATTTTTTCTCCGCATCACGGGCCTCTTTCAAAATTTCTCTTGCAGATAATACAAGTTTGTCATTTTCTGCATCTGCAGTGATGATGCGAACCTGCAGTTCTCTGCCAAGCCATGGATTCAGATCATCCACATGGCTTAAACTCAGTCTGGAAGCCGGGATAAATCCACGGATTCCCTCAACCAATGCAATCACACCTTTGTTTACAATACCGGAAACAGTAACAGTCAATGTCTCCTGATTTTCATATAATTCTTTGATTTTCTCCCATGCAAGCAAAGTATCGGTATCTTTCTCTCCATCACCCATTACTTTATAAGATTCTTCCAATTCTTTTTCAAAGTCTTTCATTGATTCTGTCATTTTTTCATTCCTTTCCGCAACATATGCTGTCAATTTCTATTTCAGAATTGCAAATTTTGAATAATATTTAAAAATTGCTTTTCCATTGATTTCATCTTTTCTGACATAACTGTACTTTTCAGCCTCCTCCGGGGTCAATGCGACACCGGCCTTAAGAGCCTCTCCAGCCCAGAGACGACCATCCACTGAATCATTTCGGTTATCACCCAATACAAAGTAGCAGCCCTCCGGAACCGTAAAGGTATAACCGTCATTTTCCCAGGTCCACTCCTCTTTCAGATAATCTTCCTGCAGCGGTTCATCAGATCCGTCAATGTAAACATGTCCGTCACGGATTTCTACTGTCTCACCCGGAAGTCCGATCACACGTTTGATGTATATTTTTTTTTCATCCACCGGATAGTCAAACAGGATGATATCACCACGCTGCGGTTCGTCAAACCAGTAAGCAAACCGGAATCCGATCAGCCGGTCATGTGTCATAATTGTATTTTCCATGGAACCGGAAGGAACTTTCGCATTAATGATAATAAACTGTGTCAGTACAAACACAACAATGATCACAATTGCAAACATCCGTATCCAGCTGAACACCTCTTTTCTCGCGGCACGTTTCTTCTCATCTTCCATCTTTCTTCGCTCTGTCTGTCGTTCTTTTTGCATCTGCCATCCCTACCATTCCATATTAATATCCAGTTCTACCGGGCAGTGATCCGATCCAAGCACTTCTGTATGAATCTTCGCGTCCTGCAGTACTTCTCTCAACGCCCCTGACGTCACAAAATAATCAATTCTCCATCCGGCATTCTTCTCCCGGGCTTTAAACCGGTATGACCACCAGGAATAAATTCCAGTCTGCTCCGGATAAAAATAACGAAACGTATCAATCAGTCCATTGTTAAGAACTGTTGAAAACTTCTCACGCTCTTCATCCGTAAATCCGGCATTTTTACGGTTTGTCTTTGGATTTTTCAGATCGATCTCCTGATGCGCTACATTCAGATCTCCGGCATAAATCACCGGTTTCGTCTCCTCCAGGGACTTGATATAGGTGAGGAAATCATCCTCCCATTTCATACGATAATCCAAACGCGCCAATTCACTCTGAGAATTCGGTGTATATACGGTCACAAAGAAAAATTTCTCATACTCCAGCGTAATCACACGGCCTTCATGGTCATGCTCCTCAACCCCAATTCCATAACGGACGGACAACGGTGTTTTTTTCGTAAATACTGCCGTTCCGGAATATCCTTTTTTCTCCGCATAATTCCAATACTGCTCATAACCCTCCAGATCAAGCTGAATCTGCCCTTCCTGGAGCTTTGTCTCCTGCACACAAAAAATATCTGCGTCTACCTCATGAAAGAAATCAAGAAACCCTTTCTGTACACAGGCGCGCAAACCATTTACATTCCATGAAATTAACTTCATCTTAAACTTCCTTTTATTTCTTCGCAAGCACAGGCATATTTATCGTTCATAAAAAACCTGGCAAAAATGCTTGTTTTTCTATCTTATTTTTCTTTCTGAAACCTTGTTTTTCCAAACGGTTTCATACTGTTTTAGTATATCATATTCAACATCAGACAGCAAGCCAACATTTTATATCAGGTGTTGAGTAACATCTGCAATTAGTTACAGTTCACACGCGCCATTCGCAAAACGCCCTTTCGGGCTTCTCCGTAGCGTTGCTACTGTTTTTGCTCATAAAAAGGCGCTCCCTTCATCACTATGTATCCAGGTAATTCCTCATGCAAGCATGATCATTACCTGAATCCATGTGATGAGTGAACTGTAACAGCAATTATTCTTCTCAGAATCACTGCACTCTACACTTTTCATTTCCGCAAGTATGAAAACCAGATCATCGGTTCAGGTTTTTCCGGACGTTCACACAGGCTTTTTTCCATCCATACCATATTGTACCAACGATCAAACTTGTAAGCACACTGATGAAATTCTCCGACCATGTTATACCCCAAATGTGTATGAAACTCAACGCTGTCTTTCGTCAGATAAGCATCATTTTCCTGATCAGGATAAGCAATACAGGCATTTACACATACAATATGCTGTCTGCGCAACGCTTCTTCCAGCGCAGCATACAGTTTTTTTCCGATTCCATGTCCCTTTTCATCCATTTTGACATAGATGGATGTCTCTACCGCCCAGTCATAGGCCACCCGTTCATGCAGTGGGCCGGCATAGGCATAACCAACGATCTGACCGTTTTTCTCAGCCACCAGATACGGATATTTCACCAGAGTATGTTCGATTCGTTCACGAAACTCCTCCAGCGCTGGGACTTCGTATTCAAAAGTAATCGCGGTATCCAAAATGTACGGCGCATAAATATCCAGAATCTCCTTTGCGTCATAAGGTGTCGCAATGCGGATCTGAGTCTTTGTATTCGCTTCTGATACTGTTCTATTTGTTTCATCCAGAGTTTTCTTTGCTGTGGAACTTTTTTGTTCTGCTACTTTTTTATCCGCTATTTTTTCAAACGCAATTCTTGGGCTTCCATCGTCTACATAGATAATGCCGCATTTTTCAAATCCATTTTTCAGAATCAGATGCTGCATTATCTTGTTATTCTCATGTGTATCTATTCGTAAATGTTTCTTTTTTTCCCATGCGAAATCAAGTACCTGTGCCATGACGCCATGTGCTTCCGGTGCTGATGCGATCCGATGAATCGTTCCATAGGTACTGTCATCCATCCAGCTGCCCTGCTCGATGTTCTGATAAGTTGGATCTGCTCCAATGATCAGGGCAAATACCCCCTGAAGCTGATTCTGCTCCTCTATTACATACAGTTGTTCTTTCTCAATATCTTTTCGTAACGTCTCTTCCGTTGGACGTGTCTGTCCCCACTGGGTTGGGTTTCCATGTTCTGCCATAAATTTACGGGCATATGCATAGATTCCCTGTATTTTTTCCAAATCTTTTTCCTGTGCCAAACGAATCACTTTTCTATCCTTCTTCCCTGCGTTTTTCTATATGCAAGCAAGAAAGTGTGCTATCACACACTTACGCGTTTAAAATTGTCAATAGCACATCTTTCTTGCCCGCGCCGAGCACGCTTGCAAAGCAAGAATCTCTTCTCGTGCGAGTGCGCATCATTTGCACGAAGTGCTTTTGTTTGATAGGAAATTCATCGTAATTTCCTATCAAGTCAAAAAAGTAAGATACCTCATAAACGATTATAAGGTATCTTACATTATTTCGCTATTCTTTTATCCCTGAAAACATCCAGTTCTTAGAATGTAAATTTATCCGCAAAGTAAGCATCCAGTTCATCGATCGGGATACGAACCTGCTCCATTGTATCACGGTCACGAACAGTAACTGCATGATCTTCCTCAGAATCAAAATCGTAAGTAACGCAGAACGGAGTTCCGATCTCATCCTGACGACGGTAACGTTTGCCGATATTTCCTCTGTCATCAAACTCACAGTTGTATTTTTTGCAAAGCTGCTCAAATACTTTCTCTGCGCCCTCATTTAATTTCTTTGATAACGGAAGGACACCGATTTTAACCGGAGCCAGTGCCGGATGGAAATGAAGAACGGTTCTTACGTCCGGTTTCTCCTCTGTTCCAATGTTCTCCTCATCATATGCACCACAAAGGAATGCAAGTACCACACGGTCTGCACCAAGGGATGGCTCGATAACGTATGGGATGTATTTTGTATTTTTCTGATCATCAAAGTAGGTCAGATCCTGTCCGGATGTATTCTGATGCTGTGTCAGGTCGTAATCGGTACGATCTGCGATACCCCAAAGCTCACCCCATCCAAACGGGAATAAGAACTCGATATCACTGGTTGCTTTGCTGTAGAAGGACAATTCTTCCTGATCATGGTCACGGACACGCATTTCTTCTTCTTTCATGCCAAGAGATTTCAGCCAGTTAATACAGAAGTTTCTCCAGTACTCAAACCACTCAAGGTCTGTATCCGGCTCACAGAAGAACTCAAGCTCCATCTGTTCAAACTCTCTGGTACGGAAAGTGAAGTTACCCGGTGTGATCTCGTTACGGAAAGATTTACCAATCTGACCAATACCAAACGGAATTTTCTTTCTGGATGTACGCTGTACGTTTTTGAAGTTTACAAAAATACCCTGTGCTGTCTCCGGACGAAGATATACGGTATTTTTTGCATCCTCTGTTACACCCTGGAATGTTTTGAACATCAGGTTGAACTGACGGATATCAGTAAAATTATGTTTGCCGCAAGTCGGGCACGGTACGTTATTGTCAGTGATGAAGTCTTTCATCTCTTCCTGTGTCCATCCGTCTACGGAACCTTTCAACTCGATATTGTTATCTGCCGCAAAATCCTCAATGATCTTATCTGCACGGAAACGCTCATGACATTCTTTACAATCCATCAGTGGATCAGAGAAACCACCAAGATGTCCGGATGCAACCCATGTCTGCGGGTTCATCAGGATGGCACAGTCAACACCTACGTTATATGGGCTCTCCTGAATAAATTTCTGCCACCATGCTTTTTTTACGTTGTTCTTTAACTCAACACCAAGATTTCCGTAATCCCATGTATTTGCAAGTCCACCGTAAATCTCAGATCCCGGATATACAAATCCTCTGGATTTTGCCAGTGCTACAATTTTTTCCATTGTTTTTTCCATGATATGTCCTCTTTCTTCCATTTATTTTTAGGAACGAAACGAAAATTTCGTTTTCTATATCCTAATTCATCTGATTCATGCTACAGGTTACTTCGGTAAAGCAAGTTACTTATATAGTACATACACAAGTACCGCTTCGTCTGTATCCTGCTCTTTCTGTGTGACGTTCACCTGTTTCTCTGAATTTACTTCCGTGCCTTCCGTGGAAACATACGCAATTTTCCCCGGAACGATCAGATCTGAATTTTCTTTTACAATCAGCACTTTCAGATCGTCATCATCCAGCAGTGTGGAACCTTTTACAGTTTTCGTATCCGCCTTGCCATCTGTCACCGGATAAAAATCCAGATCAAAATCATAACCCGCTGACTGTGCTTCCACAATACTTCCGGAAAAACACTCAATGCCCGAAAAATCACTGAACGTCTCTGCATTTTCATACTGCAGGGTAAGATATGCTTTTTTCTCTTCCACTTTTGAGTCTGTCACAGAAACTGACTTTTTTCCGTGTTCTGCGGTATATTCATCCACAGCATTCTGTACATAAGTATTCAGTTCCTCCTGATCATAATAAGACTGGTCAAAGGACTCTACAGCCGCTTCCAGAATTTTACCGTTTCTCTGCAATGCAATGGTATTCTCCTGTACATCCAGCTTTGCACCGCATGCACCAAGCAGCATACTCATTCCGATACAACATCCAAGCGCCGCCATTCTTTTCTTCATATCTTATCCTCCAAATCCAGAACATCACGTTTTTTATGAAATTCTGTAATTTCCGCAGCCAGCACACCGCAAATTTCATACCAATGTGGTACTGCCTGCATCAATTTCTAAATTATAACGGTTTATGCCTCTGATTGCAAGTATTCCTAAGGCAAAAAAGCAAGGGTCTTTAATTCTTTTTCCACATACTGCCTCATATAATACTTAATCAGCTTCGCAACCTGCCCGAACACTTCCTCTGTCACCGTAAATGTATACAGTTTTTCCACCGGCGCTGTCACTATGTACTGCATGGTATATAACGCGGCCTCATCCAGCGGATATTTCACCGGTCCCGGCTGGCATTCCCTGCACATCACGCCATTGCTTTTTTCATCAAAACACCAGAGCTGCTCTCTGCTGCCACAGGCGGTGCAGGCGAACACATTCGGATACACACCAAAATAAACCAGTGTTTTCAATTCATAGATCACCCGTACAAGCTTCGGAGACAGAGACGGCACGCTGAGTGCCCGCAGCGTCTGATAAACCAGTTTCAGCTGATTGAAACAGTCGTTATTTTCCTGACAGAAATAATCAGCAAGCTCCAGAAAATAACATCCATAATATGTCTTATCCAGATCCATAGCAAGTTCCCGGAAATAGTTGCTGATATCCGCTTTCACCACCGTATAAGAATTACGCCCCTCATACGCCTCAAAAGTTCCGAAGCAGAACAGGTTGGTCGCCGCCTGCAGGGAGTTTTTCGGTCGTCTGGCTCCCCGGGCAAAGGCCGTAATCTTCCCGCGTTCACGGGTTAAAATTGTAATTCTTTTATCGTATTCTCCCACCGGCATCGTATTCAGGATCATTCCTGTCAGAATGCAAGTCTGCCCCATAAACGTTTCCACTTCTTCCCTGGCTGATTATTCGTTGATATTATATCCAAAATTTTTCATCTGGACATCGCTGTCGCGCCATCCTTTGCGCACTTTTACCCAAAGACGCAGATTGACTTTGCACTCCAGTAATTTTTCAATTTCAAAACGGGCATTGCTGCCGATTTTTTTCAGCATAGCGCCCCCTTTTCCGATGATGATTCCCTTATGAGAGTCACGCTCACAGATGATGGTTGCCTCGATATCGGTAATTCCGTTCTTTCGCTGCTTCATGGACTCGATTGTTACAGCAATACCATGTGGAATTTCCTCATCCAATGCATGCAGGGATTTCTCGCGGATAATCTCTGCTACGATCTGACGCTCAGGCTGATCTGTCACGGTATCTTCATCGTAAAACATTGGTCCGTATGGCAGATATTTGAAGATCATATCAATAATCGTGTCTGTATTGTCTCCATGTAATGCAGAAGCCGGAATGATCTCTGCGAAATCCAGAAGTTTGCGGTATGCATCAATAAACAGCAATACTTCTTCTTTTTTTACTGTATCTGTCTTGTTGATGACAAGGATCACCGGCAGATTGGATTTGCGAAGCTGCTCGGCAATGTGCTGCTCACCGGCACCGATAAAGGTACTTGGCTCCACCAGCCAGACAATGACATCTACATCCTGCAGGGTACGTTCTGCCACGGTCACCATGTACTCGCCAAGTTTATTTTTTGCCTTGTGGATACCCGGTGTATCCAAAAATACGATCTGTCCACGGTCAGCATCGGTATACACGGTCTGAATCCGGTTTCTTGTGGTCTGCGGTTTCTTGGATGTGATAGCGATCTTCTGACCAATTAACTGATTCATCAGTGTGGATTTTCCTACGTTCGGTCTTCCGATCAGCGTAACAAATCCGGATTTAAAATTTGCGTTCATGCGTTATCTCCTTGTATTTTATCGCCTTAGATTCCACCCGTTTTATCCACACGGATTGCTAATGGTGGAATCTGCAGATAGCTATTTTTATAATGTTTCTAATATATCAAACAAATCTGACTCTTCTTTTAATTTTCCTTCGTTTCCGATGGCACAGATATAGCTGTGATCCAGTACCGCCTGCATGGTATCTGCAAGGTTTCGGATATCCTGTGGGACGGTATGCAGTGCCTGTTCACGCTCCTCCTGAAGCATTTCATAGGTTACACCTGTCAGATAGGAAAGCAGGGATCTTCTGCCCTGGCTTAACGGTGTCAGAGGTGCATCCAACTCGCTGAAGGCTCCGATGACAAAACGTGTCATGGCACGCTCATCTGCATCAAAATTTTTCAGGTACTCTGTCACACCACGGTATACATCCAGCGTACGTCCAAGGTTCGGATCACGATAAGACAGGAAACATACATCGCCGTTTCTGCCTACGTTTGTACCACATCCGTAAGCACCACCTTTCACGCGGATGTTTTGCCACAGATATTCATAGTTCATGATTACTTTAAATACACGCATTGCTCCATGATATGCATAACCATCCTGCGCGTAATTTCCTGCCAGGGAAACATACTGAATCTGGGAAGCATCCAGAAATCCTTCGTTTTTCTGCTGCGGAAGTGAAATTTCTGCCATTTTATTTGCAGTATCTTCATACATACCTTCTACGATCTGTCCAGACAGTGCTTTCAATGTAGTGTAACCTGCTTCATCACTGGTCACACTTACCAAAAGGTTCTGTGGCTGGAAGATCAATCCGCAGACTTCCTGTAATTTTTCTACCAGATTCTGTTTTTCAGACTCATAATTGGTCACAATATGATCTAACAACTCATAAAATCCAATCCCCTGCACGCTATCTGCATATTTTGCACGTTTGGAATAATAGGACAATGCTCTGGTAGCAGAAATCACATTTCCGCTGTCACTGAGTTCATTGCGCAGTCTGGATTTTACCTGAGCCAAGATCTCATAAATACGCTTCTCATCTGTAAACTGAGTGGTAATCATCATACTCTTGATCAGTTCCACACCACGGGCAAGGTTTCCTTCCAGCACTTTCAGACGTACTTCGTATTTTACTTGATAATTATTTGTATACTGTACATCTCCGGAAACATTCACTTCATTGGAAATGCCGCCAGTGTACAGGTTCACTTCATCGGTAAAATTAGTATAGGAATAATCTGCAGTGTTCAGTTTGCCCATCAGCACTTTCAGTATTCCCATATACGGAATCAAATCCTCGGAAATATGATGCGCGTCAAACAACAAATCCAGATAAACGATACCGTTGGTCTGATAATCATGCCACAGATACGGAACACCTGCGATGGATTCCTCTGCATTTTTATACGGTTCACTGGTCTGTTTCATATCTTCACGTGAAAGCAGCGGAATCGTCTCCAGATTTTCCTTAGAAGACGGCTCTTCCTCATATTTTTCCAGTTCTTTTGTCTCCTCCACCAGTTTTTCAATTTCTGCTTCGCTTAAGGATGCTTTATATGCCTGTAATTTTTCTTTTAATGCCTGCTCCCTCTTTCCGGTCAGACCAATCTCCGGAACGACACGTACAAGTGAACAATGTGTATTGTCCAGTAAATATTTCTGAATCAACTGCTCGAAATAATCGGTATCTAACTGTTTTCTGAGGAAAGCGTAAACACCCAGTTCTTCAATATGGAGGAATGGTGCATTCTCATCGTACAGCCAACTGTCCATGAGTTGCAGACCAAATATCAGTCCTTTCGGGAAACGTCCAAAATCTGCTTCACGAAATTTAAACTCAGAACCGTTAATAGCTGCCAGCAATGTCTTTTTATTAATCCCATTCTTCACCTGCTCCTGCAGCACTTCACGGATGATCTGTACAAAACGCTCCTGATCCGAAGCATTTGCATGTTTTGCCACGATGGAGAAGATCGGTTGGTAAGTACCGCTGTCATATCCACCATAAATATCGGTACCGATGCCAGCATCCAGTAACGCCTGTTTGATCGGTGCTCCCTGTGTGCTGAGCAGTGCGTAATCCAGGATATCAAAAGCAATGTACTGCTCTCTGTTTAAGTTGTTTCCAACCGCCCAGTTACAGGACAGATACGTATTGTTTTCCGTGCTGTCTGTACTGGAGATAGAATATGGGATTTCATGCTCCACCGGTGCTACAAACGGTGCCTGCTCCGGAATCGTGGAATCCACATCAATTCTGTCATAGTGGCTTAAGTACTCTTCATCCAGCCAGTTTAATTTTTCTACCACATCCATATCACCATACAGGTAGATCCACGAATTGGACGGATGATAATATTTGCGGTGGAAATCCAGATAGTCCTCATACGTCAGCTCCGGGATCACCTGCGGATCTCCGCCGGACTCATTGCTGTATGGAGTATCCGGGAATAAGGAACGTAAAATCTCACGATCCAGCACGCCATCTGCTGAAGAAAAAGCACCTTTCATCTCATTATATACAACACCGTTTAAGGTCAGTTCATCTTCCGGATTCTTCAGTTCATAATGCCAGCCTTCCTGACGGAAAATATTCTGCTCTTTGTAAATATTCGGTGAAAAAACGCTGTCCAGATAGACATCCATCAGATTCTGGAAATCTTTGTCGTTGCAGCTAGCCACCGGGTAAATTGTCTTATCCGGATAAGTCATTGCATTTAAGAATGTATTCAGAGAGCCTTTTACCAGCTCAATAAACGGATCTTTTACCGGAAATTTCTTACTTCCGCATAATACCGTATGCTCAATAATATGCGGCACACCGGTGCTGTCCTTTGGCGGCGTGCGGAATGCGATGTAAAATACTTTATTGGCATCCTCGTTTGACATCACACAGATACGTGCGCCACTTTTTTTGTGTACAAGCAGTATGCCGTCTGAGTGAATATCATCCAGTTTTCTCTCCTCTCTGATCTCATACGCGTTTAACTGACTCAATTCTGGTTTCAAATATCGTTTCCTCCAATTTCTTCTGCCCCTTGGCAGACTCTCTTTTTTATATAAATTCAATAATGCCCTCGGCATTCTTGCTGCGAAATGCACGTCATGCAATGCATGACATATTCTTCTGTGCATCTCTACAAATCTATACTTTTAGTATTTTTTCCAGTATGTTTTATTCTTACACAATTTCTTTCAAAAGTAAAGAGGCTGTCCAACCGGACAGCCCCTTGGGGTCATTCTAATTTATACAAATAAATTAACCCAGACGTGTAACGTTTGCAGCCTGTGGTCCTTTATCGCCTTCGATCACTTCGAATTCAACAGCCTCCCCATCTTTCAGTTCTTTGAATCCATCCATGTTCAGCGCGGAGAAATGAACGAAAATATCATTTCCTTCTGCATCTGAAATAAATCCATAACCCTTTTTTGCATTAAACCATTTTACAGTTCCCTGTTGCATAAAATACTTCCTCCTAAAACATGCGCACAATCTGTGCAAAATTGACAACTTAAACGTATCACACTTCAATATTTTTGTCAAGAAAATACGAAAGATCTGTCATCTGTTTCATCCTATGCCTGCGTTTTTTTTACTCTGCGCTGCTCCTTCTTACGTTCCAGATTAGATACAATGATGCAGCAGCTTGCATCTCCGGTAATATTGACAGTGGTACGTCCCATATCAAAAATACGATCCACACCGGCTACCAACGCAATACCGTCCACCGGAAGTCCTACGGAAGTCAACACCATAGCCAACATAACCATACCTGATCCCGGAACACCTGCAGTACCGATGGAAGCCAGTGTTGCAGTTAAAATAATGGTCATCATCTGTGGCAATGTCAGATGGATTCCGTAACAGGAAGCAATAAAGATTGCACAAACGCCCTGATAAATCGCAGTTCCATCCATATTGATGGTTGCGCCCAGCGGAAGTACAAAAGAAGATACTTCTTTTCTCGCGCCAAGTTTCTCCACACACTCCATATTGATCGGCAATGTTCCTACGGAAGATGCACTGGAAAATGCAAACATGATTGCCGGAAGCATTTCTTTGAAAAAAGTTGCCGGACTTACGCCGCCCATTGTTTTTACCGCAATGGAATATACAACAACCGCATGAATAATATAGCAGATGTACGCTGCAAGCAATACCATAGCCAGTGATCCGATGATTGCCGCACCATTACTTGCTACTACCGGACAAAGCAGACAGAATACACCGATTGGAGACAATTTCAAGATCATCTCCATACATTTCATAAAAATCTCATTGATACTGTTGCATGCTTTGACGATTCCAATATTTTTCTCTCCGAGTTTGATAATGGAAAATCCAAGTAACAGAGCAATGACAATCACCTGCAACATGTTAGATTCCACCATCGGACTTATAAAGTTCGATGGAAATATATTTACAACCGTATCCATAGCCGATGTTTTTTCCGGCATCTCATAAGCCAGGTCTGTGGTTGCGATCACCGGGAAAAAACGTTGAAAAATATTTCCGCCCAACAGACCAATCGTGATTGCAAACGCAGTGGTACAAATGTAATACACTACCGTTTTCAGACCGATGGCACCTACTTTTTTGATATCCCTCATGGAAATGATTCCACACATAATGGAAAATAATACAATCGGAACAACAATAAATTTCAACAGATTCAGGAAAATTGTACCAAATGGTTTGATATAATTTTCTGCAAAGGCTGCCTGACTCTGCATCAGCAGACCTACTCCAATTGCCAGAATCAATGCGATAAAGATCTGCATTGCCAATGGCAGTTTTTTCTTTTGTTTATTCATCTCTCACTTTTCCTTTCAGATATACGCCCTTAATAAACACACTGTCAATAACAATACCACATTCTGCACGCATTTTCTACAAAAATTTACTTCCATTTTACAATTTTGTGTTCAAGGTTATGAGCAAGTAGCGTGAGCGGATTTTGAATATCTGCCTGACTATTGAAAACTCTTCTTTTATGATTTCATTGACACCGAAACCTGTGGAAACGGAATTTCAATCTGATGTTCATCCAGGGCATATTTCACATTTTCCGTAATCCGCCATCTGGTCTCCCAGTAATCTTCGGTCTTTACCCAGACACGGATACCGATAACCACAGCACTGTCTCCAAGGCTGTCCACAAATACATGATATGGATCCTCACTGGTCATACAGTTTTTCTCTTTCTCAAGCACCTCAGAAATCACCTTTTTGGCCAGACGGATATCTGCATCATAGGAAATGCCAACCGTAATGTCGATCCGTCGTTTATCCTGCTGTGTCAGGTTTGTCAGACTGGAATTGGATAAGCTGCCGTTTGGAAGGACAACCGTCTTATTATCTACCGTCAAAAGTTTCGTGTAACAAAGTTGAATTTCAGAAACAGTCCCCTCATTTCCATGAGTATCCTCCCGAATGTAATCTCCCACTTTAAACGGTTTTAAAACAAGGATCAAAACTCCACCAGCAAAGTTCGACAATGTTCCCTGTAAGGCCAGACCGACAGATAGACCAACAGAACCAATAACTGCAATAACAGAGCTTGCGGTGATTCCGAACTTGCCAAGTACCACCATGATTAATATAAAATGCATACCCACGTTGCATATATTGTCAAAAAACTGTTTAACACCTTCATCCCAGTTGGTTTTATTCAGAAATTTACGGATAAATTTGCGCACCAGTTTGATTACTTTCCGTCCAACCAGCAAAACGATAATTGCAATGATCAGTTTCACAAGAAAATCCAACACGGTTGGAAAAGAATCCTGCAGATACTTCATGATCGTGTCCCAGGACCAGAAGTTTACATTATCGGATACCACATCCGTCACTTCATCCGCCAGATTCTGCGATAATATAAATCTAAGCATACATTTGCTCCATTTCTTCTTTATACATTTTCTGTTTCATAACCCAAATTCAGAGTCAGAACGTTACTACGCATGACTCTGAATTTAAGTTTCCTTCAAGAATGCACACCATATTCTTTCAATTGCTACATTTTATATAAATTTATTCACTCAGTAAATGAATAAACAATCCACTTCTCAATTTTGGTTCAAACCATGTAGATTTTGGTGGCATCAAAAGTCCTGCATCCGCTACCGCAAACAGTTCTCCAATAGATGTCGGATACATAGCAAATGCTGCTTTTGCATCCTCATGGCAGCGTTTTTCCAGTTCTTCTGTTCCGCGGATACCACCAACAAAATCAATCCGTGGATCTGTCTTTGGATCTGCAATGCCAAGTACCGGTGTCAGCATCAGATCCTGTAACAAAGAAACATCCAGTCCCTTCACCGGATCATTATTTCGATCCTCCGGTCGAACTTTGCAGGTATACCACTGTTCCTTCAGATACATGGAAAACGTGCCTTTTTCCTGCGAATGTTTGTCCTCAACAGTTAATTCGCTTACCTCAAAAAGTTCCTGCATTTTCTGTAAAAATGCATCCTCTGTCATGCCATTTAAGTCTTTTACCACACGGTTGTAATCCAGAATTTTTAATTCGCTCTCCGGAAACAGTACTGACAGGAAGAAATTGAACTCTTCTTCCCCAGTATAACCCGGATGCTCACTTCTGCGTTTTTCCCCTACTTTTACGGCAGAAGCTGCACGATGATGTCCATCCGCGATATAAATCTGATCAATGCCTGCAAAAGCTTCATGGATAGCTGAAATATCTTCTTCATTCCCGATCACCCACACTCTGTGGCGAATGCCGTCCGGAGAAGTAAAATCATATTCCGCTTCCTGCTCCTTTACCTTATTTACGATAGCTGTAATTTCTGCATTGTCGCGGTACGCCAGAAAGATTGGTCCTGTCTGTGCATCACAGATATCTACGTGGCGAATACGGTCTTGTTCCTTTTCCGCACGGGTATTTTCATGCTTTTTGATCACATTATTCTCATAATCATCGATAGACGCGCATGCGGTGATACCGGTCTGTGTCCGTCCATTCATGGTCAGCTCGTAAATATAATAACAAGCCTCTTTGTCCCGGATAAAATCCCCCTTTTCCATCATATCCCACAGGGTATCATGGGCTTTCTGATAAACCTCCGGTGCATAAGTATCTACGGAATCGTCCAACTGTGTCTCGGCACGGTCAATTTTCAGAAAAGATTCCGGTTCCCGCAGCACTTCCTCTTTTGCTTCTTTTCGATTGTATACATCATATGGTAATGCAGCAATTTTCGCTGCTTTCTCCCTGCATGGGCGCACACATGCAAATGGTCTGATCTCTGCCATTTTATTTTCTCCTTTTTTGTAAAAAAAGCGTGGAAACAAAGCTGTACTCTCTGTTTCCACGCCGACTCAATGATCTTTTATTTGATCACTCTTACTTTTAATACACCGTCAATTGCAGCCAGTTTTTCAACAACCTCTGCGGTTGCCGGAGCATCCAGGTCCAGAAGTGAATAAGCATAGTCATTGCGGCTCTTGTTTGTCATATCGGCAATATTGACACCTGCTTCACCTAATACAGATGAATACTGACCGATCATGTTCTTGATGTTTTTGTGCAAGATTGCAATTCTTGCAACACCTGTGCACACACCCATGTTACAATCCGGATAATTTACAGAATGTGTAATATTTCCGTTCTCGATATAATCAATCACTTCCTGTACAGCCATTACTGCGCAGTTATCCTCTGATTCTGCGGTAGATGCGCCAAGGTGCGGGATCACAATGCAGTTCTCCACGCCTGCTGTGGTCGGATTCGGAAAATCAACAACATATTTGCGTACTTTTCCTGCTTTTAATGCTTCAACCATAGCTGCTTCATCTACCAACGTATCGCGGGCAAAATTCAGAACGATAACGTTCTCTTTCATCATTGCGATGGCTTCTTTACTGATCATTCCTTTTGTGGAATCCAGAAGCGGTACATGGATTGTGATGAAATCACACTCTTTGTAAATATCTTCTACTGCCAGCACATGTTTTACTTTTGTAGAAACATTCCATGCTGCATTGACAGACAGATACGGATCATAGCCAAGCACATCCATGCCCAGTGCTACCGCCGCATTGGCAACCTGCACACCGATGGCTCCAAGTCCGATGACACCAAGTTTTTTCCCTTTGATCTCAGTTCCTGCAAATGCTTTTTTTGCTTTTTCGGCAGCTTTTGCAATTCCTGCATCTTCTTTGTTCTCTTTTACCCAGTCGATACCACCTGTAATATCACGGCTTGCAAGAAGCATCCCTGCAATTACCAGTTCCTTGACACCGTTTGCATTTGCGCCTGGTGTATTGAACACGACGATTCCCTGATCTGCGCATTTATCTAACGGAATATTGTTGACACCTGCACCAGCGCGGGCTACGGCCAGCAGTGATTTTGGAAGGTCCATATCATGCATCGCTGCACTACGCACTAAAGCAACCTCTGCCGCATTAAAATCATCTGTTTTTTCATAAGTATCCGGGAATAATTCCAGACCGCATGCTGCGATTGGATTTAAACAATGAAACTGAACCATTTTTGTTTCCTCTTTTCTTCAACTTTTTCAACTCAATTTTTCTAAAAATAAATCTCAATTCAAGAATGCCCTCGGCATTCTTGCTGCGAGATGTACGTCATGCAACGCATGACATATTCTCCTGTGCATCTCTGCAATCCTGCCGGAGGCTATATCCCAAATTTACTTTGTGTTCTCAGCCTCGAATTTCTTCATAAACTCAACCAATGCGATAACACCCTCTTTTGGCATTGCATTGTAGATGGAAGCACGCATACCACCAACTGTTCTGTGTCCTTTTAAGTTCTCCAGACCTGCTGCTTTTGCTTCTGCAACAAATTTTGCATCCAGATCTTTGTCACCTGTTACAAACGGAACGTTCATCAGTGAACGGTCTTCTTTACGGACAGTACCTTTGAACAGTTTGCTGTTGTCAAGGAAATCATACAGAATTGCTGCTTTCTCCTCGTTGCGTTTTTTCATCGCTTCCAGACCGCCAAGGCTCTTGATCCATTTGAATACTTTACCGCAGATATAGATGCCGTAACATGGCGGTGTATTGTACATGGAACCTTTGTCAGCCTGTGTTTTGTATTTCATCAGAGTCGGTACATAATCCGGCAGATCATCGCGGATCAGATCCTCACGGATGATCACGATCTGTACGCCGGCAGGTCCGATATTTTTCTGAACGCCGCCCCAGATCACGCCGTATTTCTCTACGTCCATCGGCTCTGACAGGAAGCAGGAAGATACGTCTGCTACCAAAGTTTTTCCTTTGGTGTTTGGCAGTTCATGATATACAGTTCCGTAAATAGTGTTGTTCTGGCAAATGTATACATAGTCTGCATCATCATCGATTGGAAGATCAGAACAATCCGGAATATAAGTAAATGTCTCATCCTCAGAAGAAGCAATCTTTACTGCTTTTCCGTATTTCTTTCCTTCCTCATATGCTTTCTTTGCCCACTGACCTGTTACGATGTAATCAGCCACACCGTTTTTCATCAGGTTCATCGGAACAGCGGAGAACTGTAATGCCCCACCACCCTGTAAAAATAATACTTTGTAATTGTCCGGGATATGTAATAAATCCCTTAAATCTGCTTCAGCCTCATCAATGATCTCCTGAAACATGGAAGAACGATGGCTCATCTCCATAACGGACATACCGCATCCACGGTAATCAAGCATCTCCTCCTGCGCCTCTTTCAGCACTTCTACCGGTAATACTGCCGGTCCAGCTGAGAAATTGTAAACTCTGCTCATTTTGAAACCTCCTGGATTTTTCCTGCCATCGCAGGATTTTTTTATTATGAACACCTTCCAGGCGGCAAAGAGATTTCTCTCCCTGTACAGTGCCACCCGGATGCGTCATTTATCTGTTCTTCAGATCAGATTCATCAAATGCCTCGCTGATCGGTGCGCCAGGTGCTACCATCGGCCAAACATTATCATCACTGTCAATGATACAATCGATAAGTACCGGTGTCTTCATTTCCAGTGCTTTTGCCAGTTCTTCGGCAAATTCTTCCTGTGTCTTAGCACGCATGCCTGTGGCTCCCATAGCCTCAGCAAGTTTTACGAAATCCACACCATCGTTTAAGATCGTGTTGGAATAACGTTTCTCATAAAATAAGCCCTGCCACTGATGTACCATACCAAGTACCTGATTGTTGATGACAATCTGGATCAGTGGAAGCCGCTGACGGACTGCTGTGGCAATCTCGTTCATATTCATACGGAAACAGCCGTCACCTGCAATGTTGATGACCTGTTTCTCCGGATTTGCTACCTGTGCACCGATTGCTGCGCCAAGACCATATCCCATGGTACCAAGACCACCGGAAGTCAGTAATGTACGTGGATTAGAGAATTTATAATACTGTGCCGCCCACATCTGGTGCTGTCCGACTTCTGTAACGATGATGGCATCGCCCTTTGTCTGGCGGTAAATCTCTTCCATCACAAATGGTCCGGACAATCCTTCTTCTTTGTAAGTTAACGGATATTTATCTTTAAATTCATGAATCTGATGCATCCACTCTGTGTGCCTCTGCTGTTCTAACAGGTGATTCACACGTTTCAGGATTTCCTTGATATCTCCAATCACGCTGGCATCCGTCTGAATATTTTTGTTGATCTCAGCTGGATCTACATCAAACTGCAGAATCTTTGCATTGCTTGCGAAGCGTTTTGCATCACCGATGACACGGTCGCTGAAACGAACACCAACTGCGATCAGCAGGTCACATTCACTTACACCGTAATTGGATGCTTTGGTACCATGCATACCAAGCATTCCGCTGTATCGGTCATTTGTTCCGTCAAATGCACCTTTTCCCATCAGGGAATCACATACCGGTGCATCTACCAGATTTGCAAATTTTGCAAGTTCTTCGCTGGCTCCGGAAATGACTGCACCGCCACCTACAAAAATGTACGGTTTTTTCGCTTCACGGATCATAGCTGCTGCCTGCTCCAGATCTGCTTCTGTCATTTTGTCAATCTTACGTGCAACCGGCGGAATCTGCTGAAATTCAAATTCTGCTGTAGCTGCAGTAACATCTTTTGGGATATCTACCAGCACAGGTCCCGGACGCCCGGTCTGGGCGATCCGGAAAGCACGGCGGATCACATCAGCCAGTTTATTGACATCTTTTACAATAAAATTATGCTTTGTGATCGGTGTCGTGATACCTGCGATATCAATTTCCTGAAAGCTGTCTTTTCCAAGCAGCGGCACACCTACGTTACAGGTAATAGCCACCATTGGAACAGAATCCATGTAAGCAGTTGCGATACCGGTTACCAGATTGGTTGCACCTGGTCCGGAAGTAGCCAGACACACACCGACTTTTCCGGTGGAGCGGGCATATCCATCCGCTGCATGGGAAGCTCCCTGTTCATGGGACGTAAGCACATGGTGAATTTCATCGCTATGTTTATACAGTTCATCGTAAACGTTCAAAATTGCTCCGCCCGGATAACCAAACACAGTATCCACGCCCTGCTCTTTTAAACATTCGATAACAATCTGTGATCCTGTCAACTGCATATGCTTTTGTTCCTCTTTTCTATCTCATCTTATCTTATTAATTTGTTTTCAGAATAGCACCTGTATTTCCAGATGTAACCATGGAAGCATAACGAGCCAGATATCCTGTTGTGATTTTCGGCTCACGTGGCTGCCATTTTGCTTTTCTTGCTGCCATCTCTTCATCAGAGATATCTACGTTCAGAGTATTCTCCGGAATGTTGATCTTGATGATATCACCCTCTTCAACGAATGCGATTGGTCCGCCAACTGCTGCCTCCGGTGATACGTGTCCGATGGAAGCGCCTCTGGAAGCTCCGGAGAAACGTCCGTCTGTGATCAGGGCTACGGAAGAACCAAGTCCCATACCTGCGATCGCAGATGTCGGATTCAGCATCTCACGCATACCTGGACCGCCTTTCGGTCCCTCGTAACGGATTACAACAACGTCACCCGCTACGATCTTGCCGCCTTTGATAGCTGCAATAGCATCTTCCTCGCAGTCAAATACTCTTGCAGGTCCTTCATGTACCATCATTTCCGGTACAACTGCGGAACGTTTTACAACTGCGGAATCCGGTGCAAGGTTACCTTTCAGTACGGCGATTCCGCCTGTCTTGCTATACGGATTTTCAACCGGACGGATAACTTCCGGATTTTTATTTACAACACCCTGAATATTTTCAGCGATTGTCTTTCCTGTAACTGTCATGCAGCTTGTATCCAGCAAACCGATTTTGTTCAGTTCAGACATAACTGCGGACACACCGCCTGCCTCGTTTAAATCCTCCATGTAAGTTGGACCTGCCGGTGCAAGGTGACAGAGATTCGGTGTCTTCTCACTCAGTGCGTTTGCGATATCAAGGTCAATATCCACCCCAGCCTCATGTGCGATAGCCGGAAGGTGAAGCATGGAGTTTGTGGAACATCCAAGTGCCATATCCATTGTTAAAGCGTTCATGAATGCTGCTTTTGTCATGATATCACGCGGACGGATATCTTTCTTTAACAGTTCCATAACTGCCATACCTGCATGTTTTGCAAGTTTGATTCTCTCAGAATATACTGCAGGGATGGTTCCGTTTCCAGGAAGTCCCATGCCGATAGCCTCTGTCAGACAGTTCATGGAGTTTGCTGTATACATACCGGAACAGGAACCACAGGTCGGGCATACTTTTTCTTCGTACTCTCTTACCTCGTCCTCTGTCATAGTACCTGCTGCGTAGGAACCAACTGCCTCAAACATGGAAGAAAGACTTCTCTTTTTGCCATGGATATGACCAGCCAACATCGGACCGCCGCTTACAAATACAGTTGGGATATTCAGTCTGGCTGCTGCCATCAGAAGTCCCGGTACGTTTTTATCACAGTTCGGAACCATAACCAGTGCATCGAACTGATGTGCCATTGCCATACACTCTGTGGAATCTGCGATCAGATCACGGGTAACCAGAGAATATTTCATTCCTGTGTGTCCCATTGCAATACCATCACAAACTGCGATTGCCGGGAACACGATTGGTGTGCCGCCTGCCATTGCAACGCCCATCTTTACAGCTTCCACAATTTTATCCAGGTTCATATGTCCCGGTACGATCTCATTATAGGAACTTACGATACCTACTAACGGTCTGTCTAATTCCTCCTTGGTATAACCAAGTGCATTAAATAAAGATCTGTGAGGTGCCTGCTGCATCCCTTTTGTAACATTGTCACTTCTCATTTTTTTACATACTCCTTTTTTATATTCTCTCGCAGATCAGGTCGCCCATACGGCTTGTGCCAACCTGTTCTACGGCAGATTTCTTATCTTCTTCCTGCGGCATGATATCAATAGTACGATATCCGTCTTTTAATACCTGTTTTACCGCATTTTCCACCGCATCTGCTTCTTTGTCCAGGTCAAAGGAATAGCGAAGCATCATTGCTGCAGATAAAATAGTAGCGATCGGGTTTGCAATGCCCTGTCCTGCGATATCCGGTGCAGATCCGCCACTCGGCTCATACAGACCGAATTTAGTATCATTCAGACTTGCGCTGGAAAGCATACCGATAGAACCGGTTACCATACTTGCCTCATCGGAAAGAATGTCACCAAACATATTCTCTGTCAGAATAACATCAAACTGTTTTGGATCTTTTACCAGCTGCATTGCACAGTTGTCTACTAACATATGTTCATAAGTAACTTCCGGGTAATTCTTTGCTACTTCCTCTACGATTTTTCTCCAGAGTCTGGATGAATCCAGTACGTTTGCCTTGTCAACGCTTGTTACTTTTTTGCGGCGTTTCATGGCAATGTCAAATCCTTTGATGGCGATTCTGCGAATCTCATTCTCGGTATATGTAAGGGTATCTACCGCTGTCACAACACCATCTACCTCGCTGGTTTTACGTGCTCCGAAATAAAGTCCTCCGGTCAGTTCTCGCATGATCATCATATCGAAGCCTGTGCCGATGATGTCATCACGTAACGGGCATGCCTCCTTTAATTCCTCATAAAGATAAGCCGGTCTTAAGTTTGCAAATAAGTTCAGAGACTTACGTAATTTCAGTAGTCCGGCTTCCGGACGTTTTTCCGGTGGAAGTTTATACCATGGGGAAGTACTTGTATTTCCGCCAATGGATCCCATTAAAACCGCATCAGAATGCAGGGCCTGCTCAATGGCAT
>CAKRKO010000002.1 GCA_934358495.1 uncultured Eubacterium sp. | reverse complement strand
AGTGGTCACAGAAAATTTTTCAGGTTCTTGTTGGAGTTCGTTTCTGCTTGTTCCAAATTACCCTAAACAAGAATTAAAGGCGACTTATGATATCTCGTTTATAGTCTAAAAATGTTTCGGTCAGATAAAAATCATCCGGTCGAGGTTTTTTCTCACGAATCACGATCTCATCTTTAATCTCACCTGGTGTACCATTTAGGATATAAATGCGGTCGGATAAGAGAATTGCCTCATCAATATCGTGTGTAATAAACAGTGTAGACAGGTCAATATGAGTCATAATATTCAGATACCATTTATGAATATTGGATTTCGTGATTGTATCCAGCGCGGAAAACGGTTCATCCAACAGCGCGACACCGTTGGATGAAAGATAGGTTCTCAGTAGTGCGGCTCGCTGGCGCATACCGCCGGAGAGCTGGCTCGGATACTGATACTGTGTTCCTTCCAGACCAAATTCTGCAAACAGCGGATTGGCCTTTTCACGTGCATCTGCCTTTTTCATGCCCTTTAATACGAGGGGGAGTGACACGTTATCAATAATCTTTTTGTGCGGGAGCAGCAGATCTTTCTGAAGCATGTAGCTGATCTGCCCCGGTGTGGAAGTGATCTCTTTGTCATTCAGATAGACATGTCCCTCCTCCGGTGTGGTCAGTCCGGAAAGAATGTGAAACAAGGTCGTCTTTCCGGAACCGCTGACACCCAGAAGGCAGACCAGCTCGCCTTTCTTCAGTTCGATATTAATATCTTCGATGATTGTCCGCTGTCCATATATTTTTGTAATATGTTCTGCTTTTAATAATGCCATTATAACTAACTTCCTGTGTAAATATTAATTACCGCCCAAGTAGTCGTTTGAGAATCCCTGTCCGGTCAGATCTTTGGAAGTAAGACCGTTATCTGCCAGCCATTTGTAGAATGCATTCCAGCGGTCTTCGTCGATGAATCCCCATTTCTGAGCATCTGCGATGTACTGCTCGGAAATATACTGCTGGGAAGCCTGAACGAGTTCTTCAGATCCGCTTAAGGAACCTGTATTGTCGCCGGCAATCAGCATATTTGCGGCATCTACCGGATTCTGGATTGCGTATTCATAACCTTTCTGAGTTGCCTCAAGGAATTTCTTTGCAACATCCGGGCTGTTCTGTAAAAATTCATTGTTTGCGATGATAACCGGTGTGTAGTAATCAAATACCGGGTTTACATCTTTAAAGAAGAAGAAATCACAAGGTGTTTTCTCTACGTTTGCATTGATTCCGCCCCATCCGTAGAATACCCAGATGGCATCTGTCTGATGAGCAGCCAGAGCAGCCGGTTCATCTGTGATATCGTTTGGAATCAGGTTTACTTTATCAAAATCACCGCCATCGCCATTGATGACAGTTTTTAAAGTTGCAAGTTCGATCGGAGACTCCCATGTGGAATAAGTTTTGCCAGTCATTCCTTTCGGAGTGTCAATGCCGTCGCCCTGACGGGAAAGGATACCGGAAGTGTTGTGCTGGAGAACCGCAGCAACAGCTGTGATACCAAGTGGATTATCGGAATCCAGAGAGGCAGCCATTGTATCCTGTGCTTCAATGGCAAACTGAGCCTGGCCGGAAGCACACATTAATGCAGCGCCATCCTCTGGCGGCTGAACAATCTGTACATCCAGACCGGCCTGCTCATAGTAACCGAGCTGCTGAGCAACATATAAACCGGTGTGGTTTGTGTTTGGTGTCCAGTCCAGACAGAATGTAATCTTTGTCAGTTCTTTATCTGATTTGGAAGTGTTTTCAGCGGCAGCAGAAGAGCTGTCGGATGCAGTTCCATTTGCAGCGTTGTTGTCAGCATTTCCGCATGCAGCCATGGAAAATACCATAGCAGCTGCCAAAGATGCGGCAGCAAGTTTCTTTAAAAATTTGTTTTTCATACTTCTTTTCCCTCTTTTTCTGTTCTTATCCAAGGCATGGATAAATTTCTGATAATGTTGACTGCGAGCATCAGTAGTAAACTGATGATCACGATAAAAATAATAACGGCAAACATTTTGTCAAACGCATATGCCTTTTTGACGCGGGTCATATAGACGCCCAGTCCGTTGAATCCACCAAGCCATTCTGCTACAACTGCGCCAACCACAGCGTAGGAGGCAGAAATCTTCAAGCCAGAGAAAAACTGGTTCAGAGCAGATGGAAATTTTAAATGCCGGAAAATCTGGATTTTTGTGGCGCCCATGGCACGCATCAGATTAACGGCATCCTGATCCACACTTTTATATCCGTCCAGCAGACCGACTGCAATCGGGAAAAAGGTGGTGATGACAACCAGCGCAATCTTTGGAGCCATGCCAAAACCCATCCAAAGCACAAGAACCGGCGCAATGGCAATGGTCGGGATCGTCTGTGTGATAACCATCAGCGGATAAAATGCCCGGTTGATGGTCAGAAAACGATCCATCAGTGTGGCACTGACAAAGGCCAGCAGGATACCGATGCAAAGACCGTAAAATGCCTCCTGCAGGGTGTATCTGGCGTGCATCAGGATCAGTGGCATGTCTGAAATCAGCGCTTTTGCCACGTTAACCGGGGATGGCAGCATATAAGCCGGAACCAGTCCTGAGATGCAGATCAGATACCATGCCAGTACGATTAGACATAAAGCGACGATTGCCGGAATCTTACTGGTGATGCTTTGTAACTTTTTTGTCAATGGTCAGTACATCTCCCTCTGGTTTAAAAGAAATTTTCACATAGGTGTTCATAGCCGGGCAGCCTGCTTTTGCGGCAACCAGCTGGCAGTTTTTTACGATTTCCATCAGTTCGTCATAATCGCCTTCGATGGATGTCTCGCATGGTCCCACATAATAGTTCAGACCTGTAGATTTGATATAAGCAATGACTTCGTCTACGATACGAATGACTTCATCTTCATCTGTGACTGTCGGTAATACCTGAATAGCTACACTTGCGTTCATTATTTGTTCCTCCCTGAAAAAATAGTACATTAAGTTGCATTTGCTGATGCCATAACAGCATAATCGATGGATTTCTCGCTATGCCGAAGCAGTGTGAACTTACACATTCTGGCAATAAAAAACATCTGCCGGTTGACAGATGCGCGTAGAAGTTTCGATAGTTTTCCTACCATATATATAACACTTCCTCCGATGGCATTGTCCAACAGGTATAAGGGTCTAAGGTTTGTCCTTACTCTCAGCGATATGCTCCCCTGGTTAATTATGAAACGGAAAATCCGTTTGTATGGCACTTTACGGGTAAGATGTTAACGCAGGAGAGTGGAATTGTCAAGGAAAAACAGCAAGAGAATGATATTGTGAAAAATGTCAAGGAGATGGAATTATGATATATGAATTCGCTTTTAAAAACTTTAGCGCCTATAAATCAATGGCAGACCTTCTATGTCTATTGAGGAACTGGAAAATACAGTTAAAATATCAACAATTGAGAATCCATATTACAAATTTGATGATGTCAGTTGTAATATTCTATATATCGTTCAGTCAGAGGATTCTTTCTTTCAATCAGAAATTTATAAAAATATGTCTGGAGGGCATCCAACGGCTGTTGCATATAGTGGAATGGCAAATGCTTATGAAAGACTTTTAAACGAGTGTATAACTGAAAATCAAGATTATTTTTTTGATACATATATGTATGATTGACGAGTGGCAAGGATTTGAAAATACACAGCTTTTAGATTTTAAAATAGAGGTTTGGTGAAGAATTTCTTTACAATGTAAGAAAATGAATGCATAATGTTGAAGGTGAAAACAAAAAATCAGATGGGAGAATCTAAATAATGAAACGAGTACAGGAAATCGTACAAAGTATGTTTAGAATGCTAAATAGTGCCATTGCTGGTATATATGGTTTAATGATGATATTTATCATGATATGTTGTATTTTCTTTGCGCACATACGTTATTGGACATTATCTTATAGTGAAAACTTTTTGCCTGCAATTGTATTATTAATATTTGGTGGAATCACAATATGTGGCATTGTGACAATTTGCAAAAAGGCAGATAGAGAATGTAAAATAAAACCTATAATTTTCTGGATAGTTGTTCCGGTAATGATATTTTTAATGCAGATATATTTTGTGTGGAATTATTATGTGTATACAGATTGGGATGTGGCTTCAGTAGTAGGACTTGCTGATAAAATTGCACATAATGAATCAACAGATATATATATTAATTATTTTTCGAGATATCCAAATAATTTATTTTTGGTATTTGTCTTTTCGAAGATAATGGAAATTGTTCATTTTTTGGGCGGTCATGCGCATGAATATTTTATGCTTTTGTGCGTACAATGTGCGTTTAATACATGTACAGGAGTACTTCTTGCAAAAATAATAAGTAAATTGTTTCATAATCGTGTTTTAACGATGGTGGGATATAGTATATACTTTTTTTTGATAGGCTTGTCACCTTGGGTTTCGATTCCATACTCTGATTCGATAGCATTAGTATTTCCGATTTTGATAATGTACATTTATGTCAATAGAGAAAAATTTAAGTGTTTTTCGTGGTTTGCGATTCCGTTTTTATCTTATATTGGATATAAAATTAAACCACAAACAATGATAGTCGCTATTGCAATTATGTTAATAACAATTTTAAATATAAAATTAAGCTGCATTGGAAGAGGATATTTAAAAAAAGTGGCAGCTCTTATCTTGGGATTCTTATTAGCATTAGGAATTTCAATAGCCGCAGTGAGAAGCCTGAATATACAGCTTGATGATGAAAAAGCTTTTGGAATAAAACATTTTTTTATGATGGGAATGAATACCCAGACAATGGGAGTATGGTCCGGGGACGATGTTTCTTATTCAGATTCATTTCAAACGGTGGAAGAACGTGATCAAGCAGATCTGCAGAAAGCATTTGAGCGTATTGAAGATATGGGTGCAGTGGGTTTCTCAAAACAAATGATAAGAAAAACGCTAACAAATTATAATGACGGAACTTTTTTCTGGGGTGGAGAAGGGTCGTTTTACATAAATATTATGGAAAGAAATACAAAAATCAGTGGTTTCTTGAGAGGACTTTATTATAATAGAAATTATAGATCTGTTGGAAAATATAATACAGTTTGGATAAATTTTGTCCAAATGATTTGGTTAACTTGTCTGGGATTAGGAATTCTGGGAGTATGCTATAAAAATCAAAAAGAAAAAAGTGTACTAATGCTTTCTGTTATAGGATTAACGATATTTGAATTACTTTTTGAGGCAAGATCCAGATATTTATATGCTTATGTTCCATTATACATATTGTTGGCAATATATGGAGTAGCACTTTTACTAAATAGAGCAGAGAAAAAGAAATGAGGTGTTTGAGTTGGATACAGTGTTGTGGATAGTGATACCATGCTATAATGAAGAAGACGTTTTGCCAATTACATCAGAATTGTTTTTGAAAGAGTTAAGCCTGTTGATTGAAAAAGAAAAAATTTCGAGCAAAAGCAGAATACTATTTATTAATGATGGAAGCAGAGATAAAACATGGGAAATTATAAAAAATCTGGCGGAAAAGGATGAACATTATATTGGTATTTGCCAAAGCAGGAATCGAGGACATCAAAATGCTGTATTGGCAGGTTTAATGGAAGCAAAAAAATATGCGGATATTACAATTTCTATTGATTGCGATGGACAGGACGATATTACTGCTATGGAAGCTATGATAAATGAATATCATAATGGATGTGAAATTGTATATGGTGTCAGAAGTAAACGAGATACAGATACTTTTTTTAAAAGAGTAACAGCAGAAGGCTTTTACAAGTTGTTGAATACTATGGGAGCAGAGGTTGTTTATAATCATGCAGATTATCGATTGGTTTCCCGAAAAGTGTTGGAAGCATTTTCTGAGTTTAAAGAAGTGAATCTGTTTTTGAGAGGCATGTTTCCACTTGTGGGATTTAAAAGTACATCTGTTTATTACGAGCGGCAGGAACGTATGGCTGGTAAATCTCATTATCCACTCAGAAAAATGCTTGCTTTGGCATTTGATGGTATAACAAGTCTGTCGGTTAAGCCTATTCAGATGATTACTAATTTCGGAATATTGGTGTCAATTATAGGATTTATAGGAGTTATATGGGCTGTTATTAGCTGGGCACTCGGAAATACGGTTTCAGGTTGGGCAAGTATGATATGTGTGATATGTTTTATTGGTGGTGTTCAATTATTGTGTACAGGTGTGATTGGTCAGTACATTGGGAAAGTTTATATGGAAACAAAACATCGTCCACGTTATATCATAAGTGATCGAACGTATGAAAAGCAATATATGGACGACAAATAGTATAATATTGATATGGCAATAAAAGTAGGACGGGAAGATAAAAGACAAGTCTTCCCGTCCATATTTATTATATGCAAATCTTAATAACTGAACTCCCGGTCTTCTCCGGCTCCAAATCGAACCAGATTAATTTTTCGGCTTTCTGGTCTGATCACAACGACATCCCAGCAGTCTTCTGTATAAGTACCCAGCTGGCGGTGTGGCTTAATAGCACCTGATGGCCAAAGATTTGGATCACCATTCTCATTTTCAAATCGCTGACAGTTTGTCATAATTGACAAATAAGGTGAGGTAAAGGCTGCGTCTACATGATTATGTCCGCTGAACATGGCAATGATTTCTTTACCGGAATTTTTATATTTGGCAAGAAGGGTCTGCACCTTATATCCGTTATAACAATACTTGTTATCGTAATCATGGGAGGATTCGGGATCCATATGTGTAAATATACAGATTGAATATCCGTCAGGAGTCTGAAGTGCTGTATTTTCCAACCAGTCTACGGTCTCATCGGAATATCCATATCTTCCCTCTACGTTTGCGTTCAGCCAGATGAAACGTATTTTGTAATCTGGCAGATCTTTATAGTAATTTGTACCGGACATGGATGAATCCATGACAACATCGTGTGTTAACTGCAAATAAGATTTTTCAATCTGATCCAGGTTGAATAATTTTTTATATCGGTTATCATCATGATTTCCGATACACGGATAATATGGAATGCCAATGCCCTGGAACAATTGCATGAGATAATTATTTCTGGATAAAGTCTGCTGTTGAGAAGTATCTCCGTCAGTGTTATCTCCCAAATTAATCACTCCAAGACAAGGAACTTCCCGGGTAAAGTATCCGATATTTACAATTGCATCCTGAATCGATTCAGGAGCTTCTGTATTGGACATGTAATGGATATCTGTAATAAGTGGAAAAACAAGTGTAGGTTCCGTCTGCAGAGATTTTACAGTATCAATTGTTTTTTTCATTTCTTCCTGATAATAAGACTTAAGCTGGATTCTGGAACTGTCGTTTACTTCCCAAAGAACATTGCCCTTTGAAACCTGATAATATCTGTCGTTTACCTGACATAATCCTGTATAGTCGTAATTTACTTTCCCATTCTGAACCAGCCAACGGCTGTTTTTTCCATCTGCAACAGTAGTTGCACTATACTCTACCTTCTCATTTCGGCAGTACCAGGTTCCATTTTTATTATCAGCTAAGCCGGTATAATTGAAATTAACCTTTCCGTTTTGGATAAACCACCACCCATCGGAGTTTTTTGCTAACTTATTGGCAGAAAAATCGACAAAACCATTCGAAGAGATGTACCACCAGCCATTTGAATTTTTTGCAACAGTTTCTTGCTTTTGCAATTTCCCATTGTTTACAAGTCCCCAGGGAGCGTAATTATGATATGTTCCATGCAGGACACCAGCAGCATGAAAGTCTACTTTTCCATTGCGGCAATACCAAGTGCCATATTTGTTATCAGCAAAGCCGGTATAGTTAAAATTGACCTTGCCGTTTTGGATGACCCACCATCCGTTCGAATTTTTTGCAACAGTGTCAGCAGAAAAATCAACGAAGCCATTTGGGGAAATATACCACCAACCGTTGGAATTTTTGGCAACAGTTTCCTGCCTTTGTAACTTACCGTTGTTTACAAGACCCCCACGGAGCATAATTATGATAGGATCCGTGAAGGACACCGGCAGCATGAAAGTCTACTTTTCCGTTACGACAGTACCAGATACCGTTTTTATTGTCAGCAAACCCGGTATAATTAAAATTGACCTTACCGTTTTGAATGACCCACCATCCATTTGAATTTTTAGCAACAGTGTTAGCAGAAAAATCAACGAAGCCATTTGGGGAAATATACCACCAACCGTTGGGATTTTTTGCAACGGTTTCGTATTGTTGTAATTTCCCGTTGACAACATAGCCCCATACAGTACGATTCTGATAGGTTCCGTATAAGACTCCGTTTGCACCGAAATCAACTTTCCCGTTACGGCAGTACCATGTTCCATACTGATTGTCGCCGAAGCCGGTATAGTTGGAAGAGATATGTCCGTTTTTGGTATAAAACCAGCTGTTGCCAATTTTTTCAACATTATTCTTTGATTTTGCACTTGCGGATAATGGATTTAGACATAACATGCAGAATATCATTATCAACAGTAATAGAGTAACTTTTTTAAAAAACTTCATTTCTAACCTCCATCATTTATAAAATGTATTCTCGGAATATTCCTAAATGAAGAAGTCTATGAAGAATTCTGAGAGTACATAATAAATACACAGTGTATTATAACTATTCCACACCATGCAATAGTTTACTACAATTAATAAAATAATTCAAATTATGAAATTATGAAGAAAATTTAATAAATTTATGAAGAAACGAATGGAAGGGGATTACAAATTGACAGTTCCTGTTTGCATATGCTATATTTCATTGCTGTATGTATGGTATTCTGTTCAGAATGGGTGAGGGAATGATTATTTCTTGTAAAAATAACGAAAAAGTGATAAAGTGAAACATATTAAATACTTACAGAATGTACGAAAATTGTCTGTTGGTATTATAATGGAGGAAATTTATGAATTCAAAAAAAGATTATAAGAAAGTTCAGGACAGCAGAATTGTAAGCGTGACAGAATTACTTTTGGAACTTTTTAAACGAATTAAGCTAATAATGTTGGCTGCAGTTGTCTTTGCTGTTGCTTTGGGCGGATACAAGTACATAAAGGATAAAAAATCCGCAGATATTAGTCCGGCAGAGGTGTCAATAGAAGAGGCGGGAAAAAGCCTCACAGAGGAAGAACTGGAACAGGTAAGCTTAACAGAATATACACAGACATCTCTGGAAAAGAAGCAGGAGTATGCAGAGAAATCTGTATTGATGCAGCTGGATCCGTATAATGTCAGTACAGCGTCCATTCAGTTTCTCATTGGAACAGATAATAATGAACAGCTGGCGGATCTTAAATATGCATATTATATGTATGTAAATGATGGACAGTTACTGGAAGATTTAGAAGACAGCGGAGTAAAAGAAGAAACACAGTATCTGAATGAAATCATCAGTTATGAAGATGCTTCGGTAAATAATGGAAGCAATACGACTGGCAATATGGTAACGACGAATACAGGTAGTACTTTTGGAGTGAAGGTAAAGTATACAGACAGGGAATCCTGTGAAAAACTTGCGGATAATATTATTTCCTGTATCTCAGATTATGCAAAAACACTGAGTGGAAAAATGTATACTCATACAGTAACAATGGTTAACTGCTCTTATTCCAATATGGTTGATTCTTCTGTTGCACAGAAACAGTCAGATTGTATGACAGCGATCACTACGTTGAAAGATCAGACAAAACAGTTGACAGAGCAGTTAAACGCGACACAGAAGCTTGTGCTGGAAAAAGAGAATCAGGAATCATCTTCTGATGAAGATAAAGCAGCAGTTGTTACAAAAGTTTCTATTAGTAAAAAGTATATTGGACTTGGCGGAGCGATAGGAATTGTTCTTGCCGTTCTCTATATAATTATTGCATATTTGCTGCGTGGAACAATAAACTCAAGTAACGACATTAAATATTTATATAATAGCAGAGTGCTAGCTGAAATCCCGGTATCCGGAAAAAATGCTCTTTACAGAAAAGTAAGAAAGAAACTTTTAAAAGACAGTGCGTCAAATGACAGAGAATCAGCATTAAAGTTACTGGTGTCAAATGTAAAATACGAATGTGAGAAAAATGATATCCACGAAATGATTATGGCATACGCATGCGAAGATAAATATATGCAGATATGGGTTGGAGAAGCGGAAGAGCAGTTACAGGAAGCAGGAATTAAACTTTGTAAAGTATCAGGTGGATTGGAACAGGCGCAAGCGGTGGAAGAAATGAGCCGTTTGAAAAATATTGTTCTTGTAGAAAAGCTTTCCGGTGCCCGTTATGAAACCATAACCCGTGAAATGGAAATCTGCATGGAACATAATATGGAGCTTATGGGTATTGTTGCATTGAATTAGAGGAGATTACAATGACTGAAAGGAAGAGGGGGCTACTCAATGAAAAAAGATAATATAAAAGTATGCTTGGTTGGATCTTCAGGGGGTCACCTGACTCATTTATATATGTTAAAGCCATTTTGGAGTACCAGGGAACGTTTTTGGGTTACTTTTGATAAAGAAGATGCACGAAGTTTATTGAAAGATGAAAAAATGTATCCGTGCTATTTTCCGACAAACAGAAGTTTGAAAGCATTGATTAAAAATACAAAAATTGCATGGAAAGTACTGAGAAAGGAACGACCGGATCTGATCATTTCATCAGGAGCAGCAGTATCTGTTCCGTTCTTTTATCTGGGAAAACTGTTCGGTGCAAAGTTGATTTATGTGGAAGTGTTTGACAGAATCGATAAACCGACAATGTCAGGTAAAATGGTATATCCGATTGCAGATAAATTTATTGTGCAATGGGAAGAACAGAAACAGGTATATAAGAAAGCAATCAATTTAGGAAGCATTTTTTAAAGGGAAAAACAATGATATTTGTTACAGTAGGAACTCACGAACAGCCTTTTGACCGTCTGGTAAAGGCAATTGATGAGTTAAAAAGGGATCAGCTGATCACTGATGATATATTTATTCAGACGGGGTATAGCACATATTCTCCAAAATATTGTGAATGGAGTAAGTTTGTACCGTATGCGGATATGGAGAAAAAGATGGCAGAAGCCAGAATCGTTATTACACATGGTGGTCCGGCAAGCTTTATTATGCCTTTGCAGATGGGAAAGACACCTGTGGTAGTGCCAAGACAGGCAGAATATGGAGAACACGTAAACAATCATCAGGTGGAATTTGTTGAAAATGTTTCAAAGCGTATGGGAACAATTATTCCGGTGTATGATATCGTCGATCTGCAGAATGCCGTATGCAACTATGATACGATTATTTCGACAATGACACAGGGCGCAAAAAGTCACAATGAAGAATTTAACCGGGAATTTGAAAAAATTGTAGATAATCTATTTCAATAGGATGTAAAGCAACGATGAAAACAAAAAAGAAAAAGGTATTGATAATCAGTACAGTTGGTTTAAAATATGAAGGAATTACCAGTGTGATCCTGGCAAATCTGGAGGCTATGAAGCGGGATGATCTTGAAATTTATCTGGCTGGAACGATAGAGGTGCATCCGGAAATTGCGGAGAAGATTACTGGACTTGGATGTGAGATCATTGATCTCCCAAACAGAAGAACAGATACTACAGCATATTTTAAAGCGCTGATCAGAGTGATTCGAAGAAAGAAAATTGATGTAGTTCATGCACATGGTAACAGTGCTACTATGACAATTGAAATGGCGGCTGCTTTTTTTGGAGGATGCAGACGTCGAATCGCGCATTCACATAATACCTGTTGTGAACAGGTAAGGGCGGATAAGATGTTACGCCCTTTCTTTTATTTGTTGTGTAACAAACATCTGGCATGTGGTGAAGCGGCAGGAGAATGGCTTTTTGGAAACCGTCCGTTTACGATCATTGCAAATGGCCGAAATATTGAAAAATATAAATTTGATTCGGAGATACGAAGGTCGATAAGGGAAAAGTATCACTGGGAAAATAAGACGGTGATCGGACATGTCGGCGGTTTTTTGCCGCAGAAAAATCATGCATTTTTAATAGATATATTTCAGGCTGCTCATAAGAAACAGCCTGATACAGAGCTGGTTTTGTTTGGTGATGGACCATTGCGTGGAGAGACAGAACAGAAGGTTGAAAAGCTGGGATTAAAAGACTGCGTGAAATTTATGGGACTGTCAGATCAGGTGAATTGTTTCCTGCAGGCAATGGATGGTATGCTTCTTCCGTCTGTGTTTGAGGGACTTCCGCTTGTTGCTGTTGAGTGGCAGATCGCAGCACTTCCGTGTGTATTGTCGAATGAAGTTACAACAGACTGTGCTTTTTCTGATTTGGTGGAATTTTGCTCATTA
Source organism: uncultured Eubacterium sp. (assembly GCA_934358495.1). GTDB lineage: Bacteria > Bacillota > Clostridia > Lachnospirales > Lachnospiraceae > Eubacterium_I. The sequence continues at coordinate 69,792 of CAKRKO010000002.1, read as the reverse complement.
GAAGAAAACCCGGATGTGTGGGCTGATATTTTGTTGAAGAAAATTGAAAATACAGACAGAAATGAAGAAGCTTTGAATGTGATAGCTGAGACAAAAAGAGCTGGGTTTGATATACGGGATAATGCAGAGTTGCTGCATGACATATACTGCGGAAAATAAGCAGTAAATGTTTGTAGTAAGGAAGGAAGAACAATATGAAAAAGGTAATCATAGGATGCAAGAGTGTATTTACCTATATGAAATATAAAATATTATACGGAAGTCGTATACAAATGGCAAAAATCAATTCACTGAAAGGCAGGATTGAGATAGATCTGTTTTCAGATGCAAAATGCAGGATTGGTAATTTTTTGATGACGGCAGGACCTTTTTATATAAAGTGTACGGATAAGGCGGAGATTACAATAGGTGATAACTGCTTTTTTAATCATAATTGTAGTCTGACGGCAGCAGAGAATATTGTGATAGGCAATCAGTGCATGTTTGCAAATAATTTTGTGGTGGTGGATCATGACCATGACAGAAAAGATGGAAAAATATTAAAAGAATTGGTGAGTGCACCTGTTAAAATCGGAAATAATGTATGGTGTGGTGCAAATGTAACTGTATTAAAAGGGGTTACGATCGGGGATGGTGCGGTCATAGCTGCCGGCTCTGTTGTAAACAGAAATGTAGCTGCTTATTCCGTTGTTGCAGGAGTTCCGGCACGAAAAATTAGTAAGTAAGGATTGATAAATGTATGACTGCAAAGGTACGTGAGATTAATATACATAATATAATCGGTTATTTTATCCTGATCCCATTTTTAAATCCAAGAGGATTTTATGATGTCGTTCCGCTTTATAAGCCATTCATGACGGCGTGGGTTTATCTGGCATTACTCCTGATTATATTTGAGATGTGTTTACAATATAGAGGAAATTTAATTCATATGGAAAAAAAGGCGGAGATTGCCGTTTTTTCCTATTTTGCAGCTGTGATTTTAATCACATTGACAGCGCAGGGAGGTTTACATGAGGGGTTACAGAATATGATAGCAACTCCTTTTTTGTGTGTATATGCCATTTTATGTCTGCGCAATGATCCAAAGCATTTTATAAAAATGTTATCCAATATCCTGATAGTATTGTTTTTATTGAACCTGACAATATTCAACCCATATATTATGCAGTATAAGATCGCTGAATATCATATTATTTTTCTGGGACATATTCAGGTGGCAGCGCAGTTTGGGGTATTGGGAATTTTGTGTGGAGCATTGGAATTCAGGAATAGAAAGAAAACGGCATTGTTGCTGGAACTTCTTTCTATCTTAACAATGTTGACCAGTAATGCTGCCAGTGCTATTTTAATTGTAGTGCTGCTTGTTGTGTTTATCGTTTTAGTAATCTTTAAAGTATATGGTATCTTTTGTAAAGGAATTCCAATTTATATCGTGCTATATACAATATTTAGTGCAATTCTGGTTATGGTGAATGTTCGCTTGCCAGGTTTTGTGATTTCAATGTTGAATTCGAGACAGAGTATTTGGACAGTAGCACTTCAACATATAAAAGAAGCACCAGTGATTGGCTATGGCGTTCAGGGAGTGACTTTGGAATTATACTGGGGCGGAAAGTTTAACTATGCACATAGTCAATTTGCACAAAATCTGCTGGATGGCGGAATTGTATTGTCGATTCTGTTTTTTGTTATGTTTGTTGCAGTGGCATTTTGTGTCAGAAAGACAGAGAATAAGATTTTAAGAAGCATAGGAACTTTAACAATGATCGCATTTATGTGTGTTGCATTGTTTGACAGTGTTTCTTTTTACCCGTATTTTATGCTTACATTAATGATATTACTGTATTTGCCGGATATTTCAAAAATACAGAGCAGAATATGATTTTTTATACAGGTTGTGAATGAGGAGAACGAAGATATGGCTTATAAAGTTTTAAATTTGTTGTCAGATGGCGGTGTTGGCGGCATCGAGAATTTATGTAAATGTATTTCTGATATACGGACAGAGGAAAATTGTTTCTGTTGTTTGTTTGAGGAAGGTGCAATTTATGAGGAAATGAAAAAAAATGGAGATGCTGTTTCTCTGGTTTCCTGTGGAAGTAAAAAAGTAACGAAAGAAAGAATTCGTGCGCTGCTTTCTCTTGCAAAAAAATATGATATCATTGTAGTTCATCATAGTGCTATTGTAATTCAGTTCTATTATTCGCTGCTCAAATTTCTGTTACCGGGTAAAAAATATGTGTTAGTGGCACATAGTTGCTTTTCACCGGAATTTTATTATGATTACAGTTCAAACTTTAAGAATAAAGTTCGAGCATGGCTGCAAAAACATGTATTGAACATTTCTGACAGGGTCGTATTTGTGTCAAAGGCCGGAGAAAAATCATACAGAGAATATTTTAAGATTCCGGATTCCAAGTGCAGAGTTGTATATAATGGAGTAGTCCCGCAGACAGAATACCGCAAACCAAAGAAGGGAGCGGTAGAGAGAAATCATATATTTAAAATCGTTTTTATTGGGAGATTAGAGAAAATAAAAGGTGTACATTTGCTGATTGAGGCGACAGATGAACTGAGAAAAAAATATCCGGTACAGCTTGAAGTTGTTGGTTATGGCGGAGAACAGGAAAATCTGCAGATGATGTCTGAAAAACTGGGCCTAGGAGAAATCGTACATTTTGCGGGCATGCAGCGTGATATAGGAAAATATTTAAAAACAGCTGATATTTTTGTATATCCTTCTATTTGCGAAGAGGTATTTGGTATTTCACTGGTTGAGGCAATGTCTTATGGAGTACCTTGTGTTGCAAATGAAGTAGGTGGAATTCCGGAAATTATTACAGAACATAAAAATGGTATGCTGACCAGTGAAAAAACAGGAAAAGCAGTTGCAGAGGCAATTGCATCTCTGATAGAAGCTTATTACGAAGGAAAAGCAGATGAGATAGCTGAAAATTGTTATGAGACAGCCCAGTATTTTTCTATTGACCATACCATAGAAGGTTTGGAAAAATGTTACATGGAATTAGTAAACAGAAAATAATATGGAGTTTAAGATGACAGAGACACAAAAAATACAGAAATTGATTTTATATATTGCAAATGAAGTGATTCGTATTTGTGATAAAAATGATATACCGTATAACATTACGGCAGGTACTTTGCTTGGAGCTGTTCGTCATAAAGGTTTTATCCCGTGGGATGATGACTTTGATTTTGCCATGACAAGAAATGATTATGAACGTTTCCTCAAAGCCTGCAAGAAAGATTTGAATACAGATATTTTTTTCCTGCAGACAGCAGAAACGGACAGGAATTTTGCTTATTCGATGGCGAAGGTACAGTTGCTCGGAACAGAGATCATAGAGGATTTTTCCATTGGTGTAGACATTCATCATGGAATTTTTGTAGATATTTTTCCTTATGACAAGCTTCCAGATGGGGAAGTGAAAAGAAAAAAATTCTTGAAAAAAAATCATTTGTTAAAGACAATGCTCTGGATCAAATGCGGGTATGGGGTAAAAGAACATTCCAAACGGACAGGATATAAAATCCTTCATTTTCTGGGAAGATTTGTAACGATTGAAAAATTAAAGAAAAAAATATATGTTCACATTACAAAATATAATAATACGAACTTCAATGATTGTTTTACCAGTGACTATCCGGATGAAAAAATGGAAGAAAAGTGGCTGGTGAACAGAACTGAATATCCGTTTGAAGGCTATAATTTTAAAGGATTCAGGGATTATGATGAATACCTGAGTTCTCTTTATGGCGATTATATGACACTGCCGCCGGAAAATGAGCGTGAAACACATACAAATGCAAAAGTTGATTACGGTCAATATGATAAATGGTTTGAGGAGTAATATGTCAAAAATTAGAGAAATCCTGAGCAGATGGGAAGGAAAATATTATAAGCAAAAAATTCAAAAGACAGCAAAATGCTGTGGTGAAAATCTGTATTGTGGCGGAAAATCTTTTGTTACGTCAAATACAGAGCTTGGAATGAATGTAAATTTTAATGGAATGTCTATATTTGGAAATGGTAAAATTATGATTGGAGATAATTTTCATTCCGGTCCGGGCTGCCAGATCATTTCATCTTTCCACAATTATGATACAGATGATGCGATTCCATATGGAAATCAGTATATCCATAAAGATGTTACGATTGCTGATAATGTCTGGCTTGGAAATAATGTGATCATTCTAGGGGGAGTAGAAATCGGAGAAGGCGCGATTATCCAGGCTGGAAGTGTGGTCTGTAAGAATATTCCGGCTTATGCGATTGCAGGAGGCCATCCGGCAGTTCCGTTTAAAACACGTGATATAGAACATTATGAAAAGCTTAAAAAAGAAAAAAAGTTTCATTAATTGATTAATAAAATAGAAATGGAAGTGTAATATGCGAATTTCGACATGGATTCAAAAATATAAAGATATGTCACAACCGGTAAAAGCTTCGTTCTGGTTTACGGTCTGTAACATTTTAAATAAAGGAATTGCGCTGATTTCCACACCTGTTTTTGTCAGAATTCTGACAACAGATGAGTACGGTGATTATTCGGTATTCCAATCCTGGTACAGTATATTGGTTATTTTTGCAACATTAAATTTGTTTTCCGGTGAATATGGAAAAGGTTTGATAGAGTTTGACGATGATAAGGATCGATTTACATCATCTGTATTAGGTCTGACGTCAGTGATCACGTTGCTGGTGTTTGCGGTATTTGCGTGCAATCTGACGTTCTGGTCAGGAAAATTAAGCTTATCACCGATATTGATCATTGCCTTGTTTGTGGAAATATTTACAATGTCTGCCTATGAGTTCTGGTCAACAAAACAGCGTTTTGAGTATAAATACAAAAAAGTTGTGCTGAGTACACTGGGAATGAGCGTGGGAAGTATTCTACTTGGAATTATCTCCGTGCTTGCTACAGATAACTATAAGTTAGAAGCACGAGTATTTTCCGATGTATTTGTGAAAGCGGTTATTTCTCTGGTCGCATTTTTTGTGATTGTCAGAAATGGAAAGAAGCTGTTTGACAAGAAATACTGGAAATATGCGTTATTATTTAACTTACCTTTGATCCCTCATTTTCTTTCAACCATGGTGCTCAGTCAGTCAGACCGTATTATGATTAAAGATATGGTTGGAAGCTCGGCAGCAGCGGTATATAGTATTGCCTACACAATTGGTACGATGGTTCTGTTGATTACAAATGCAATTAATAACTCATTTACACCGTATACATATCAGGCGTTAAAAGATAAAGAATATGACGGAATCAAAAAGAATGCGACCCTGCTTTGCGTGCTGGTCGCAGTGCTGGTTATCTTGTCCATGGCTTTTGCCCCGGAAATTATTTTAATTTTTGGTGGAAGAAAATATTACGAGGCAATCTGGGTTGTACCGCCGGTTGCAGTATCTATGTTTTTGATTTTCCTGTATTCTCTGTTTAGTAATATTGAATATTATTTTAAGAAGACAGGATTTATTGCCCTGGCATCCATCGTGTGTGCGGTTGCAAACTTAGGATTAAATAAAGTTTTTATCGAATTATTTGGATATTATGCGGCAGGTTATACAACATTGGTCTGTTATGGACTGTTAGCATTGATGCACTACTTTTTCTATCGAAAAGCGTTACATCAGGAAGGAGTTCGAGCATCAGAAGTATATAATTTGAAACAATTGCTGCTTATTCTGGCAGCTGTTCTGTGCGTGATGTTTGTGATGACCTTTACATACAGGCATATTGTTATTCGTTATGCAATTGTTGCAGTTATTCTGGCTGTAATGTTTGTAAACAGAAAAAAAATCATAGGCTGGCTGAAGAATATCAGAAATTCCTGATGAGCTGGTAATAAAGGAGAAAAACGATGAATGCCGTTAGTTATATTAAAAAGAATGGAATAAAAAGGGTTTTTGATGTCTTTTATCATTATAAGCTTGACCTGATCCTGCAAAAAGGCTGTAATTTCTTTTTGAAACACAGACCGTTACAGAATATCATTATTATTGAAAGTCATAATGATTTTGATTCCAATGGCGGTGCTTTTTATGACTACCTGATAAAAAATCATTATAATGACAAGTACAAAATTGTATGGCTGTTAAAAAATAAGGCTCCGAAATCTTTACCAGCGAATGTTGACTGGTGCTGGTTATATAAACCGAGTCTGAAAAAAGCGTTGTATGTATGCAAGGCAAAAGTATTTACAGCTGACTGTGTGGTGACAAATAAAGTTCGTGCCGACCAGAAATCATTTTATTTTACTCATGGAGCGGTTTGCTTGAAAAGTGTAATTGGGAAATGTAATCTGTCTGATACGGTTGATTATATTCTGTCTCCATCAGAAGCATATGGACCAATTCAGGCAAAGCAGGGAGGCTTGCCATTCCCAAATGACAGATTTGTATATCTTGGATATCCAAGTTATGACCGGCTGTTTACGCCATCAGAAAATGAACTGGCGAAAGTGACGAAAGAGTCCTATCGAAAAGTGGTGATCTGGATGCCTACATTCCGTAAAGGCGGAGGTTATAAGCGGAACGACAGTACGAAGGAGCAGCCATTGGGGATTCCGATCATTGAATCTGAGGAAGAATTAAAACAACTGAATGATGAACTTGTGAAAATGGACATGCTTTTGATCATAAAAATACATCCGATGCAGGATCCGGAGACAATAAAAGTACATGGCATGTCAAATGTCTGTGTGCTTACAGGAAGCACTGTGAAAAAGCTGAATGTAGACAATTACAGACTGTTAAAAGATTCAGATGCTTTATTAAGTGATTATTCCAGTATTGCATATGATTATTTAATGCTGAACAGACCAATTGGATATGATTTTTCAGATCTTGATTCATATACGAACGGTCTTTGTGTGGATAATCCGGATGAATATATTGCAGGTCCTAAAATTTATTGCTATGATGAGTTATTGGGATTCCTGAAAGATGTTTCAGAGGAAAAAGATTCTTATAAAAAGCAGAGAGAAGAACTTTGCGGAAGAATTTATAAATATACAGATGGGAACAGCAGCAAGAGAATTGCTGAATTTATGAAATTATAAAGGAGTGACAAAAATGCTTAATTTTACAGTAGGACCAGTAATGTCATGTGAAGAGGTTCGTACAATTGGAGCGGAGCAGGTACCGTATTTCAGAACACCGGAATTTTCAAAAATCATGTTTGAAAATGAGAATCTTATGAAGAAATTTGCAAAAGCAGATGAAAATGCGCGTGTTGTATTTCTGACCGGATCAGGTACAGCTGCGATGGAAGCAGCAGTCATCAACGTTTTTGATACAAAGGATAAAGTACTAATCGTAAATGGTGGAAGTTTTGGACAGCGTTTTGTGAAAATCTGTCAGATTCATCAGATTCCATATACAGAGATCAAACTTGAAATCGGGAAAAAACTGACACAGGAAATGTTAGATCAGTATGATGGAAAAGATTATACAGGATTTCTTGTAAATATTCATGAGACATCCACCGGTGTACACTATGACCCGGTTATGATCAGTGAATTTTGCAAAAAGAACAATATGTTCCTTTTGGTGGATGCAATCAGTTCTTTCCTGGCAGATGAGTTTGATATGGAGAAACTTGGCGTAGACCTTATGCTGACAGGATCACAGAAAGCACTTGCGTGCCCTCCGGGTATTTCTGTTATCGTTTTATCTGAACATGCAGTACAGCGTGTATATGAGAAAACACCACAGTGTCTGTATTTAGATTTGAAAGAAGCGTTAAAAAACGGAGAGCGCGGACAGACTCCATTCACGCCGGCCGTTGGTATCCTGAGACAGATTCATGCCCGTTTACTGGAAATTGAAAAAGCAGGCGGCGTAGAGGCTGAAACAGCAAAGATTGCTTTACTGGCAGCAGATTTCAGAGAAAAAATCAAAGATATGCCATTTGAAATCCCGTCTGAATCTATGTCAAATGCCGTGACACCACTTCATCCATTGAATGTTTCTGCTTATAAAATATTTGAGACACTGAAAGATGAGTATCATATCTGGGTTTGTCCAAATGGTGGTGATCTGGCAGAAAAGATTTTCAGAGTTGGTCATATAGGTGCACTTACAACAGACGATAATACATCACTGGTGGAAGCTTTGAAAGATATGCAGAACAGAGGACTGTTATAATCGTTAAGCAGGGGAGAGAAAGGTAATTAAAAGATGACAAAGGTAATAACATATGGAACATATGATCTGCTTCATTATGGGCATATCCGATTGCTGGAACGTGCGAAGGCACTGGGGGATTATCTGATCGTCGGTGTGACGGCAGATGATTTTGATAAAACCAGAGGAAAGATAAATGTGCAGCAGTCTTTGATGGAACGTGTACTGGCGGTAAAAAAGACAGGACTTGCAGATGAAATTATCATCGAGGAATATGAAGGGCAGAAAATCGATGATATTTTGCGTTATAATGTTGATATTTTTACAGTTGGTTCAGACTGGAAGGGAAAATTTGATTATTTAAATGAGTACTGTAAGGTGGTATATCTGGACAGAACGCAGGGTGTTTCAAGTACAGAATTACGTTCTCAGAAGCGGCTTGTAAAAATGGGACTTGTCGGAGATACAGGAATTTTTGAAAAATATCGGCAGGAAGCTGCATTTGCCAATGGTGTGGAAGTTGTAGCGGCTTATACGGAAGATGTTTCTTTAAAACAGAAAGATAATGATATTGTATTTACAAATGATTATGATAAATTGCTGGAAATTGTAGATGCAGTTTTTATTGTCTCACATCCATCCAAACACTATGAACAGATAAAGAAAGCGCTTCTGAGTGGAAAACATGTATTATGTGAATCTCCGATCGCATTAAAAAAATCTGAGTGTCAGGAACTTTTTGAAATTGCAGAAAAGAATGATCTGATTCTCATGGATGCAATCAAAACAGCGTATGCAACTGCTTACCATAGATTACTGCTGCTGGCTAAATCGGGAAAAATTGGAAATATTGTCTCGGTAGATGCTACCTGTACAAGTACAAAAGAAATGGAAACGCAGACCAGTACCTACGAACGTAGGAACAGCATCTGTGCATGGGGACCAACAGCGCTGCTTCCGGTATTCCAGCTGCTTGGAACTGATTATGAAAAAAAAGAAGCAAGTTCTTATTTTATGCCGGAAAATGATAACTTTGATCTGTTTACAAAAATTAATTTTAACTATAAGAATGCAGTGGCTTCTGTAAAAGTTGGCAAAGGTGTAAAAGCTGAGGGAAATCTGATCATTGCTGGTACAAAGGGATATATTTATGTCCCGGCACCATGGTGGAAGACTGATTATTTTGAAATCCGTTATGAAAATCAGGAAGAAAACAAACGTTATTTTTATCAGTTGGATGGAGAAGGAATCAGATATCAGATTGTTGCTTTTATCAGATCAATTGAAAGTAAGCAGTCAAATTCCTATATTTCACAGGAACTGTCAGAAAAAATCTGTTCTGTCATTGAAGAATGGAATGAAAAAAAGGATCTGCACACAATTACTGTATAAAAACAGAAAATAAATAAAGAGGATTGAGTACAATGGGAGAGATAAAAGAATTATCACCGGAAGAGTTCAGACAGATGCAGCTGCTTCAGCTTGATATGTTAGTTGAGTTAGACCGTGTCTGCCGCGAGAATAATATTAATTACACGATTTTTGGCGGAACACTTCTGGGAGCTGTCCGACATAAAGGATATATTCCGTGGGATGACGACGCAGATGTTGCCATGTTGCGTGAAGATTATGATAAATTCAAAAAAGTAACAGACCAGTTAAATTCAGAAATCTGTTATTTTCAGGATCATGATACGGATCCGGAATATCGCTGGGGTTATGGAAAGTTAAGAAGAACAGGCACAACTTATGTGCGCGTAGGTCAGGAGCATTTAAAATGTAAAACAGGTGTTTTTATTGATGTTTTCCCTATGGATGACATTCCACATTCAACCATCGGCCAGATGCTGAATGATTTTTACTGTTTCTGTCTGCGAAAAATTCTGTGGTCTGAAGTAGGAAAATACAGTACTTCCGAGGACGGAATTCACAGATTATATTATAAGATCGTATCTCATATATCACCGTCCTGGGTGTTTAAACGTGTGGAAAAAATTGCTGAAAAAAGCAGAAACAGCAGTACAAACCGAGTTCGTACATTGTTGTTTCCGGCGACAGGAAAGCTGTATCGGAAAAGAGAGAACAGCTTAAAGACCAGATACGGTATGCCAAAGGAATGGTTTCTGGATTTGCAGGAATATGAATTTGAAGGAAAGAAACTGATGGGTACCAGAGATTATGATACAATCTTAAAATATATTTATAATGATTATATGAAATTGCCACCAGAAGATAAAAGAGATCCACATGCACCGGTTTCAAGTTACTTTTTTGGATAAAGGAGAAGAACATTGATAAGAAAATGCTGCGTGGAAGATATAGAATATCTGAAAGGTATAATTAAAAAAGATATATTTCAAAATGTGTATCTGTATATTGATACAAGTACCTATGGATTTGAAAATCAGGATATCCAGACTTGGATTATTTCTGATTCTGAGGCGGATACGGTAATTGTATATAAATATTATAACAGTCTGCAGATTTTTGGAATATCAGATCCAAGTGATGAAAATATAAGAGAAATATGTTTTTTGATTGAAAAAAATGACAGTCAAATGTTATCAGGATCAGTAGAGCTGATACGAAAAATTTCCTGTCTGCTGCCGGAATGGAAAAAAACGGAAGGCATTATCATGAAAGCCGGACAGGGAGCGGCAAAAGCGGATTCAGAAGTCTGTAAGGCAAATTCGGATGAGTGCTATGAAATCGCATCACTTATTTGTGCAGATGAAGGAATCGGTGGACATTATTCTGTGGCACTGTTGGAAGAACAGCTGCAAGACAGAATGAAAAACTGGCATTGTCAGAATTTTGTTTTAAAAGAAAATGGAACGATTGTTGCACATATGGGAACATATGCAGATGTGGAAGGTATTGCAGTTTTAGGCGGACTGGTAACAGCTCCGGCAGCACGGGGACAGGGATACGGAAAGCGTGTACTGCAAAGCCTGACGGCACAGGTGATAAAGGAGCAGAAAGTTCCGGTATTATATTGTTATGAACAAAATGTAATGGACTGGTATAGACATCTTGGCTGGACACAGGTTTATAAATGTGCGAAGCTGGAACGTAAATGACAGGAGGAATACTGGTGCCAAATCTGATGGAAAAAAGTAGGATGATAAAATCCAATAGCAGGGAAAGTGTTGCCACAAAACAGAAAGAATATAACTGGGGAATCGATTTCTTACGGATTGTTTCCATGTTTATGGTTGTATGTCTTCATATGCTTGGAAGAGGTGGAATCCTGGATTATGCCCCTTTTTTATCCGGAAAATATGAAGTGGTGTGGCTGATTGAAATCGCTGCTTACTGTGCGGTAAACTGCTATGCATTAATTTCCGGATATGTGGGAATACATGGAAAATACCGGTATTCAAACTGGGTACTCCTGTGGCTGAGAGTATTATTTTATTCCGTTCTGATTACAGTTTTTTTCAAATTTGCTACACCTTCTGTAGTGGGACGGTATGAGTGGACAAGTGCGATTTTCCCGACATCGAGAGAACAATACTGGTATTTTACAGCGTATACAGGATTGTTTCTCCTGATCCCGGTACTTAATTTTTTTATATCGCATGCATCAAGAAAACAATTGAAACTGGTTGTTATGTTGGGGATTGTACTGTATTCTGTATTGCCGGAATTATTCAGACGGGATATTTTTGTTACGAAAGAGGGATACAGTCCAATCTGGATGATCGTTTTGTATATTATTGGCGGTTATCTTGGAAAATACCAGGGATGGAAGAAAAAATCAAAACGACACCTTGGTTTTATTTATATCGTATGCATAGCGGTAACCTGGTTAGGAAAATTTGTGATTGAACATCATCGTTTTGGTGTGAGTGGAGATACGAATCAGACAACATTTCTGGTGAGTTACACATCACCGACCATACTATTGGCCGGAATTGCATTGGTTATACTTTTTTCAAAGCTGAATATAACTGAAAAATGGAAGAAGTTCATAAAACTATTTGCACCGGTCTCATTCAGTGTATATCTGATACATTTCCATCCATTGGTGAAAGCGTATATATTGCAGGATCGGTTAAAGGGATTATTAAATTATAATGTGGTGCTGATGCTGCTGGCATTTCTGGCAATTGTTGTATCGTTATATTTTATATGTTCTTTTATTGATATGATCAGGGAATATATATTTAAAAAATTGAAAGTGAAAGATAGACTGATAAAACTGGAACATAAATATCTTGAAAATACCTGGGATAACATAGAAAGAAAGGGTTAACAAATGGAATCAGTATCTATGAAAAAAATGTGGGACTCTATCTGGAAGCATAAAAAAATCATAATCATATTTGTGCTGCTCTGCTTTGTGGCAGGAGCCGGTCTGGGTGTAAAGAAAGCGAAATCTGCATCATCCGCATCTGAAGTACAGAAGATTGAAGATTATAAGAGTGGCCTTGATAAGTATGCGGAGGTTATGAAGAATATTGAAGCAAATATTTCAACCACGCAGGATCAGATTGATGCTTTGCAGAGTTATTGTGATTCATCTATCTATATGAAGCTTGATGCACTAAATGTAAATGTGGCTTCTGTGCAGTACCGTATTACCGTGAATGGTACAGACAACACACAGGTTTCTTCATCTGGTGTAAGTGAAAAAGTTACAGATATTATAAACGAGTTAACTGCATATGTGAAAAATGGTGAATGGAAAGCTGCGGTAGAAGAAAAATTGACGGATGTGCCGGTAGAATATTTGCCGGAAGTGGTTGGCAGCAATTCAACCGGAAATATTTTTACTTTGACTGTTATGCATTATGATGCTGATCAGGCAGCAAAAATCAGTAAGGTAATTGATGAGCAGATTCAGAAATATGCTGCTTCTACATTAAAAGAAAACGGTGATTTTTCATTTTCTGTTATTTCAAGCAATGTATCTGCCAAGGCAATACCAGAGGTACAGTCAGCACAAAACAGTTATCTTACTTCATTGAAAAACTATAAAGACAGCCTGTCTGATTTGCAAAAAGATCAGTTATCACAGCAGATATCAGAGAAAGGTTATATAAAGGACTATAAACCAGACAGCATGGATGCACCAAGTGCAAAAAAAGTGCTGGTTCAGTATGCCGCTCTGGGAATCATTGCCGGACTGGTGATCAGTTGTGCTCTATTAGCGCTTTTATATGTGTTAAGTGATAAATTAAAAGGAAAAGAAAATATAAAGGCGGCCGGAATTACTGTTCTTGGTAATTATTCCGCAAAAGAGGGGTATTATCCGGCATTGGAACGCGAAATGATAGATTTTGATCTGATCAGAAAAGAACATTCTGTTGAACAGGTATTTTTTGGAATGCTGAGTGATGCGGAAATTGTACAGAAAGCTGCGCAGGAATATCAGGCTGTAATGGAAAAGAAATCACTTGGTGTAGAAGTCGGAAGCAATATTGAGAATGATTCTGAGATGATGAAGCGATTCGTTGAAATTGGAAACTGTATTTTATTTGTTGAAGTCGGAAAAACCACATACACACAGATCAAAGCTTATTTGGAAATTTGCAAAAAATTTAATGTTTCTGTTTTAGGATGTGTTGTAGTTGAATAATTATGAAAATATTAAGTAAAACAAAACGGAAAATGTTGTCCGGAATAAATAAACCGAGTGTAGGAGAACAATTGTACCTGTTGGCATTTTTTATTTTTCTGATCAGTGAGACGTTTTCGACAACCATGTTTCAACTTCCGGGGAGTGCATATACACTTTGCAAAGCAGTGGCATGTTTATTGCTGGTTATAAAAGTGTTTCGATTTGATGAATTTTCGAGAAAAACATTTTTTATATTTGTATTATTAATACTGGAAACTATTCTGGTATATGTTAATTCCGGATATATGGAAGTATTCTTTTGGGTACTTTTTGTGATGAGCGCGAAAAATGTTTCATTTAAGAAAATACTGAAGGTATATCTGATCGTTACGATCAGCATTGTGCTTTTAGCTTTTTGCGCATCCATGTTGCAGGTGATAGAAAATCTGCAGTATACCAGAGGTGATGGAAAACGGGTCAGAAATTCATTTGGTGCAATTTATACAACGGATTTTGCATCACATATTTTTATGTTCACGATGTCTGCGTTTTATTTGCTGAAGGACAAACTGAAGACATGGCATTTTATTCTTGGAGCGGTTGTGGGAGTATTGGTTTACTGGTTTTGCAATACACGTCTGGATATGGGCTGTCTGTTTCTTATGCTGATCTGTTTTTTTTGCATCAGCCAGGGATATGTTGCAAACGGTAGAAATATTTTCAGTACAGGAAAAGCAAAGAAGGCTTTACCTTACAGCATGCCAATTGCAGCAGGATTTATGTTTGTTGTATCCTATTTTTACAGTTCTGGAAATCCTATTTTTCTGGCATTAGACAGTTTTATGTCAGCTAGATTGAAATTGGGGCATAAGGGATTGATGAAATATGGAATGACATTATTTGGACAGTCGATAAAAATGGTTGGAAATGGTGGGACTACAAAGATATCGGCTTCCCAATATTTCTTTATAGACTGTTCGTACCTGTATATTTTTCTGCGATATGGAGTGTTTTTTTTACTGATTACATTGGCGGTATACATGATGTGCTGCAAAAAGTTTCAAAATGATCCGTATTTTATAGTGGTTATCATTCTGATATCTATTAATTGTATGATTGCGCATCATATCATAGAATTAACGTACAATCCATTTGCACTGGCATTATTTGCAACGGCACCGCAACTGGAACAAAGAGACTGTAGGAGTAATAATAATAAATGGTCAAGATTAAATCTGTTAAAGTAAATTTTATAATGAATATGATTCTTACGGCATCTACATTCATTTTTCCGCTGATCACATTGCCGTATATCACGCGTGTGCTTTCGGTAGAAGGTGTTGGTAAGGTAAACGTAGCTACTTCGATTGCTCAGTATTTTTCTATGGTAGCGATGCTTGGCGTGCCAACTTATGGTATTCGTGCATGTGCACAGGTAAGAGATGACAGAGAGAAGCTGACCAAAACAGTACAGGAGATTCTATTGCTGAATCTCCTTATTTCTGTTTTTGTGTATGCTGCTTATTTTGTGGCAGTATGGCAAGTGCCGAAGATGCACAATGATGCTGCTTTATACTGGATCATGAGTTCTACAATTATTTTTAATGTAATTGGTGTGGAATGGCTGTATAAAGGTTTGGAGCAGTATACTTATATTACAGTGCGGTCAATTATCTTTAAAGCAATCGGTCTGGTGCTGATGTTCCTGTTTGTCAGACATCAGGGAGATTACGTTATCTATGGAGCAATCAGCATTGTGGCTACGGTTGGATCTAATTTCCTGAATTTTATTAATCTGAGAAAGTATGTTAATCTGCGACCGGTAGGTCATTATGATTTAAAACACCATTTCAAAGAAGTAATGATTTTCTTTGCAATGGCAGCAGCAACGACAATTTATACGAATCTGGATAACGTTATGCTTGGTTTCCTGAAAAATGAAACGCAGGCAGGCTATTATGGAACATCCATAAAAATTAAAGGATTACTGGTAAGTTTTGTTACAGCTTTGAGTACTGTATTGCTGCCAAGGGTTTCTTATTATATTGAGCGTGGAATGAAAGAGGAATTCAAACGGGTGAGCAGAAAAGCATTACATTTTGTGGTGCTGCTTGCGCTGCCGGTGACGGTATATTTTATTTTGTATTCCAGGGAGTCTATCTTTTTGCTGGCCTCCAAAACATATGAAAATTCTATTATACCAATGCAGATCATTATGCCTACAGTACTTCTGATCGGCCTGACAAATGTTTTAGGATTGCAGATCATGGTGCCAATCGGAAAAGAAAAAATGGTATTTTATTCTGTACTTGCCGGAGGAATTGCAGATTTTGTTGCAAATATGATTTTTATTCCAACAATGTCGGCAGCTGGTGCTGCGCTTGGAACACTGATCGCAGAGACTGTTGTTCTGATTGTTCAGCTCATTGTATTGCGTGACTGGATCAGGGATTTGTTTTCAGAAGTACAATGGGTAAAAGCATGTGTATCTACCGCGGTAGCAGGAGTTGCCTGTTATGGAGTAAAAGCACTGAATTTATCAAATTTTATAGCCCTGGTAATATCGGTATGTGTTTTTGGAGCAGTATATGCGGTATTACTTTTGATTATGCGGGAACCGTTATTCCTTGAGGTATTACAGGATGTATTGCATGGGAAAGTGAAACGTGGAAAGGCAGAGAAAGATGGAGAATAACATTGTGATTTCTTTTATTATACCGGCACATAATTCAGAAAAGTTTCTGAAAAGATGTGTGGAAAGTGTAGTAAAAGAGGAAAAGCAGCCAAAAGATTACAACCTGGCTGAAGTCATAATTATAGAGAATGGTTCTTCCGATCATACAAAACAGATTGGAACAGCTTTGGCTGAAAAGTATGAGAATGTTTTTCTGATCTGTTCTGAAAAAGGTGTTTCGAATGCAAGAAATGCTGGAGTAAAAGCTGCACATGGAGAATGGATTTTTTTCCTGGATGCAGATGACTATCTTCCAGCAGGAACTTTGCAGAAATTATTGGATACGGTAAATAGCGGAAAAGCGGCAGATATGTATATTTTCAGTTATGAAAAAGGAAATGCGATCGTAAATGTTGCAACTGGAGAAAATGCAGACGGTTATGAAGGAACCGGGGTACGGGAATGCCTTGCAGGAATGCTCAGGAACCCGACACGCTGCATGGCTGTCTGGGGTAAATTGTTCCGGCATAGTATTATTCAGCAATCTTCATTAGATTTTAATAAAAAATTAAGCCTGGCTGAAGACAGTGATTTCCTGATTCGGTATATAATGAAATGTGGCAGGATCATTTTTTCACAGGAATCCTGTTATCATTATTCTACGGATGCAGGTTCTGCAATGCGGACATATGACGGGAAGAAGACGGAAGGATACCTGTTATCTCTGCAGACAACACAGAATGCGATACCAGAGAATGACCAACAGTTATATCAGGCTTATCAGGTGTATATTTTAATGCATCTGAATATAATGATGGTCAGAGAAGTATTTTCCGCGGGAAACAGAGTGGCTTTTTCAGAAAAGGTGAAGGCATTGAAGAAGCTTCTGCGGGAGGAAATATTTCAGAAAGCATTGCAGGCTGTACCGGTAGCTTCCTGCAGATCTGCGCGTATGATGCCAATATTGCTTTTAAAATTTCAGCAATATTATTTGTGTGGAAAAGTGTATGAACTGCGTGCAAAGCAGAATGAAAAAAAAGAAATGCGGACAGAGGATTAGGTTGATGGAAGAGAACTACTATGTGGATGTAAATATGCAAAGGAATGGTAAAGCGAAAGCGCAGATTCATGCGGCATCACCAAAAAATGCAATTATTCTGGCCGCCGGATATGGTATGCGGATGGTTCCAATCAATACAGAAGTGAGCAAAGGACTTCTGGAGATTCACGGGGAACCACTAATCGAAAGGTTGATCCGGCAGCTTCATGAAGCGGAAATATACGATATATATATCGTAGTTGGATTTATGAAAGAAAGATATGAATATCTGATTGATGAATATCGGGTGGAGTTGATCGTAAATCCGGAATATACAACGAAAAATAACCTGTATTCACTGAAATGTGCAGAAAAATATATTTCAAATACGTATATTGTTCCATGTGATATCTGGTGTGAACATAATCTGTTCCGAAAACAGGAATTATACTCCTGGTACATGGTAAATAATTCTTTAAAACCAGACAGCTGTGTCTTAGTAAACTCAAATATGGAACTGAATCTGATATCAGAGACAGATGCCGGAAATGGTATGATTGGTATTTCTTATCTGACAGGAAAGGAAGCTCAGCTGGTAAAACAACGGATAAAAGAAATGTGCAGTACATCCTGTTATACGAGTGCATTCTGGGAAGAAACGCTGTATGAAAAAAGAAAAATGATCGTGCCGGCCAGAGTAGTAGATGAAGCAGATGTAGTAGAAATTAATACATTTGAACAGTTACGGGAGTTGGACAGCGGTTGTGATCAGTTAAAAACAGATGCGATTCAGATTATTGAAGAAGTGTTCCAGGTGTCGCAAAAGGATATAAAGAATATTACGGTTCTGAAAAAGGGAATGACCAACCGGTCATTTTTATTTGAATGCAAAGAGAAAAAGTATATTATGCGAATCCCCGGTGAGGGGACAGATAAACTGATCAACAGACGTGAGGAAGCAGAAGTTTATCAGAAGATAGCAGATTATCATATATGTGACCGGGTAATTTATATGAATCCGGAGAACGGATATAAAATTACAGAATATATGAACTCTGTCAGAAACTGCGATGCAGAGCAGATGGAAGATGTGAAGAAATGTATGAAAAAGTTGCGCGAGTTTCATGAATTAAAGCTGAAGGTCAATCACGAATTTGATTTGTTTGAACATATTCAATTTTATGAGCAATTATGGGAGGGAAGCCCTTCCACTTTTAAAGATTATGCGGAGACGAAAAGGAAAGTATTTTCGCTGAAATCGTATGTGGAACAGTATTGTGGGCAGAAAGTACTGACACATATTGACGCTGTTCCGGATAATTTTCTGTTTTGGGAGAAAAATCCGAAAGAAACTGACATCAAGCTGATTGACTGGGAATATGCAGCAATGCAGGATCCGCATGTGGATATTGCGATGTTTTGCATTTATGCTATGTATAACAGAACACATATTGATCAGACGATCGATGCTTATTTTACAGAGGGGTGTGCAGAAAACATCCGTATAAAAATTTATGCATATATAGCGATATGTGGTTTATTGTGGAGCAACTGGTGCGAATATAAGCGAAGTCTTGGTGTTGAATTTGGAGAATATTCGCTACGGCAATACAGATATGCAAAAGAGTATTATGCGATTGTAGAGACTGAGAGAAGAAAAGTGGAGATACAGGAACATGTATAAAGTAGAAAGAGCAATCATTATGGCTGCGGGAAAAGGAACCCGAATGAGACCGGTAACGCTGCATACACCAAAGCCATTGGTAAAAGTAAATGGAAAGAGAATGATTGACAGTGTAATTGAAGCGCTGCATAAAAATGGAATATCTGAAATTTATATTGTAGTTGGATATCTGAAAGATCAATTTGAGATATTGCCCAAAGAATATGAAAATGTGAAGCTCATTGAAAATCCATTTTATGACACCTGCAATAATATTTCATCATTATATGTGGCAAGAGATTATATAGAAAATGCCATTATATTGGATGGAGACCAGATCATTTACAATGAGAAAATTCTGGCCCCGGAATTTGATAGATCCGGATACAATGCAGTTTGGACAGATGACGAGACAGGGGAATGGCTGATGACGGTAGAAAACGGGATTGTTACTTCATGTAGCAGAACCGGTGGAAAAGGCGGATGGCAGCTGTATTCTGTATCAAGATGGAACGAGGCAGATGGAAAGCGTCTGAAACATCATCTGGAACTGGAGTTTAATGAGAAACATAATCGACAGATTTACTGGGATGATGTTGCAATGTTTTGCCATGCAGACGAGTATGAACTGGGTATTCGTCCGATGAACGCAGATGATGTAATTGAAGTCGATAATCTGGAGGAACTGATAGCATTAGATGGATCATATAAAGATATGTGATAAAATGCAGGGGAGGAGAAATGAAGAAGAAAATAGACTGGATGGTCACGTTAGTGCCATTTATTATAATTGTTGGTATTGCAGTGATTTTGTTTATATGGCCGAGAGAATCCAATGATGTAATACATCAGATAAGATTTTTTCTTGGAGATACACTGGGCAGCTATTATTTGATCATTGGCTTAGGCGTTTTATTGATATCTGTTTACCTGGCATTTTCAAAGTATGGAAATATCGTACTGGGCGAACCTGATGAAAAACCGAAATATTCATTTTTTGTATGGGGAAGTATGATGTTCACCTGTGGACTGGCAGCGGATATATTATTTTATTCCTTTGCTGAATGGATCATGTATGCAACAAATCCGCATATAGCGGACCTTGGACCAGTGCATGAATGGGCAGGGGTATTTCCTTTGTTCCACTGGAGTTTCATTCCATGGGCGTTTTATCTGGTGCTTGCGGTTGCATTTGGTTTTATGCTTCATGTAAGAAAGCGAAAGCGTCAGAGATATTCAGAGGCATGCCGCCCGGTTATCGGAAAACATGCGGATGGTCTGCTGGGACGTGTAATAGATATGTTTGCGCTGTTTGCCTTGCTGGCAGGAACAGCGACAACATTCAGCGTTGCAACTCCGCTGCTGGCAGGAATTGCAATGCGGTTATTTCATATTCATGTCAGCCGAACGGTCGTGACGATTATCATTTTGCTGATTACATGTGCTGTCTATACTTATGCAGTGTTACATGGCTTTAAAGGAATCAGCTTTCTGGCAAAATTATGTATTTATCTGTTTTTTGGATTATTGGTTGTTGTGCTTGTGTTTGGTGGTCAGGGACGTTTCATTATTGAAAACGGAATTCAGTCTCTTGGAAAAATGGTACAGAACTTCATTGGATTAGCGACCTACACAGACCCTGTCAGGGCAAATCATTTTCCACAGGACTGGACCATTTATTATTGGGCATACTGGATGGTATGGTGTGTTGCTGCTCCGTTTTTTATTGGCAATATTTCAAAGGGAAGAACGATAAAACAGACAATACTTGGAGGATACGTTTTTGGTGTTGGCTCAACAATTGTAAGCTTTATCGTGTTGGGTAATTATTCTCTGGGATTGCAGGTAGCAGGAAGAGTAGATTTTATTGCTCAGTTTAAGGCAAACGGAGATTTGTATGATTTGATCCTTAATATTATACAGACAATGCCTTGTGCACCTTTTATTCTGATCCTCACTTTTGTATGTATGATTGCATTCTATGCAACATCCTTTGATTCTATAGCGTATACCGCAGCATGCTATAGCTATAAAGAACTTGGAGAAAATGAACATCCACACACATTAATTACATTATTATGGTGTGTTCTGTTGATTGTGTTACCGATCGCACTTGTTTTTTCAGAAAGTTCTATGGGAAATATTCAGTCGATCAGTATTATTTCGGCCTTTCCGATTGGAATCATCATGATTCTGATGATATGGAGCTTTTTTAAAGATGCGAAAAAGTATATCAGCAAAAGTGATACAAAATAGTTACAGTGACTTAATAAAAAATTAAAAATAAAAAGGTACAGAAAAAGATGGTTTGAGTATATAATATACTTGTATAAAAATGGTCAAATCTATCATAATGATAAAAATAGGAAATGCAGACAGATTATTTTAGGAGTAAAAGAAAATGTACAGAGTTCTTGTATTTGGAATGACAGAAAATCCCGGTGGTGTGGAAAGTGTGATCATGAACTATTATCGGTGTATTGATAAAACAAAAATACAATTTGACTTTCTTTGTAATTTTCATGAAGATGCAGCGTATGAGGACGAACTGACCGCCATGGGCGGTAACGTTTTTCATATTACAGCCCGCAGTGAGAATTATGGAAAATATAAAAAAGAATTGGAAGCATTTTTTGAAACTTCACAGAGCGTTTATGATGCAATCTGGGTAAATGTCTGTAGTTTGGCCAATATTGATTATCTGATCATGGCAAAAAAATACGGCATACCGCGGAGAATCATTCACAGCCATAATTCACAGAATATGGACAGTAAACTCCGTGGCATACTGCACAAAAGAAATAGAAAACGCATTGATAAATTTGCAACGGATTTCTGGACATGCTCTGAGGATGCTGCAAAATGGTTTTATGAAAAACGTCTGCTTCCGAAAGTTGTGATGATTCGAAATTCTATCTCAGTGGAACGTATGGCTTTTGATGAGGAAAAGCGTAAAAAATATCGGAAACAGCTGCAGTGTAATGACGATACATGGGTGATCGGCAATGTCGGCAGACTGCATTTTCAGAAAAATCAGAAGTTCTGTCTGGAGATTTTACAGCAGTTTTTGAAAAAAGATTCGAATGCCTGTCTGGTTCTGATCGGACAGGGCGAGGATGAAGCGGAGCTGAAGGAGCTGACCAGGCGGTATGGAATCAGCAAAAAAGTGCACTTTGCGGGAACGCAGACGGATATCCGTGGATGGTTGAGTGCTTTTGATACTTTTTTGTTTCCATCCAAATTTGAGGGACTGCCGATAGCAGCGTTGGAAGCACAGGCGAATGGCGTGCCAATGGTGGCTTCTGCAAAAGTAATACCGCAGGAAGTAAAAATTAATTCGAACTTTGAATTTGTGAATCTGGATGAGGGGGCAGTCGTATGGAGTGAGCACCTGAACCATATTCGACAGACGATGAAACGTCTTGATATTTCAGAAGTAAAACAGAATTTTACGGAAAAGGGATATAATATAGAGACGGAAACAGTAAAATTAGAGAAGTTGTTTTTAAAGGAAGTAAAATGAAGAAATATCAAATTGTAGAAATTTCTGAAAATCATAATCATGCGGGAACAAAGGCAACTCAGGATATTACAGAGATTGCAGATCAGCTTGGGTATGAGCGGGTCATGATTCACATGAATACAACAAAAAAGACAAAGCTTGCAAAAGTACAGCGGCAGATTGGATATCGGAAAGACTGGGCAGAATGTCTGAAAAAGGTAGAGGAGAATGCTGTTATTTTATTACAGCATCCGTTTCATTATCCTCAGTTAACCAGAGAAAAAATACTGATGGAACTGAAAGAAAAAAAACATGTGAAATTCGTCAGCCTGATTCATGATGTAGAGGAATTGAGAGCTTTTCGGTATAACGATTATTATAAGGGTGAATTTGATTTTATGCTGCGCATTGCAGATGTATGGATCGTACATAATGCGGTGATGAAGCAGTTTTTTATAGAGTGTGGTGTTCCGGAAGAGAAAATTGTGACACTTGGAATTTTTGATTATCTGCAAAGTGGAAGTGTGGATAGAAAACCACAGTTTGAAAGATCCATTACGGTAGCTGGAAACCTTGATACTGAAAAATGTGGATATGTTGGTCAGCTTGGTCAATTGTCAAGTGTACAGGTGAAACTGTTTGGAATGAATTATGATAAAAAAATGGATCAATGTGAAAATGTACGGTATTACGGAAGTTTTCCAACAGATGAGATCCCTGGAAAATTGACTGGTGGTTTTGGCTTGGTATGGGATGGAGCCGGTATTGATGGATGCATCGGACAGTCCGGACAATATTTACGCTATAATAATCCACACAAATTATCGTTATATTTATCAAGCGGTCTGCCGGTAATTATCTGGAAAGAAGCTGCTGAAGCAACTTTTGTAAAGGCACAGGGAGTTGGCATCTGTGTGGATTCCCTTAAGGAATTATCGACAATATTTGAAATGTTGGACGAGAATGCGTATAATGGATATGCTGAAGCTACACGAGTGCTTTCAGAAAAATTAAGGACAGGACAGTTTGGCAGAAAGGCGATACGGACAGCAGAGGATATATTAGGATTATGAGTAAGAAGAATATAAAAATAATAGTTGCTGCGCATAAGAAATATTGGATGCCGTCGGATGAAATGTATCTGCCGATACATGTAGGTCATGCGATCGCAAAGGAAGATATTGGATATCAGGGTGACGACACCGGTGAAAATATATCTGAGAAAAATGCAAACTATTGTGAATTGACAGGTATTTATTGGGCGTGGAAGAATCTTGATGCAGATTATATAGGCTTGGTACATTATAGACGTTATCTGTCAAACAGGAACAGAAGTCTTCCTGTTTGGTTTAAGGATAAAAAAGAATCTGTTTTAACCTGGAAAAAAGCGGATCACATTTTGGAACATTATGATGTGATCGTTCCGAAAAAAAGAAATTATTATATAGAGACATTGTATAAGCATTATGAACATACACATGATCACAGACATCTGGATATCACAGAGGAGATCATTCAGACACTTTATCCGGCATATGCAGAGACTTTTACGAGAATGCTTCAGCGTAAAAGCGGTCATATGTTTAATATGTTTATTATGAAAAAAGAACTGTATCATGCGTATTGTGAATGGCTGTTCCCTGTTTTGCAGCAAGTGGAAAAGAAAATTGATACTAGCAAAATGACGCCGTATGAGGCCCGGTTTATGGGACGAATTAGTGAATTATTACTGGATGTGTGGTTGGAGCATAATCATATTGTATATAAGGAACTGCCCTGGGTTCAGATCGGAAAAGAAAACTGGCCAAAGAAAATCAGATATTTCCTTGCGGCAAAATTTAAAAATAGAAAGTATGGACAGAGCTTTTAAACCAGTGTTGACATTTATAAAAAAGAGAGTAAGATTTAGACTTAGAGTTATTTATTGTGAAGAATGAGTGTAAATGTTACAAACATTTTTTGCAGAAAGGTGGGTTTATGAAATTAAACAAGGCAATCATGGTGCTGGCAACAGCTGCCCTGCTCACGGGTATGTGTTCTGTGCCTGCGCTGGCAAAAGACGCTTCTGCCACTGTACCTGTGACAGGGACGCAGGAAGAAAAAACGGATGCGGAACAGCAGGAAATGTGGATTCGACACAATGGACATATAGATGATGTCAAAGAGTATGAAGTAGTGAAAAGTGAGGATACAGACTCTGTTTATCAGAAGATAAAGTATACCTGTACAGAAACGGGACAGGAATATACCGCTACAGTACATACAGATGAAGAAAAACATATCTGGAGTGATAAATACACCATCGATAAAGCTGCCACACCAGACCAAAAAGGTACGGAAAGTAAACATTGTACCGATGAAAAATGTGAGGCAGTGAGTGATGTAAAAGAAGATGTAGACTGGGTTCCGGTGTCATCTATCTCATTTGGTGTAAAAGAAGTGCATGTAACAGATGCCACACCATTTGAATTGGATACCGTTGTTTCACCGGAAAATGCATCCAATCAGGATTTGATCTGGGAATCTTCTGATCCGGGCGTTATTGCGGTAGATGCACAGACAGGTACCATTACACCGATGAAAAATGGTATCGCTACGATCACGGCATGGGATTCAGAAAAAAAGGTATCAGCATCCGTAAATGTAACAGCTGACATGGTCAATGGTATTATCAAAAACCAGGAAGATGGCAATTGGTACTACTATCACAATGGCTTGATTGACCGTACCTATACCAATGTCGCAAAAAATGCAAACGGCTGGTGGTATGTAAAAGATGGTCAGGTAGATTTTTCTTATACTGGTGTAAAAAGTAATGAAAATGGTTCTTGGCGAATCGTCAACGGAAAAGTAGATTTCAGCTGTAATGATATCGTAAAGAGTGAAGATGGCTGGTGGTATGTCCGTGGCGGAAAAGTAGATGATAGTCATACTGGTGTAGATAAAAATGCATATGGTTGGTGGCGTGTTGCTAACGGAAAAGTAGACTTTACCTGCAATAGCGTAGAGAAAAATTCTAACGGCTGGTGGAAAATCACAAATGGAGCTGTAGATTTTTCCTATACAGGAGTAGCAAAAAATAGTCTTGGCTGGTGGCGGATCGTCAAAGGTAAAGTAGATTTTGGCTGCAATAGTGTAGAGAAGAATGATTTTGGCTGGTGGTACATCCGCGGAGGAAAAGTAGATTTCAGTTATACAGGAGTAGCAAAGAACAGTCTTGGCTGGTGGCGAATCGTCAATGGAAAAGTAGATTTTAATTGTAATAGTGTAGAGAAGAATAATCTTGGCTGGTGGTACATCCGCGGAGGAAAAGTAGATTTCAGTTATACAGGAGTAGCAAAAAACAACCTTGGCTGGTGGCGAATCGCTAACGGAAAAGTAGATTTTGGCTATAATGGTATTGCAGTAAATAGTAATGGAGCTTGGTATATTCGTGGAGGTAAGGTAGATTTTGGATACAATGGTAGTATGCAGTGGAATGGATCAAACTGCTATATATCAAATGGTCGAGTGACGATGCAGGGGGTAAGTCCTCAGATCGCTGCCAGAGCAGCCACTTCATCCAGTGACACAAGTTGGTTAATTGTTACAGATACATCTGCTTGCAAGGTAGCTGTTTTTGCAGGGTCACAGGGAAATTGGTCAACTGTTAAATATATTTCCTGTAGTCCGGGTAAACCTTCTACACCGACAGTAAAAGGAGAATTTAAAGTAACAGGTCGAGGCTTATCCTTTGGAAAGCCAACCTATGATTGCTGGTATTATACACAGTTCTATGGAGATTATTTATTCCATTCAGTTATTTACAACAAAGGAAGTAAAACAAGTATTCAGGACGGACGTCTTGGTATGCAGTTATCTCATGGATGTGTAAGACTTGCTTTAAGTGAAGCAAAATGGATCCATGACAATATTCCAAACGGAACAAAAGTAATTGTATTCTAAAAAATGTAAGAAGAAAATGTGGATTTTAGATATAGAAAATCTAAAATCCATATTTTTTGTACTCTTGAATATAAAAAAAATATGAGTTATAATAAAAAATTAGTTTAAACTTAATACAGTAGATGAATAGGAAAGGCAAGAAGTGAAGAAATGAAAAATTGGAAAAGACGAATTTCTGCATTACTCTGCGGTCTTATGATTTTGACAATGACAACAGGTACTGTGTATGCAACAGATTTAGCTGATACATCAGATATTACAGATGCGACAAAGACAGAAATGGAAGACTCGAGTGATGTGGATGAAAAGGATGTGTCTGAACAAGCAGCAGTAGAACAGGACAATGTGATATCTGAACAATTATTGGGCAAGAATATTAGAGTGCAGGAGCAACCGGTAATGTTGTCATATGATGACAGATATTCTATTTATAAGGATAAAGATCATGAAGAATATAATGACTATAAAATTGATCATGTAACAAATTTAGAGAGCAAATCACATCCAGTGAAAACGGGAGAAGTACAGGAGCAGGAATCAGATGAAGTACTTACTCAGACAGATGACAGTAATGTGAGGGCAAGTGGCGTTGGTACAGCACTTCTGGTTTTGGTTCCAAAGGAAGAAAATAGTGAGGCAGCATACGATAAAATTTATGTTCATGTGACTGTGGAAGCAGCACCACTGACGATCATGTATTTGATGGGACAGAGCAACATGGAAGGAATGTGTTCCGCTAATACCGGATATCAGCTGAATAAGTCTGTAGCCTGTGAAATTGGAACCGTGTATTCAACCTATGCACCAACTGTATGGAGCTGGTCAAAGAATATTTCAGGTATTAATTTTTCAGAGACTTGTAATTCTGAAAATGCAGCAGATTTTATAGCTGGCTCAATGAACAGTGCCAGTTCTTTGTCAGGAAAAACACTGGAATATCCATTAAATACGTTGACTTCAGAAGGGGAAGGTAAGACTGGTCCAGATAGTGCATTGGCTTATGAATGGAACAGACTGACAGGCGAAAAAGTATGGACAGTAAATGTAGCCTGGAGTGATACTGCAATTGCAAGCTGGATTCCGGGACAGAGTGTATATGAGAGAGCAATAACACTCAGCAAACTGGCGCAGAAAGTATATGAAGCAGAAATCGCATCCGGACATTATACAGAAGGTCATCGACTGATGTATTGGCTTCAGGGCGAAACTGCGGACAGATATCGAAGTGCTTCCGATTATTATGACGATTTTTATACTATGTACAGTGACATTACAAAGCAGTTAACCATTGAAAAGTGTGGGATTATTATGCTTCGCGCTTCTGTCGGATCGAAAGAGACCGAGGATGAGCTGGTTATGACCGGACCGCGAGCAGCGCAGTATGGAATTGGTGGAAGTACATCGTCAAAATTAAATAACGTATATGTAGTGACAAATGATAACGAAGCATGGGTAAGTGATGCCGGTGTACGTCAGTATTTTTCAAAATATAATGGTAAATTTGATTATCCGATTCGCTATGGATTCAGTAAAGTCCCGACAAGGATCACCGATGTTCATTATGATATTCACTATTCTCAGATTGGGCATAATGAAAATGGAATTATGGCTGCAGATGGTATGTATCAGATGATGCAAAAGCATGGCCAGGGAGATGTAACAGTTGACTGGAGAGATGTAAATGGAAAAAGTGTAACACAGGTTTATGTGAGACAAAATCATACAACAACTCTGGTAGGAGTGACAACTCCGGTATATGGTGCAAAAAATATAACCTATCGTACAACTGGAAATATTTCCTATGATCCGGAAACAGGTACATTGAAAGGACTTCAGAAAGGCACCGGTGCAACTATCAGTGCGATTGCAGGGGGTAAGACGATTACTCTTTCTGTAACTGTTTTGGATGAATGGGACTATTCAGCAGAATTAGGAACTTCTTATACGGGATTGTATAAAGATAATAATCAGTGGATTTATGTGAGAAATGGAAAAGCAGATTTTTCCTATACCGGTTTTGTACAGAATGAGGGAAGCTGGTGGTATATTGAAAATGGCAGAGTTTCTTTCCAGAAAAAGGATGTTATCAAAGGCACTGTAAATGGAGAAGAAGGCTGGTGGTTTGTAAAAGACAGTCAGGTTCAGTTTGTAGATTCTGTTGAGAAAAACAGCAACGGCTGGTGGCGGATTGCCAATGGAAAAGTAGACTTCAACTGCAACAGTGTAGAAAAGAATGAACTTGGCTGGTGGTATATTCGAGGAGGAAAAGTAGATTTTTCCTATACTGGAGCAGCAAAAAACAGTAATGGCTGGTGGCGAATCGTCAATGGAAAAGTAGACTTTGGCTGCAACAGTGTAGAAAAGAATGAACTTGGCTGGTGGTATATTCGAGGAGGAAAAGTAGACTTTACATATACTGGAGTAGCGAAAAACAGCAATGGTTGGTGGCGAATCGTCAATGGAAAAGTAGACTTTAGCTGCAACAGTGTAGAGAAAAATGATCTTGGCTGGTGGTATATTCAGAATGGAAAAGTAAATTTTGGATATTATGGAATTGCAAAAAACAGTAATGGTTGGTGGTATATCCGAGGAGGAAAAGTAGATTTCGGATATAACGGAAATGTATGGTATCATGGTCATAATTACTGGGTTTCAAACGGTTGGATAAGAATGTAATAGTGAAAGAATGTGGATTATCCAGAGCCAAATATGCTGATTTTAAAGTAATATGCAAAGTGAAAAATGCTCCAGCTACAGAAATGATAGTTGGAGTATTTTTTATGGAAAGGTTAAGTATGAGTACAGGTGAGCTGATTAGCACTGAACGGTTGCAATATAATAACATTGACTTGATAAAATTCATTATGGCTTTTGCTGTAGTTGCAATACATACGAATCCGTTGGTTGATTGTAAAAATGATATAGTTCAAATTGTATATAATAATATTGTTAACATGGCAGTACCATTTTTCTTTTTGACAACCGGTTTTTTACTTTCAGAGAGAATGTCATTTTCGAACAAAGCATCAGATATATCTATATTAGGACATTATATAGGAAAAATACTGAAAATGTATTTTATTTGGATGGTATTATATACCCCGTTAACAATTTATCATGTTTTTGATAAGAACATTTCTCTTAAAAAAGCTATGTCAACATATTTACAAGGGATATTTTTTACTGGAGAACAATATAATGCTTGGCCGTTATGGTATTTGCTATCAACAGTATATACATTGTGCATAGTAATATTATTGTTAAAATTGAATGCTTCAAAAAATAGTTTCTTGATAGTGAGTATAATTTTTTCTGTTATTTCAATTGGAATAAGCTGGATTGCAGGAATTGAAAGCAGTAAATATAGTGTTGAAATAGTGCAAAATATAATTGCACATACAGTTTATAACGGGCGTATATTCAGAGGAATGATATTTATTCCTATAGGTATGTGCTTCAATTTCAAAAAAATATCCTATAATATGAATATTTTAATTATGATAAGTAGTTTTTTTCTAAATTGCATTTTAAAGAATTATTTTTTGAGGTCATATTTATTGATTTTGACGACAGTAAGTTTTTTTGGAATAATTTTAAATTGGAAATTAATGGATCATCCTGTATATCATAAATTAAGAAAGATGAGTACGATTATGTATTTGATTCATATGTATATATGGAGTATCTACTATAAAGTTCTTTATGGAGAAAAAACATACGGATTAGATAGTTTTATTATTACTTCGCTTTGTGGATGTGTTGTGGCATTACTTTATTTAAAAGTTATTAATAAATTCAAGATGAGAGCTTTTCACAAGAGAAAATGATATATTTAGCTTGTTCCGGTTTATGTATTGAGTTATACTAAAAAAGTATATAGTTGTTTTTAGAAAGATGAGGTTTACAAATGAAAAGAATTGCAGTAATGTGTCTGATTGCTTCTTTGACGATGTCAGTAAGTGGAGTTCCTGCGTATGCGCGGTCTGTGATTACTACGGGAAATACAGTTAGCACAGTGGAAAAAACGGTAGCAACACAGGATGAGGAAGAACAGTCAGCCAAGACTGTAAGTACAGATAAATATCCGGATGACTGGGATGCGGATGATCCTGGAAATGCAAGAGCATACATGCAGCAGTATGGGGATGAAGATAATACAGAAGAATCTGCCGTGGATGACAATAATATTGCATTATTCTCTTTGGATAATGTAAATTTAGCTAGAAGCAGCAGAGGTGTAACTACAACCTGGGAAAATTATACGTTAGACAGTAATGGAAGTATTACAGGCTCAAAGACGAATACCTATACACATAATCCGGCAAATACCAATGGAAAAAGTATTGTAGCAGGAATTGATGTGTCTTATCATAATGGAAATATCGACTGGAAAAAAGTAAAAGCATCTGGTGTGGATTATGCCATGATCAGGGTCGGATACAGAGGATTTTCCGGTGGAACAATTGCAACTAGGGGAGACAATAAGTTTAAAACTTATATTGAAGGCGCAAAAGCTGCAGGAATAAAAGTTGGTGTTTATTTCTTTTCACAGGCAATTAATGTGCAGGAAGCAGAAGAAGAAGCTGAGTGGACATTAAATCATATCAAAGATTATCAGATTGATCTTCCAGTAGTAATTGATTATGAGTATGCCGGAAATACGGATAAGAATGGAAACTCCCTGGAACGTCTGAATAATGCAAATCTGTCAAAAGTGCAGAAAACTGAAAATGTAACGGCATTTTGTAATAAGGTGACAGCAGCAGGATATCAGGCCATGGTATATTCCAGTTCAAGCTGGCTGGAACATGATCTGGATACCGATGCACTCGGACAGAAGTATGGGGTGTGGATGGCACGTTTTAATACCCATTCTTACACAGATTCAGAAAAAGGAAAATTCTATGGTGGAAAAATAGATATCTGGCAGTGTAGCAGCAGAGCCAAAATAGGTGGTATCAGCACTTGTGTGGATCTTGATTATTTATATGAAGAAAATAACAATAATAAGACGGATATTGTGGAAGATTCGGAGACCGGAGACTGGTACTACACCGTAAATGGAAAGAGAGACGAGACATACACAGGTGTAGCGAAAACAAGTAAAGGCTGGATTCGGATTGAGAATGGAAAGGCAAATTTTGATTTCTATGGAATAGCAAGTAATCAGAACGGAACCTGGTATTTGAAAAATGGAAAAGTAGATTTTGACTATACAGGTTTCACCCATGTGGGAGAAGACTGGTGGTATATTGAAGGTGGTCAGGTAAAATATGACAGGACAGATGTTATTCAAGGAACTGTAAATGGGGAATCCGGCTGGTGGTACGTCGTTGGTGGAAAAGTGACCAGAGATACAACAGTAGCGAAAAATAGCAATGGTTGGTGGCGTATCGAAAATGGAAAAGTAAACTTTAACTTCCAGGGAATAGCAAGTAATGAAAACGGGACCTGGTATCTGACCGGAGGAAAAGTAGACTTTGGATACAATGGCTTTGCCAGTGATGGAGCTGACTGGTGGTATGTAGAGAATGGCCAGATTACATATAATAAAGAGGATGTGATCAAAGATGCTGTAAACGGAGAGACTGCATGGTGGCATGTAGTAGGAAGCAAGGTGACAAAAGACACAACCGTAGCAAAAAACAGTAATGGCTGGTGGTATATCAAAGACGGGAAAGTAGATTTTGGCTACAACGGATTTGCAGAGAACAGCAACGGCTGGTGGTACCTGGAAGGAGGAAAGGTAACCTTCAAGAAAATCGATGTCATCAAAGGTACTGTGAATGGAACGGATGGCTGGTGGCATGTAATCGGAAGTAAAGTGACATTTGATACGACCGTAGCGAAAAACGGAAATGGCTGGTGGTATATCAAAGATGGAATGGTAGATTTTACACACAGTGGCGTTGAGAAAAATAGTAACGGCTGGTGGCGCGTTGAAAATGGAAAAGTAAACTTTGGATTTTATGGCTTTGCAGAGAACAGTAATGGTTGGTGGTATCTGGAAGGCGGCAAAGTGACATTTCGCAAGAATGATGTCATCAAAGGAAATGCAGATGGTGTTTACGGTTGGTGGCATGTAGTTGGAAGTAAATTGACGAAAGATACGACGGTAGCGAAAAACAGCAATGGCTGGTGGTACATCAAAGATGGACTGGTAGATTTCACATATAACGGTATTGCGCATAACCAGAATGGCTGGTGGTATCTGGAAGGCGGCAAAGTAAACTTTGGTTACAATGGAACTGTGACAGCAGACGAAAAAAACTATACTGTAAAAAATGGCAAAGTTAACAAATAATAAAGCGCATTAAAAGAGGGATACTTATGAAAAAAAAGAATAAGGTAACAGCGGTTATTCTTTCATTGTTTCTGAGTGTTGTAATGTTTGCGACACCTTGTCTGGCAGCACAGGCAGATAATGGAAGTGTGGTGCTGACAGAGGCTGATCAGGAAGTGAGTCAGCCGGAAAACAATGCAGATGTGCCTGAAACAGATCAGAATAACGGTACAAAGGTTGAAGCAGATTCTTCAGATATAGAAGGTGTTTCTAAGTCTGAGATGGAAAATCCGGATGTCAGCAGTACGGAAGATATTGTTGTGGATGAAGAAAAAACAGATATTTCAAATGAGGATCCGGAAATAATTCCATCAACTGCGGAATCCGAAACCAACACACAGGATATCGCAACACAGGAAAATCAGGATGCCGAGGTTGCCGTGCAGGACCTGGAAGTGGAAGAGAAAAGTTTGTCTGGTCAGTATCTGATTAACTTTAATAAATCCAATAGTTCTTCTACCTATGTATCTTATACAGAATACAATACAGGAAAAAGCGGATATATTAACGGCTATTATGGCGCAGATGCGGCCTATCTTGGTACAACGGGCAGTAATTACATATTTATGATGGCCGGTGTGATCGGAAAGGTCAGCAGCAGTGCAGTAACACGGATTCCACTTGAGAGTGCAAAAAGTTATAGCTATTATTATGTAGAAAAAGGAACTTTGTATCACAGGATTACCAGAAATCTATCTGGCACAAGTTATATAGCAAAACTGAATAATGGTAAGGCACCATCCTATTTGTCTGCAGGAACAAATTATCTTAGTTACGACGGACATTATTTTTATACAAATTATGCGACAATGGTTTCTGATTATGCCAGTGACAGCAGAGCACATTCTGTAAATCCGAATATGCCATATTACAATTATTATCAGTTTCTTCCGTTGCGCAGTACAACCTGCTATACCGCAGATGAATTGAATACAACCATTAATGCTAAGCTTACATCGACATCCAAGATGAAGGATCTGGGCAGTGATTTTGTAAATGATCAAAATACATATGGTGTGAATGCGTTATTAATGGCTGCGATTGCCGCAAATGAAAGCAGTTGGGGAGACAGCAGTATTGCAAAAAACAAAAATAATCTGTTTGGACTAAATGCAGTGGACGCATCTCCGTCACAGAGTGCAAATCAGTATGCAAATGTATCGACATGTATTAAGGATTTTGCAGAGACCTATATGTCAAAAAGATATCTGAACCCAAATAATTTCAATAAAGGAAATTATCGTGGTGCTTACCTTGGAAATAAGGCAAGTGGTATCAATGTACAGTATGCGTCAGATCCATACTGGGGAGAAAAGGCGGCAAACTATGCTTACTATCTGGGGCAGAAATTGTCATCCAGAGATGAGTACCGGTACACGATCGGTATCAAAGATCCGATCAGTTGTGTGAATAAGACACCGTCCATGAATCTGAATGTGCGGAATGGAAATACGACTTCTTCTGCGAGACTATATTATGCAGCAAATTTATATGGTGTAGCGTTCTTATTGAAAGATGGAACAAATGTATCGAATGGTTTTTATAAGGTTCAGAGCGATGGCGTATTAAAAAGTGGACGAACAGCAATCAACAGCAGCACAGGTGTTTATGATTTTACAGATATGTATGCATATACAAGTGCATCTTACATAACGGTTGTAAATTATGGAGATGGAAGCAATAACAATGATGTGATTGACAAGAAACTGAATGGTGTGATCAAAGCGGCAGACGGAAACTGGTACTATTACGTAAATGATGTGATTGACTATAATCATACCGGAGTTGACAAAAATGCCAACGGATGGTGGCGTGTGGAGAACGGTAAAGTAAACTTTAACTATGAAGGTGTTGCCAAGAACCAGAATGGCTGGTGGTATCTGAAAGGCGGAAAAGTTGATTTTACCTATAATGGATTTGCCAGCAATGAAAACGGTTGGTGGTACATTGAAAATGGTAAGGTTACATTTACAAAGAACGACGTCATAAAAGGAATTGTTAAAGGAACCAATGGCTGGTGGCATGTAGTGAACAGCAAAGTAACCTTTGATACGACGGTAGCAAAAAATAGTAACGGCTGGTGGTATATCAACAATGGAATGGTAGATTTCTCTCATAATGGTGTGGAGAAAAACAGCAATGGCTGGTGGAAAATCGAAAATGGACAGGTGAATTTCGGATTTAATGGAATTGCATCAAATAAGAATGGAACCTGGTATCTGAAAGGTGGAAAAGTAGATTTTTCCTATAATGGATTTGTGAAAAATGGGAAAGACTATCTTTATGCAGAAAATGGTCAGATTACTTATGCGCGAAACGATGTGATCAAAGCTTCTTTAGACGGAGTCAATGCATGGTGGCATGTGGTTGATAGTAAAGTGACAAAGGATACGACAGTAGCCAAAAACAGTAATGGCTGGTGGTATATCAAAGATGGAAAAGTAGATTTCTCCTATCAGGGCTTTGCACAGAACAGCAATGGCTGGTGGTATCTGGAAGGTGGAAAGGTAACGTTCCAGAAAAATGATGTTATCAAAGGAACTGTAGATGGTGAGACTGCATGGTGGCATGTTGTTGGAAGCAAAGTGAGCTACGATAATACGGTAGCCAAAAACAGCAATGGCTGGTGGAAAATTACAAATGGAAAGGTTGATTTCAACTTTACGGGAATTGCATCAAACCAGAATGGCTGGTGGTATCTGAAAGATGGAAAAGTTGATTTTTCTCATAATGCGACAATTACATCCAACGGAAAAACGTATCAGATCGTTAACGGACAGGTAAAATAATTGAATATAAGCGAAAAATGCACTTATTTGAATAATAAGTGCATTTTGCTTTACTAACCAGCGAAAAAATGTTACAATTCTGTTAATTACAGGAAAAAATAGGTAAAGTTTTTCAGGAAGGAAAATTGAAGTATGAATACTACATTAGTGATTATGGCCGCAGGAATTGGATCCAGATTTGGTGGTGGAGTAAAACAGCTTACTCCGGTAGGTCCAAATGGTGAGATTATTATAGATTACTCTATTCATGATGCACTGGAGGCTGGTTTCAATAAGATCGTTTTTATCATTCGTAAAGATATTGAGGCTGATTTCAGAGAAGTGATTGGCGACCGTATCGAGAAGATCTGTGACGTGGAGTATGTATTCCAGTCATTGGATGATCTGCCGGAAGGATTTGAGAAGCCGGCAGACCGTACAAAACCATGGGGAACCGGACAGGCAGTAAGATGTTGCAAAGGTATCGTTAATGAGCCGTTTGCTGTCATTAATGCAGACGATTACTATGGAAAAGAAGCATTTGTGAAAGTGCATGATTATCTGGTAAATTGTGGTGATACAAAATATCAGTATTGCATGGCCGGCTTTATCCTCGACAATACACTTAGCGATAACGGAACGGTTACCAGAGGTGTGTGCAAAGTAGATGACCAGGAAATGCTTGAAAAAATCGTAGAGACAAGTGGAATTGCCCGCGGCGCAGACGGAATTGTTCGTGATGAGAATGGAAATGAGATTCCATCCGGAACACATGTATCCATGAATATGTGGGGTGTGACACCAGAGTTCTTAGATGTGCTGGACAAAGGTTTTGCAGAATTTCTGGCAAAGGTTGAGCCGGGCAATATCAAAGCAGAGTATCTGCTTCCAACTATTATTGGCGATATGCTTGCAAATGGCGAAGTTTCCGTAAAAGTACTTGAGACACAGGATAAATGGTTTGGTGTAACCTACCAGGAAGATCGTCAGACGGTTGTAGATGCATTTGCAGACCTGATCGCAAACGGAGTATACAAGACACCGTTATTTTAGAATATGTAACATAAGTAAAAGGAAAACTCCTGCAAGACAGTAATTAACTGTTGATGCAGGAGTTTTTGTCTTTGTCCATGAGAAAAAATAAAAATGAACATCATATGGAAGAATAAAGCACTCTGTTTTGTTAAATACTGTAACTGAAGATTATATAAAAATTCGGTAAGAAAATATGATAAGTAGAAGCTATACAGTGAGGAGACAGGTATTTATGACAACACAAACAGGCCGTCAGAGCATTACATTTGAAAATCCACCCTGGATGATCAGCAGTGGCTGCGTGGCGGGAACAAAGGAAGCAGAGGGACCTATCGGACATGAAATCGACTTAGTAGGCAAAGATGATAATTTTGGGTGTGATATCTGGGAAGAAGCGGAGAGTACCTTGCAAAAAGAAGCGTTGACCATCGCATTGGGAAAAGCAGGATTAAAAGCAGAAGATCTGCGGTATCTGTTCGCCGGAGATCTGCTGGGACAGTCCATGGCAACATCCTTCGGCTTGCAGCAGTTCAACATTCCACTATTTGGATTATACGGCGCCTGCTCAACGGCAGGAGAGTCATTGGCGCTTGCCGCAATGACAGTGGCCGCTGGCTACGCAGATCTGGCAGGAGCGGTGACTTCCAGCCATTTTGCCAGTGCGGAGAAGCAGTTTCGCTTTCCCCTGGAATATGCCAATCAAAGGCCCTTATGTACTACCTGGACGGTTACCGGTTCCGGAGCCTTTGTACTTGGCAGAGACAGATCAGAACATGAGTATGCTGTCTGTATCACTGGAATCACACCGGGCAAAATCGTGGATTATGGTGTCCGGGATTCCATGAACATGGGAGCAGCTATGGCTCCGGCGGCTGCT
This sequence comes from uncultured Eubacterium sp., assembly GCA_934358495.1. Classification (GTDB taxonomy): domain Bacteria; phylum Bacillota; class Clostridia; order Lachnospirales; family Lachnospiraceae; genus Eubacterium_I. The sequence goes on along the minus strand of CAKRKO010000002.1, from coordinate 32,222 downwards.
GCCTGCATTGCGGCGCATCTGGAGGATTTCTCCAGAAGTCCATCCTACTATGACAAGATCATTACCGGTGATCTGGGAGCGGTAGGGCGGGAAATTCTCATCGATCTGTTGCGGCAGAAAAATATTGAGATCGGAAGCTTTCATACCGACTGTGGATTGGAAATCTTTGATAATGAGCGCCAGGGTACAGGAAGTGGTGGAAGTGGCTGTGGCTGTGCCGCAGTGACGCTAAGCGCACATTTTCTGCCGATGCTGTGGCGCGGAGAACTTAAGCGGGTACTATTTGTACCGACAGGTGCATTATTGTCTAAAATCAGCTTTAATGAGGGCGAGAACGTGCCTGGAATCGCTCATGCGGTGGTGTTGGAAGCGGCAGAACGCTAATGAAGTGACACACAACAGAAGAAAGAGCGGCACAATGTAAATAAAAAAACGAATTTACAAGTAAAATGAACAAGTAAGGAAGGACGGAAAACTATGGACTATATAAATGCATTCTGGGTCGGTGGCCTGATCTGCGCACTTGTGCAGATTTTACTGGAAAAAACAAAACTGCTTCCGGGGCGTGTCATGGTACTTCTTGTATGTTCTGGAGCTGTGCTCGGTGCAGTTGGCATCTATGAGCCATTTTCAAAATTTGCGGGAGCAGGAGCGAATGTACCGCTGCTTGGATTTGGAAACACGTTGTGGAAAGGAATGAAAGCAGCCATTGATGAAAGCGGATTTCTGGGGCTTTTTACCGGCGGATTCACAGCCTGCGCCGTCGGTGTATCGGCAGCATTGATCTTTGGATATCTGGCATCACTGATTTTCAATTCAAAAATGCGAAAGTAATATAGTTATAATAATCTGAGCGCAGATGCTGAATGTCTGCTTTACGCTGACGCTCCACTTTTATGCTCATATCGGGGGAATTAAGCCATAAAACCTCTCCTGTGCAAGCACATCGTGGTTTCAGGCTTTTGGCCCTGGCATCATATAAATGGAAAATTGTATTTTGTAATGCATAAAAATCAAAAAAAATATCATATTAACAATATAAAACACAGTTTTTTATTTCTATGCATGGAGAAAACAGAAATAACGTGCTGAATAAAAAGACTGAATGAAAAACAGTGAAAAAGGAGAGATACCGACATGAAAAAAATGAAACAGATTGCATTTATCATTGTGCTGGCATTAAGTTTAACTACTTTTGCTGCATGTGGTAAAAACAATAAGGATATGAACAATGGAGCGAACAACAATTCCGTGACAGAAAAAGGTACAGACGCCAACGACACCATCAAAGACGAGAGTCGCACCGACACGAACAGTAGTAGCAATACTGCAACGAATCATGATACAAACAACGATCTGGATCGAAACGACAGTGGTATTACCGGCGAGAACATGGAAAAAGCCAGAGAAAACGCAAAAGACGCAGCAGAAGATACCAAAGACGCGATTCGTGACACCGGAGAGGCAATCAAAAATGGTATCACAGGTGATGACACAACAAACACCAATAACGCGGATAATGACGGCGTAACAGAGAACAATGGTCGATAATGAAAAGATTTTTTTAATTATTACCAGAACGTAAATGAGGAGAAGAACTCAGATTAGTGATGCAGGGCGTCTTAGCCCAAGGCACTCATCTGAGTTCTTCTCCTTCTAAAATGTAAAGATGTTGTGGTCAAAAGATGCCTTACGAATTGTTCCGTACTTCGTACTCCCACAATTCTACCCAATATTCGCATATCGTGAAGCTGACGCTCCACTTTTATGCTCATATCGGGGCGGGTCATTAAGCCATAAAACCACTCCTGTGCAAGCACATCGTGGTTTCAGGCTTTTGACCCTGGCATCATGTAAAAATTAAATTATAAAATTTATGCCATGAAACGCCATTACTCATCAATACTGTAGTTTGGAGCCTCTTTTGTAATATGGATATCATGCGGATGACTCTCTTTTAAGGATGCAGCAGAAATCTTTACAAAGTGGCTGGTTGCGATCAGATCTTTAATCGTCGGAGCACCACAGTAACCCATACCTGAGCGGATACCGCCGACAAGCTGGAAGATAATATCTTCTACACTGCCTTTATAAGCCACACGTCCTTCGACACCTTCCGGAACCAGTTTCTTAGCATCCTGCTGGAAGTAACGGTCTTTGCTTCCGTTTTCCATAGCTGCCAGGGATCCCATACCACGGTATACTTTGTATTTACGTCCCTGATATAATTCGAAAGCTCCCGGAGCTTCATCACATCCTGCGAACATGGAACCCATCATACATACGCTGGCACCAGCAGCAAGTGCTTTTGTCATATCTCCGGAATATTTGATACCACCATCTGCGATGATCGGAATATCATACTCTTTTGCAACTTCATAGCAGTCCATAACAGCTGTAATCTGAGGAACACCGATACCTGCGACAACACGGGTTGTACAGATAGAACCTGGTCCGATACCAACTTTCACTGCGTCAGCACCGGCCTCGATCAGTGCTTTTGTAGCTGCGCCTGTAGCAACGTTACCTGCGATAATCTGCAGATCCGGATATTTCTCTTTGATCTGACGAACCGCTTTTAAGATGTTTGCAGAATGTCCATGAGCGGAATCTACGACAATAACATCTACATGTGCTTTTACCAGGGCATCAATACGCTCCATCATGTTTGCTGTGATACCAACTCCTGCGCCACAGAGCAGACGTCCCTGCTCGTCTTTTGCAGAGAGCGGATATTTGATCTGTTTTTCAATATCTTTGATTGTGATCAGACCTTTTAATTTGAAGTCTTTATCCACGATCGGAAGTTTTTCTTTTCTTGCTTTTGCAAGAATGGCTTTTGCCTCATCCAGAGTGATACCTTCCTGAGCAGTGATCAGCCCTTCACTGGTCATGCTCTCACTGATTTTCTTTGTGAAATCTGTCTCAAATTTAAGATCACGGTTTGTGATAATGCCGATCAGTGTGCCGTCTTCTTTGACGATCGGTACACCGGAGATGCGGAATTTCGCCATCAGGTCATCAGCATCCTGAAGTGTGTGATCTGCGGAAAGGGAGAATGGATCTGTGATAACTCCGTTTTCAGAACGTTTTACTTTGTCTACTTCCTCAGCCTGTGCTTCAATAGACATGTTTTTGTGGATGATACCGATACCGCCCTGTCTGGCCATTGCGATAGCCATGCGATGCTCAGTAACTGTATCCATGCTGGCACTCATCATCGGAATGTTCAGAGTGATTTTGTTGGTTAATTTGGTTGTAAGATCAACCATGTTTGGAGTTACTTCGGAATAGGCCGGAACCAGAAGTACATCATCAAAAGTAATACCTTCACCAATAATTTTTGCCATTTTTTATCCTCCCTCGTGTGTTTTGTGAGCAAAAAAAGAAAAACACTGCTGTTTTTCTGATTTCTAAAAATACATAAATTAATTTTGAAAATATTATAGTAATTTAAAATTGTAATGTCAATGACTTTTCGACAAAGGTTTCTTTTTTTTGCAGTTTGTGATATTTTAAGTGTATACTTTGCAAAATGTTAGAAGAAACAACCAAAGTAGAGATAAGTAGAAGTAATAAAATTAATAAGGTAACTTCTCATACTGCTTTTTTGCGTGAGAGAGATTGTTACCTGCAACCAAAAAACAAGCTGACTGAGACAAAAAAAGGAGAGTTGTATGGAATTTCGGCCATGTATTGACATTCATAACGGAAAGGTAAAACAGATTGTAGGAGGAACGCTGAAGGACCAGGGTGATCAGGCGGCAGAAAATTTCGTGTCGGAGCAGAATGCTCCGTTTTATGCAAAACTGTATCAGTCCTGCGGAATCTGGGGAGGACATATTATCTTATTAAATGGAAAAGATTCTCCCTATTATGAGGCAACAAAATTGCAGGCACTGGCAGCGCTGCAGGTTTATCCAGGCGGATTGCAGGTGGGTGGCGGCATTACAGCAGAAAATGCCCATGAATTTCTTCGGGCAGGCGCCAGCCATGTCATTGTAACTTCCTATGTATTCCGGGATGGAAAGGTAGATTATGACCGGCTGGAGAAACTGGTGCAGACCGTTGGAAAAGAACATTTGGTGTTGGATTTAAGCTGCCGGAAAAAAGCAGGTTCTTACTATATTGTAACGGATCGCTGGCAGAAATTTACGGATGAGTGTGTGATGGAAGAATTGCTGGATCGTCTGGCTGGTTATGCAGATGAATTTCTGATCCATGCAGTGGATGTGGAAGGAAAAGCTTCTGGCATCGAAGGAGAACTTACCGAACTGCTTGGCAAATGGAACAAGATCCCGGTAACTTATGCCGGTGGAATCGGAAGTTTTGCGGATCTGGAAGAACTGGCGGAGAAAGGACAGCGTCATTTAAATTATACCATTGGAAGTGCCCTGGATCTCTTTGGCGGAAATATGAAGTTTGAAGAAGTCTTGAAATTTGAAGAGAAATAATTATAATAAAAATGAAAATTACAGGAGGAAAACTGCCATGTATACAAAAAATGACATTATGCAGATGGTGGAAGAGGAAGATGTTGAATTTATCCGTCTGCAGTTTACGGATATTTTCGGCAATATGAAAAATGTTGCCATCACAAGCAGCCAGCTGGAAAAAGCGTTGGATAACCGTTGCATGTTTGATGGTTCATCCATCGAAGGATTTGTAAGAATTGAGGAGTCTGATATGTACCTGCATCCGGATCTGGATTCTTTTACTATTTTCCCATGGAGACCGCAGCAGGGCAAGGTAGCACGTATTATCTGTGATGTTTACCGCCCGGATGGTACACCGTTTGAAGGTGATCCGCGAAACATTTTATGGAAGGTGATCAAAGAAGCTGAGGATATGGGCTATGTGTTTGATGTTGGCCCGGAATGTGAGTTTTTCCTGTTTAACACCGATGACAATGGGTGTGCTACCACAGAAACCACGGAAAAAGCAGGCTATTTCGAGATGGGACCAAACGATCACGGTGAAAATGCAAGACGTGACATGGTTCTGACACTGGAAGATATGGGATTTGAGATTGAAGCATCCCATCATGAAGCTTCTCCGGGACAACATGAGATTGATTTCAGATACGAGCCGGCAATGCATGCAGCAGACAATATCATGACTTTTAAACTGGCGGTAAAGACGATCGCAAAACGTCACGGTATGCATGCAACGTTTATGCCGAAGCCAAAGAGCGGTGTCAGCGGTTCCGGTATGCACATCAATATGTCACTGTGCAAGGATGGCAAAAATATTTTTGCAGATGAAAATGATAAATTTGGACTGAGCCAGGATGCATATTATTTTATTGGTGGTCTGATGAAACATGTTTACAGCATGACAGCCATCACAAACCCGCTGGTAAATTCTTACAAGCGTCTGGTTTCCGGATTTGAGGCACCGCTTCATATTACCTGGTCTGTGGCAAACAGAAGCCCGCTGATCCGTATTCCATCTGCCATCGGTGGAGGAACCCGTATCGAACTTCGAAGTCCGGACTGCGCGGCAAATCCGTATCTGACCATTGCGCTGTGTCTGGCAGCAGGATTAGACGGTATCAAAAATAAGATCACACCGCCGGAAAATATTCAGAAAAATATTTTCAATATGACAGAGCAAGAGAAAGCAGAGCTGAATATCGAATCTCTGCCGACAAACCTTGGTGATGCGGTGAAGGCCATGGAACAGGATTCCTTTATCCGTGAGGTTCTGGGTGACCACATCAGCAATGTGTATATTAATTCCAAAAAAGATGAGTGGGAACGTTACTGCAGAGCAGTGACAGAATGGGAAGTTGAAGAGTATCTTGACAAATTTTAAAAGGTGGATGGTTGCGTTTTGACAAGGATTATTGTTGCATTCCCGAAACTTGAAAACGGGAAAAATATAAAAAACGTACTCGTCAGAAACGGCTATCAGGTGGTCTGCGTCTGTACCAACGGTGCGCAGGTCATACAGGAGGCGAACGGTCTGCAGGATGGCATTGTCGTCTGTACGTATAAGCTTTCGGATATGATCTATCAGGAACTTATGGACTGTCTGCCGCCGGGATTTGAACTTGTTGTGATCTCAACGAAAGACCAGTGGGTGGAAAACGGTACGCCGGGAATCGTAGGACTTTCTGTGCCGTTAAAAATCCATGAACTGCTTTCTACGGTAGAGATGGTGGCGTATAACCTGGAGCGGAAACGCCGGAAGCGCCGTCAGGCTCCCCGAAAGAGAACAAAAGAAGAACAGGAACTGGTGGCTCGCGCAAAAGCCATTCTGATGGAGCGAAATCAGATGACAGAGGATGAAGCTCATCGTTATCTGCAGAAGACGAGTATGGACAATGGAACCAGTTTTACAGAAACTGCTCAGATGATTCTTGGCATGCTGGATCAGTAGCAGTTCAAATGACGTAAAAAAGTGAATATACATACAGAGACAAAGAGGAACCATTTTCGTGGAAATACATATAGTTGAGAGAAAGAGTCTGCATGAAACTTGAAAACATGCAGGCGTGTATTCCGGGAGTGGGTCTATGAAATTTGTAAAAATGCATGGTTTGGGCAATGATTTTATCATGATTGATTGTCTGTGTGATGCGGACAGCAGAGATAAAAGAGTAAGCGGCACAGAAGATATATTGAATCGGGAGACGGTGCAGCGACTCTGTGACAGACATTACGGGATCGGCGCAGATGGAGTAATCTGTATTCTGCCCTCTGCCCGTGCGGACTTTCGGATGAAACTGTACAATGCAGACGGAAGTACCGCGCAGATGTGTGGAAATGGCATTCGGTGTCTGGGGAAATATGTGTATGACCATGACAGAACAGAAAAAGTAAATCTTCAGATTGAGACAGACGCAGGTGTGCGTCAGTTAATACTATATAAAGAAACGGACAGGATTAACACAGTTCGGGTGGATATGGGTACACCTGACTTTGTGCCAGAGCACATACCTGTCCGTTTTTCTTATACTTGTGTGTCTGTTGGAAATCCCCATTGTGTAATTTTTCTAAAAGATAAAGAGGAACTGGAGCAGTTTGCGTTGGAAAAATATGGACCGGAATTGGAACATCATCCTTCATTCCCGGAAGGAATAAATGTTGAGATTGCATGGATCCAGGCACCGGACCGCATTTATATGCGTGTCTGGGAGCGGGGCTGCGGGGAGACGAAAGCCTGTGGAACCGGCGCCTGTGCCGTGGCAGCAGCGGCTATGCGGATGCGAAAATGCGGACCGTCGGTAAACATGCAGCTTCCGGGAGGACAACTGCGGGTAGACTACGGAATCCGTAGCCGGAATCTGTATCTGACCGGGCCAGCGGAAGAAATATATTCCGGTGAAATAGCAATGGGATAATAACCTATTTATAAAAGGATTTTCATCCAGAAACCTGTGTGAGTTTTGAGGATATATACCAGTTGTGGTTATAACGCTGTAATAATTTACTACAGAAAAGCGTCAGACGGTTGATTTTTTCGTGTTAGTTATGTTATACTAGGAGCGATTTTACAGGTAAAACAAGATTCATTCTCGCAATGATACTACATTGATACGGTAATGAGAAGCTCGGCATATGCTGAGTGGAATCTTGTAACACGAGATACATTTTAGTGAGGAGTTGTAAATATGTTTAAAGTAAACGACAATTATCAGAAACTTCCGGGCAGCTATCTGTTCAGCACGATCGCAAAAAAAGTAAGTGCATTTCAGGCTGCAAATCCGGAGAAAACACTGATCCGTCTTGGTATCGGTGATGTAACACAGCCGCTGGCACCAGCTATTATTGATGCAATGCATGGAGCTGTAACAGAGATGGGAAATGCTGAGACATTCCACGGTTATGCACCGGATCTCGGATATGAGTTCCTGCGCACAGCCATTGCAGACAACGATTATAAAGCAAGAGGATGCGACATCAGCGCAGATGAGATTTTCGTATCCGACGGCGCAAAGAGCGATTCTGGAAACATCCAGGAGATCTTTTCTGTAGATAATCGTATCGCTGTATGTGACCCGGTTTACCCGGTTTATGTGGATTCCAACGTAATGGCTGGCAGAACCGGTGTATATGATCCAAATACAGAGATGTGGAGCAATGTCATCTACATGCCGTGTACAAAAGAGAATAATTTCGTACCGGAGTTCCCGAAGGAGAATCCGGACATTATTTATCTGTGTCTGCCGAACAACCCGACAGGAACGACCATCACAAAAGATCAGCTGCAAGAGTGGGTTGATTATGCAAACAGAATCGGTGCAGTCATCATTTACGATGGTGCATACGAGGCATATATTTCCGAGGATAACGTAGCACATACCATCTTTGAGTGCGAAGGCGCAAGAACCTGTGCCATCGAGTTAAAGAGTTTCTCAAAGAACGCAGGATTCACCGGTGTTCGTCTGGGATACGCAGTTGTTCCGAAAGACCTGAAGTGTGGGGATGTATCCTTACATCAGATGTGGGCGAGACGTCACGGAACAAAATTCAACGGTGCTCCGTACATCGTACAGCGTGCCGGTGAAGCAGTTTACAGCGAAGCTGGTAAAGCACAGTTAAAAGAGCAGGTTGCTTATTACATGAAAAATGCAGCAGCTATCAAAGGCGGACTGCAGGACGCAGGATTTGAGGTATTCGGCGGCGTGAATGCACCATATATCTGGTTAAAGACACCGGATCAGATGACATCCTGGGAGTTCTTCGATTACCTGCTTGAGAAAGCAAACGTCGTAGGTACACCGGGATCCGGATTTGGTCCGAGTGGAGAAGGATACTTCAGACTGACAGCATTTGGAACATATGAAAATACACTTGCTGCGTTAGAACGTATGAAATCATTATAATCAAATAATATGACAAAAAAACATCCGGCAAGCCGTCTCAGGCTGTCGGATGTTTTTTTGCTCTTTTTTGTTCAATACCTGTCGCGTTATCAAAATAATTTATTTTTTGAAAGACGCACGTTTTCTTAAAGTCGGATCCAGAATCTTCTTACGGATTCTCAGGCTCTCCGGAGTTACCTCCAGAAGCTCATCTGTATCAATGAAATCCAGTGCCTGTTCCAGACTGAGGATTCTTGGCGGTGTCAGTGTCAACGCCTCATCTGCAGAAGAGGAACGTGTGTTGGTCAGATGTTTCTTCTTGCAGACATTTAACTCAATATCTTCTGCACGGGAGCACTGTCCGATAACCATTCCGGAATATACTTTTTCACCAGGTCCGATAAACAGGGAACCACGCTCCTGTGCGGAGAACAGACCGTATGCTACGGATTCACCGGACTCGAATGCGATCAGGGAACCAAGTTTACGATACTGGATATCTCCACGGTACGGCTCATAACCACAGAAGATGGTATTGATGATACCGTTACCTTTTGTATCTGTCATAAAGTCTCCACGGTAACCGATGAGACCACGGGACGGAATCTTGAACTCAAGACGGGTATAACCGCCGCTGATGCTTCCCATGTTCTGCAGCTCACCTTTACGCTGGCTCAGTTTTTCAATAACTACACCGGTGAATTCATCCGGTACATCAACATAAGCCATTTCCATCGGCTCTGTCTTTTTACCATTCTCATCCGTATGGTACAGAACTTCTGCTTTACTTACTGCAAATTCATAACCTTCACGACGCATGTTCTCAATCAGGACGGACAGGTGCAGCTCACCACGACCGGATACTTTGAAACTGTCTGCACTGTCTGTCTCCTCTACACGGAGGGAAACGTCTGTGTTCAGCTCTTTGAAGAGACGGTCACGGATGTGGCGGGAGGTAACGTATTTTCCTTCCTGGCCTGCCAGCGGGCTGTCGTTTACGATGAAGTTCATGGAAATGGTCGGTTCGGAAATCTTCTGGAACGGGATTGCTACCGGATTTTCCGGATCACAGATCGTATCACCGATATGGATATCAGCGATACCGGAGATTGCTACGATGGAACCGATTTTTGCTTCTTTTACTTCTACTTTATTTAAGCCGTCAAACTCATACAGTTTGCTAATGCGGACTTTTTTCTGCTTCTCAGGATCATGAGCATTCAGCATGATGGCATCCTGGTTGACACGCAGGCATCCGTTGTCGACTTTGCCGACACCGATACGTCCAACGTACTCATTATAGTCGATGGTACTGATCAGAACCTGTGTGTTTGCATCCGGATCACCTTCCGGAGCCGGAATGTAGTTTAAGATTGTCTCGAACAGCGGCATCATATCTTTCGGCTCGTCGTCAAGACTCAGGGTTGCATAACCGTTCTTTGCAGATGCGTAAACGAATGGGCAGTCAAGCTGCTCATCGGAAGCATCCAGATCCATGAACAGTTCCAGAACTTCGTCGATGACCTCATCCGGTCTTGCCTCAGGACGATCGATTTTGTTGATGCAGACGATAACCGGCAGATTCAGCTCTAATGCTTTCATCAGAACAAATTTTGTCTGTGGCATAGCGCCCTCAAATGCGTCAACCACGAGGATAACGCCGTTTACCATTTTCAGTACACGCTCAACCTCTCCACCGAAATCGGCATGGCCTGGTGTGTCGATGATGTTAATTTTTGTATCTTTGTAAAATACTGCAGTATTTTTTGACAGAATCGTGATTCCTCTTTCACGCTCGATGTCATTGGAATCCATGACACGTTCCTGCACTTCCTGATTCTGACGGAAGACGCCGGACTGTTTCAGCAGCTCATCTACCAGTGTTGTTTTACCGTGGTCTACGTGAGCGATGATAGCAATATTTCTAATGTCCTCTCTCTTTGTTTTCATTACATGTATCCTTCCTTCTGAATTAATCAGTTGTTAAGTGTTTCCTATCTAAATGATAGAAAATATATAGTATCCATTAGTGCAACCAATTTATTTTATCACAAAATTCAGATTTGACAAGGGGTAATAGGAAAAAGGTTATCGACAAAATAAACGAAAATATTCGTCTGATGCATGATACATTATGGGAGCCGGCAGAAAAAAAGTGAAAAGTGTTCTAAGAAACGAAAAAGCAGAATAGATTGAAAACACAAAGAAGTACATGTGAAGAAGGGAGCTTACAAAAATGACAGATAAATTGTTTGAAAACAACCAGGTAACGATGATGGGAGAAATTGTTTCAGAATTTCAATTCAGTCATGAGGTGTTTGGGGAAGGATTTTATATGGTGGAACTTGCGGTGAATCGTCTGAGTAATTACTCCGATTATATTCCGCTGATGATCTCGGAACGTCTGATCGACACCGAGCAGGATTATACCGGACAGCTGATCCGTGTCACCGGTCAGTTCCGTTCCTACAACCGCCATGAGGAGAAGAAAAACCGTCTGGTGTTGTCAGTGTTTGTTAGAGAACTTGAGTTTTTGGATGAGATAGATGAAAATGAGAAAACAAATCAGATTTTTCTGGATGGATATATCTGTAAAGAGCCGATTTACCGGAAGACACCACTGGGGCGGGAGATTGCAGACGTACTGCTTGCTGTAAACCGATCTTATGGAAAATCAGACTACATACCATGTATCTGCTGGGGCAGAAATGCCCGTTTCGCTTCTGGATTTACCGTGGGAAGTCACATTCAGATCGTCGGCCGGGTACAGAGCAGGGAGTATGTGAAACGCATCAGTGAAGAGGAAGTGGAGCACCGGATTGCCTACGAGATTTCCGTCAGCAAAGTGGATCTGCTGGAGCAGGATTAGCGCATCGGTTGCATTTTCCTAATAAATGTGCTATCTTAGATTTCGATTCGATATTATGGTGGAAAACAAAAATGAGACACATGCGGAGTTGAATAATGGTAAATTTATACGCATTTTGAGCATGTTTGACTTCAAAGGAGGAGACCATGAGTACAGGAAAAATACAGGTATATTACGGAGAGGGCAAGGGAAAGACTTCCGCAGCTCTGGGATATGCCATTCATGAGGCAAGTAAGGGAGAATCCGTTATCGTTATCCAGTTTTTAAAAAGAAAAGATGAGGATGAAATCAGTTTTCTTGGACGCCTTGAACCGGAAATCCGTCTGTTCCGTTTTCAGAAATCAGAGAAATATTATCATGAATTGCCGGAAGAAGAGCAGCTGGAAGAGCAGATGAACATGAAAAACGGTATTAATTATGCAAGAAAGGTATTGCAGACGGGTGAGTGCAATATTCTGATCCTGGATGAAGTGTTGGGACTTCTGGATGAGCATATTGTGACGGAGGAGGAGATTCTTCACCTGATGGAACTGAAATCAGATGACCTGCATATGATCATGACCGGACAGGTAATCAGTGATGGAATCCTGGCGCAGGCAGATGATGTGTATGAAATCTGCATAAAAAAAGAGTCATAAAGGTTGACATTTCTCGGTTAAAGTGATATATTGAGCACCGATAAGACAATATAAGATAGAGGTTGCGTGAATTAAAAGTAATCTGTCGGATGTACCAGATCGCAGAAGATGGCAGAGGAAAGGAAGACACGCCGAAAGGATATGCAGGATCGGATGTATATTGCTTGGGTACAATGTTAAGAGCATTGTAACTGTCATCGGAAACGATGGTGCGCTATCACTGGAATAGAAATGATTTACTCTTATTCATATTGATAAGGATTATTTTTGATGAACCAGCGCACAGCTGGTTCATTTTTTTCGGAGACTATTCAGAGAAAAGCAGGTATTCGTTTCGTTTGTTGAAGTATTTTAAATAGGAGGATTATGAAATGCCAATTTTCAGAGGAGCAGGTGTAGCAATTGTAACACCAATGAAGGAGAACTTAGAAGTAGATTTCGATCTGCTGGAGAGAAACATTAATTATCAGATCGATAACGGTACAGATGCCATCGTTATTGCAGGTACTACAGGTGAGAGTGCAACGTTATCAGAGGAAGAACATAAAAAAGTTGTAAAAGCAGCAGTAGAGTTTACAAAACACCGCATTCCGGTTATCGCTGGAACTGGTTCTAACAGTACACAGACAGCCATTGAGCTTTCCCAGGAAGCTGACAAAGACGGTGTAGATGCTGTCCTGATCGTAACCCCTTATTACAACAAAGCGACACAGAAAGGCCTCATCACACATTATACCCGTGTGGCTGAGTCCATCAAAGTACCGGTGATCATGTACAATGTACCGTCCAGAACAGGATGTGGGCTGAATCCGGAGACCATTGCACATCTGGTTAAAAATGTGGATAATATTGTAGGCCTGAAAGACGCAACCGGTGATCTGTCCCATGCAGTAAAGACAATGAACCTGTGTGATGGCAACCTGGAGCTGTATTCCGGAAATGATGATCAGGTCGTTCCGCTGTTATCCATTGGCGGACTCGGAGTTATCTCTGTATTATCCAATATCGCACCGCGCCAGACGCATGACATTGTAATGGAGTTCCTCGAGGGCGATTACAAAAAAGCAGCAAAACTGCAGTTAGATGCTATCCCGCTGATCAATGCGTTATTCAGTGAAGTAAATCCGATTCCTGTAAAAGCTGCAATGAATATGCTTGGATGGGAAGCGGGTCCGCTGAGAGGACCGCTGTGTGAGATGGAAGATGCACACAAAGAAATCCTGCGCCAGGAAATGGTAAAGTACGGTTTATTAAAATAAATACAATAAAATGTCTTGCCCCCGCATGATGTGCGGGGGTATTATAGTTAAATAGTAAGTTCAGAGAGTAAGTGTTGAAATTTACGGAGGAAGTTAGAATATGACAAAAGTAATTATGAATGGATGCAATGGACATATGGGACATGTGATCAGTGATCTGTGTGAGAAAGATCCGGAGATCGAGATCGTAGCAGGTATTGATATCAATGCAGAGCAGCACTACGGTTATCCGGTATTTGCAAATATTACAGATTGTGACGTTAAGGCAGATGCTATCATCGATTTTTCCCATGTCAGCTGCATTGACGCACTAATGGCATACAGCGTGGAGCGTCAGATCCCTGTGGTTGTATGTACTACAGGACTTTCCACAGAGCAGGATGCATTATTAAAAACATCCAGTGAGAAAGTGGCTGTATTAAAATCAGCAAACATGTCTCTTGGTGTAAATACCTTAATGGAGCTTCTTCAGACTGCAGCAAAAGTACTGGCACCGGCCGGATTTGATATGGAGATTGTGGAGAAACATCACAACCAGAAACTGGATGCACCGAGCGGAACAGCTATTGCACTGGCAGATTCCATGAACGAGGCATTAGATGAGGCATATTCTTACAAATATGACCGTTCCCAGGAGCTTAAAAAACGTGATAAATACGAGATCGGAATTCAGGCCGTTCGCGGTGGAAATATCGTTGGCGAGCATGAGGTGATCTTTGCGGGAACAGATGAAGTCATAACATTCAAACACACTGCATATTCCAAAGCCATCTTTGGTAAGGGAGCCATTGAGGCTGCAAAATACCTGGCAGGAAAACCGGCCGGATTTTACGGAATGGCAGATGTGATCAAAAGTGCATCATAAAGCAAAAGAGGATTGCGAATGTCCGCTTTGCATTATGTGGTTAGAATAATATAAGGGGGGATTACCAGACATGAAAAATGCAGATATTAAGTATCTGAAAGTACTGGCAACACAATATCCAAACATTGCGGCAGCGGCGACAGAGATCGTCAATCTGAAGGCAATCTTGAGTCTGCCAAAGGCAACCGAGCACTTCATTACGGATGTTCATGGGGAGTATGAGCAGTTCCGTCATGTCATGTGTAACGGTTCCGGTGCCGTACAGCGAAAAATTGAAGATGAGTTTGGAAGTTCTCTGGGTATTCCGGAGAAGCGTACACTGGCAACACTGATCTATTATCCGGAACTGAAGATCAAGCAGATCGAGGGTAAGCTGACGCTGAGAGAAAATCTGGAAGACTGGTATAAAGTGACGATTTTCCGCCTGATCCGTGTATGTAAAAATGCGTCATCAAAATATACACGTTCCAAAGTGCGCAAATCATTACCGAAGGATTTTGCCTATATTATTGAAGAACTGATGACCGGAAGACCGGACGTAGCAGATCAGGAAGCTTATTATAATGAAATTATCAATTCTGTTATCCATACCGGCAGAGCGGCTCAGCTGATTGTGGATTTCTGCTATCTGATCCGCAGATTTACGGTGGATCATCTGCATGTAGTCGGAGATATTTTTGACAGAGGACCGTATCCGCATCTAATCATGGACGATCTGATGAAACATCATTCTGTGGACATTCAGTGGGGAAATCATGATATTCTCTGGATGGGAGCGGCAGCCGGATCTGTGGCCTGTATGTGTAATATGCTGCGTATTTCCGCACGATATGGAAACCTGTCTATTCTGGAAGATGCTTATGGAATCAATATGATTCCGTTAATGCGTCTGGCCATGGACTGTTATCAGGGACATACGAGTAAGACATTTAATGTCCATGTGCGGGATGATGACAAGGAATATGACCGCGATTATGCGGAGATGGATGCCTTGATGCACAAAGCCATCACGATTATTCAGTTCAAGGCAGAGGGACAGCTGATCAAAGAACATCCGGAATGGGATATGAAAGAACGTCTGCTTCTGGATAAGATTGATTACGAAAACGGAACGATCAAATTGAATGGAAAAGAGTATCCGCTGAATGATACATATTTTCCGACCATTGATCCGAAAGATCCGTATAAATTTACTCAGCAGGAAGAAGATGTGGTAGAACGTCTGAAAAACAGTTTCCTTGGCAGTGAACGTCTGCAGCGACACATTCGTTTCCTGTATACAAAGGGCAGTCTTTACAAAGTATATAATGGAAATCTGCTGTATCACGGCTGTGTGCCGATGAATGATGACGGCAGTTTTATGAAAGTCAATATTTATGGCAAGACTTACAGTGGAAAAGCCCTGTATGATATTTTGGAGCATTATGCCAGAAAAGGGTACTATTCCATTGAACCGGTGGACAAGAAACGCGGTGAAGATATTCTCTGGTTTATATGGAAAAATAAACATTCACCGGTATTCGGAAAAGAGCGTATGGCAACATTTGAACGTTACTTTATTGACGATAAGGAAACCCATGAGGAACCGAAAAATGCTTATTACCGCTTGTTTGAGAAGGAAGAGATCGTGGATAAGATCCTGAAAGAATTCGGACTTCCGGTGCAGGGAGCGCATATCATCAACGGTCATATTCCGGTCATTGTGAAAAAAGGCGAATCACCGGTAAAATGTGGTGGAAAACTGCTGATCATTGATGGAGGATTTTCCAAGGCTTACCAGCAAAAGACTGGAATTGCAGGCTACACCCTAATCTACAACTCTTATGGACTGGTGCTGGCTGCGCATGAACCATTTACTTCCATGGAAGATACGGTTTTGAATGAAACCTGTATCCATTCTCATATTGTTATGGAACAGAATGTGGTAAAACGGAAAACCGTTAATGATACCGATACCGGTAAAGTGTTGCGGGAAAATATCGCAGAACTGGAAGAACTGCTGCAGGCATATCGAAGCGGTATGCTGGTAGAGAAATTTTGAGTATAGCATGCAGTGATTCTGGGAATAATATACAAAAGAGGAACAGTTGATTTTTTTAATTATCAAAATGGGACGTGTAAATGCTACTATTTTATAATTATTTAAGAATTGATTGTTCCTTTTTTATTGACAAGATTACTTAACAGTGTTAACCTTTAACAACAGTTAACGATTAACACTGTTAAGTAATTGAACGCAGAATAAGCATTCCCACGCTTCAAGTGCGTAGAGCACTAAGCGGTGGGTAGGGGGGATGCTTATGTCAGTGGGAGTTAAAAGCTCCCACTGACAGGTCGTAAAGCGACTGCGTTCATGAGCAAGTAGCGAAAGCGAATTGCGAATGTCCGCTTTACTGAGAAGAACACCATACCAGTTGTGTCCAATATTGTACAATTGGGACAGGGCGCTTCTTTTATAAGATGATACTTGGAAAGGAGGATTTTTTCGGGAGTTATGGAAGAGAAAGAGAACAAAGAACAGAAAAATGAAAAAAATGATTCTGATTTTTCAGATTGCAGGAATCATTTTAAATGCAGGGGACAGATGGAACACATGGAACAGAACGTGTGGGAAGCACTGCATATGTTTCGAAAGCTGAATATCGGCAGCATTCTGCCGCATCTGAACAAAGGCGAGTTTGTGCTGATGAATGGTATTTATCATGTGCAGAAAAAGATCGGTTCGAAGCACGGGGTGAAGATGTCAGAACTGGCTGAATATACCCATGCGCTGCCACCGGCGGTGTCCCGCACCATCAAGGCATTGGAAGAAAAAGGATATGTCAGACGATTTGTGGATCAGAAGGATCGTAGAAATACGCTGGTGGAGATTACAGAAGCCGGGCAGGAAGCTTTAAAGGAATCGAATGACATTATGAATGAATTTGTTCGTCGTGTATTTGAAAAAACGGATAAAGAAGAGATGGCGCGGCTGGTAACTTATATTTATCAGCAGTATGATCTGGCAAAAGAAGAACTGGAGAAGATTCGAGAGGGGCAAAAGAAAGAGGAAGAGAGGAAATCACGGAAATGAAGAAAATTTTTAAAAATATGATTCCGTACTGGAAATCGATCCTTGTGATTGTGGCGGTGCTTGTGATCCAGGCCTATTGTGATCTGGCACTGCCGACATATACTGCTGATATCATTGATGTAGGTATTCAGAATAAAGGAATCGAACATGTCCTTCCGCAGGAAATGACATCGGAGGAATATGAGAATTCGCAGCTTTTTATGACGAAAGAGGAAAAGGAACAATGGGCTTCCGCTTACGAGGCAACACAACATGATACGTATGGTTGTTCTGTAACAGACAAAGATACCCTGGCTGAACTGGATTCCGAATTTGCGATTCCGTTGATCCTGGATTATCAGATGTCTCAGATGGAAGAAGAACAGTTCAAAGAAATGCTGGCAGAGCAGACCGGGCAGGACGTATCCGTATACGAGCAGATGAGCCTGGAGCAGATTGGACAGATGCTTGGAGCGGAACTGAAGGTATCGGAAAAAGAAGTTGAGCAGGATGATGGAAGTACACAAACGGTAAACTGTGTGGATGTTCGCCCAATTTTTGAAGCAATGGTTGCCTCCGGACAGATGGATGAAGGTACGGTGCTTTCCATGCGGGAGTCTATGCAGGATATGGTGGATAGTATGGGAGAATCAATGATCATTTCCACCGGATCAGCGTATGCAGCTGCCTGCGATGAGGATGCAGGACTGGATCTGGCAAAAATCCAGACGGCATACCTGTGGAAAAAGGGATTGCAGATGGCAGGTCTGGCAGCTGCGATGATGGCCTGTGCTATTTTTGTATCTTATCTGGCTTCCAGAGTCGGTGCAGGCGTTGGACGCTCCCTGCGTGGCAGACTGTACGAGAAGGTTATGCGATTTTCAAATGCGGAAATGGAGCATTTTTCTACGGCATCCCTGATTACCAGAAGTACAAATGATGTGCAGCAGATTCAGATGGTAACGGCCATATTCTTACGAATGCTTGCATATGCACCAATCATCGGTATCGGTGGCATCATCAAAGTCGTGCAGACAAAAGCAGGAATGGGCTGGCTGATCGTAGTGGCTGTCATTGTGATTTTGGCATTTGTCATGATCCTGATGAGTGTGGCAATGCCGAAATTTAAACGGATGCAGGAAAAGGTGGATGATGTCAACCTTGTTTCCAGAGAGATACTGACAGGCCTTCCGGTTATCCGTGCATTCCGTCGTGAGGATAAAGAGGAAGAACGGTTTGATGGTGTGAACCGTGAACTGACAAAGACCATGCTTTTCACAAACCGTGTCATGACGCTGATGATGCCCGGTATGATGCTGATCATGTATGCACTGACAGTGGCTATTG
This sequence comes from uncultured Eubacterium sp., assembly GCA_934358495.1. GTDB lineage: Bacteria > Bacillota > Clostridia > Lachnospirales > Lachnospiraceae > Eubacterium_I. Next base: position 13,380 of record CAKRKO010000002.1, on the reverse strand, counting down.
TCTGGGTGGCAGCTAAAAAAATAGATCTTGGAGTGATGCAGGTTGGTTCCATGACTGCATTTATCACGTATGCGATGCTGATCGTTATGGCATTCCTGATGCTGACAATGATGTCTGTTATGCTTCCGCGTGCCGGTGTGGCAGCAGACCGTATTGATGAAGTATTGCATACAGATTTTACAATCCGGGAAGCGGCAGAACCGAAACATATCGAAACATCAGAGGGTGTGTTGAAATTTGACCATGTGGATTTCACATATCCGGGCAGCAGGGAGCCGGCGATCCACGACATTGACTTCACAGCTTATCCGGGGGAGACTACGGCGATCATCGGAAGTACCGGCTGTGGAAAATCTACCATCGTGAATCTGATTCCGCGTCTGTATGATGTGACGAAAGGAAGCATAACACTGGACGGTATTGATATCCGGGAACTTTCTATGAAAGACCTGCGTCAGCAGATTGGATTTGTACCACAGAAAGGAGTGCTGTTCTCCGGAACCATCGCATCAAACCTGCGTTTTGGAAACGCCGAAGCAACGGATGCCCAGGTGGTTCAGGCGGCACAGATTGCCCAGGCGGAAGAATTTATCGAAGAAAAACCGGAGAAATATGAATCTCCGATCGCCCAGGGCGGAACGAATGTGTCCGGCGGGCAGAAACAGCGTCTTGCCATTGCCCGTGCCATTGCAAAACATCCGAGGATCTTTGTGTTTGACGACAGCTTTTCCGCACTGGATCTGAAGACAGATGCAAAACTGAGGAAAGCACTCTCAGATACCGTTCAGGACAGCACGGTGATCATCGTGGCACAGCGTATCAGTACAATTTTACATGCAGATCAGATCCTTGTGCTGGATGAAGGGGAGATCGTCGGAAAAGGAACCCATGAGGAACTGATGAAACACTGTACCGTATATCAGGAGATTGCAAAATCTCAGATGTCCGCAAAAGAACTTGGATTAACAGACGGAGAGGAGGCAGAAAAACATGAGTAATGAAAGAAATATGAATTCCGCTTCCAGATCAAAACGTGGTATGGGAGGACCGATGGGACATGGCCGTGGCATGGCACCGGGCGAGAAAGCCAAAGATTTTAAAGGTTCTATCGGAAAAATCCTCCGCTATATGGGAAAATATAAAATCGCCGTTGTGTTTGTTATGATCATCGCAGCATGTTCCACAGTGTTCAGTGTGCTTGGCCCGAAGGTACTTGGTAAGGCGACGACAGGCCTGGCAGAAGGTCTGATGGCAAAAGTAGCCGGAACCGGCGGCATTGATTTTTCCTATATAGGAAAAGTGCTGCTGTTTGTGCTGGGATTATACCTGCTCAGTTCCGTACTGAGTTTTGTGCAGGGCTGGATCATGACCGGTATTACACAGAGAATCTGTTACCGGATGCGAAAAGAAATTACAGAGAAGATCAACCGCATGCCGATGAAATATTTTGAGAGCCGTACGTACGGTGAAGTGTTATCCAGAATTACCAATGATGTGGATACACTGGGGATGGGTTTAAACCAGAGTGTGACTCAGATCATTACATCTACAGCTACCATCATCGGTGTACTGGTGATGATGCTCAGCATCTCCCCGCTGATGACATTGATCGCGCTGGTGGTACTGCCGGTCTCTGGAATCTGTGTTTCCCTGGTGGTGAAAAAATCCCAAAAGCACTTCATTACACAGCAGGAATACCTTGGGCATATCAATGGTCAGGTTGAGGAAAGCTACGGCGGGCATCTGGTCATCAAAGCCTACAACAAAGAAGATGAAATGATCGCTCAGTTTAACCGGACAAATGATGTATTATATACTTCTGCATGGAAATCCCAGTTCCTTTCCGGAATCATGATGCCGATTATGCAGTTTATCGGAAACCTCGGTTACGCAGCGGTAGCGTTGAGCGGTGGTATGCTGGCAATCCGTGGTATTATCACCATCGGAGATATCCAGGCATTTATCCAGTATGTGAAGAGTTTCACACAGCCGATCCAGCAGATCGCACAGGTGACAAACCAGGTGCAGTCCATGGCAGCAGCGGCAGAGCGTGTATTTGAATTCCTGGAAGAGAAAGAAGAAGACCAGATCGTGGAGCAGCCTGCAGATGTGACAAAAGTAGTCGGAAATGTTGAATTTGATCATGTAAGCTTTGGCTATAATGCAGATCAGATGATCATCCATGATTTCAGCGCACAGGCGGCAGCCGGACAGAAGATCGCTATCGTTGGACCGACTGGTGCCGGAAAGACGACGATGGTAAAACTGTTGATGCGTTTCTATGATGTAAACAGTGGTTCCATCCGCATTGATGGTCATGATATCCGCGATTTCAACCGCCGGGAGTTAAGAGACGCTTTTGGAATGGTATTACAGGATACTTGGCTTTTTAAGGGAACCATTATGGAAAATATCCGTTACGGACGTCTGGAGGCTACAGATGAAGAGGTCGTTGAAGCGGCAAAGGCAGCACATGCAGATCATTTTATCCGGACACTGCCGGGTGGTTATGACATGGAGCTGAATGAGGATGCAAGCAATATTTCTCAGGGACAGAAACAGCTGCTTACCATCGCCCGTGCGATACTGGCAGATAACCGCATTCTGATACTGGATGAGGCTACATCTTCCGTTGATACAAGAACAGAAGCGCTGATCCAGAGTGCTATGGATAATCTGATGAAGGGACGGACCAGTTTCGTGATTGCTCATCGGTTGTCTACGATCAAAAATGCGGATATGATTCTTGTCATGAAAGATGGCGATATCATTGAACAGGGCTCTCATGACGAACTGTTGGCGCAGGGCGGATTCTATGCAGATCTGTACAATAGCCAGTTCGCGGAATAAAAACAATGCTTAAAATTTAATATATGAAAGCAAAATCGGAGAAAATTATCTCGCTCGCTAGACGTTCACTACCTTCGTTTCACAGCGGTTTCATCGCGCTCGTTCTCGACTCCTATAAAAGATGGTCGTCTTCCACTCGCGCAAAACCTTGTGAAACTCAGTCGTTCGCTTAATCGCTCACCGAGATAATTTTCTCCGATTTTGCTATTTCAGCTATAAATGATTGACTGATTCAAGTGGCATGTGAGCCACTGTGTAAATGGAACAAAAAGAAAAATGCCCGTGTCTGTCCTGGATGTTTTCCTTTTGTTCCTTACATTAAGTGCGCGAACGGTAGTATTTTGTAGTGTGTTGCCGATACAGCATCAGTAGTCCTCGCACACAAAGCTCAATGGCCATTGCAATCCACATTCCTGCGAGACCAAGGCGTTTAACGAGTATCAACGCCAGACCGATACGCACGATCCAGATACTGCCAAGGTTCATCAGACTTGGGACGAAAGTATCTCCGGTTCCACGCAATGCTCCGGCGGCCACAATGGACACGCCAAAAAGTGGTTCTGCGAGCAATTCAATCCGAAGAACATGAACAGCCATAGCCTGTACAGTCAGATCTGGTGTCAGAAGCCGGAAAACCAGCGGACAGGCGAACATCATGACCGCACCGGTACAGCCCATGAAAATAGCTCCCATGGCGGTACTGATATTGCCATAGCGTTTGGCAGTTTTGACTTCTCCGGCACCGATACTTCGCCCAACCAGTGTGGTTGCTGCCATGCCGAGGCCGTATCCCGGCATATAGCACAGGCTTTCCGCTGTGACGGCAAAAGAGTTTGCAGCGATAGCGGTGGCTCCCAGTGGAGCAATGATTTTAGTGGACATGACCATGGCGCCGTTCATGGTGATCTCCTGTACGGCTACTGGCATGCCAATTTGAAATGCTTTGTTCAGAATATCACGATTATATGGATGTGAATCGGAACTTCTGAAGCGCAGACGTTTATTGCAAACACAGCAGCGCCATGCCATGATCAGACTGATGATAGCGCACGCCAGTGCAGTTCCAATACCGGCACCGAGAACACCAAAACGTGGGATAAACAAGGCATTGAATGCTACATCCAGGGCGCACATGATGGCATTTAATATACTTGGTGTTACCATATCACCGCTGCATTGCAAAAATGCCGATGTCAGGGAATTCAACTGTGAAAATGGGATCATCAGTGAATATACAAAAAAGTATGCAGTTGCATCCGGGCAGATTGCAGGATCACCGCCCAGCACGATTGGCAACGGACGACTGAGCAGGAGACCGCTCAAACATAAAAGGCCGGAAATGATCAGGGCACTGATCAGACCGTGCCGCATAACATTTCGGGCTTCCATATCCTGATTGGCTCCGATGTGATGTGCCACTTGCACAGAAAAACCGGCAGAAACGGCAGAGAGCACACCGTTGTACAGCCAGGTCATGGCAACGACCAGACCGATGGCGGCAGAGGCAGCAGCACCCAGAGCACCGACCATGGCAGAATCAATGTACTGCATGGCAATGGTTGTGATTTGTGTTAAAATTGCGGGCAGACTTAACTGCCAGACTTGTTTGACTTCCGGTCTCAGTTCAGACCAGTTCATGTTCTTAAGTTTCATATATTCCCCCAAAAAATAATTTATGCAATTTTAGATGCCAGGGTCAAAAGCCTGAAATCACGATGTGCTTGCACAGGAGTGGTTTTATGGCTTAATGACCCGCCCCGATATGAGCATAAAAGTGGAGCGTCAGCTTCACGATATGCGAATATTGGGTAGAATTGTGGGAGTACGAAGTACGGAACAATTCGTAAGGCATCTTTTGACCCCAACATCAATTTTATACTTAAATAAAGGAAGCATTGGCATCCATGAAAGATTCTGTGTATCGCAGTGTCATTTCTGGATATTTGCAAAAACAACAACAGAACAGATTTATCATATCATATAAGAAATGTCAAGGAAAGCTGAAAGGGGAATACGTCTGTCACCAATATGAATGCAGAAATAAAAAATGCGGTAGTCATTCAAAAATAAAAGTAATGCAATGCATGAGCTCATGTTTTAATAGCATTTCATTCTTTAACTTTCAAAAGCTATAATGTATACAGCACAAAGGACAAGATAAGGTTGTTGTGTCAGGAAAAAGGAGGAGAAGGTTATGAATCAAAAAAAGACAATCAATTTTGGATTCAGGGGATGGATGCTGATTATCTATCAGGCAATCGCATTTGTTACATATCAGGTTTTTACAAACTATCCATTGAATATTCTGGCTGATATGTATGGTGGAGCACAGGTATTATCAAAAGTATATTCTATCTGTGCAATTATTGGAGTACTTGCTCAGCTGACCATGGCCGGATTGATTTCAAAGCTGAAAAGTATCAAGAGGTTCGGAAGTATTCTTGGTGCGGTTACATTATTATTAGGACTAGGGATTATGGTGCTTCCGGCAGGACCAATCTGGATGCTGTGTTATGCTGTTGAAAATGTTGTTTCTGTTCTGTATGCAACATTCTCTATCGGTATTCTGGTTGGTCAGTGGTTCCCTACCAGAAAAGGAACCATCATGGGTATTGCAACGTTTGCATTTCCAATTGCAAATGGTCTGATCGGACCGTTTGCCGCAAGTGTGTTTGCAAAAGGTTTTCCGGATGTTACCGGTGCATTTTTACCATTTTTTATCGTATTTGTGATCGGATGGATCATCGGTCTGATCTTTATCAAAGATTATCCGGAACAGTGTGGAGCATACAGAGATAATGATAAGAATCTGACACCGGAAATTGCAGAAAAGATGATGCTGGAAGAAATCGAAAACAAAAAGACTTCTGTATGGACATTACCGCATACACTGGCCTGTCGTGATTTCTGGCTGATCACAATTCCAGTAGGAACATTGTTAATGTTTTCCGTAGGTATGATGACGCAGTCTGCAGCAATTATTGCAAACTTTGAAAATGAACTGGCATTTGTGGGTGGATATACCGGTGTTATGGCTATGATCATGATTTTTGGTTGTATCGGAAGTTTTATTCTTGGTGTATTGGATACCCGTTTTGGAACAAAATTTGCTATGATCATCTCGGTAGTAATTATGATCATTTCCGGTATTTTAGGAACAATTCCAAATGCGATCACGCTGTTGATTTCCATGATCTGCCTGGCGCTGTTTATGGGAGCATCCTCAAACTTTGGAGTGTCCATGGCAGCCCAGTACTGGCGCAGAGAGGATTTTAGCCGTGTGTTCGCAACAGCAAGCCCGATTGGAAATATCATCTGTTCTTCCGGTCCGATGCTGATTGCAATGCTGATGTATTCCGCAGGGGGATATCGTACGATTTTTATTACAACAGCGATTGTAGGTGTAATTTCTCTGATTTTACTGTTGCTCTTCAAACCATCACATGTAAAAGAAGTGGATGATAAATACCGCAAGGCAGCAGGAAAAACGCTGGATGATGCTTTGGTAGGGCGTAAATAATCAGACCTTCTGATAAAAAAGTTAGTATAAGCAAAAACGTGAAAGGCACAGTCCAGAATGGCTGTGCTTTTTGCGTATTATATATACCTAACAAAAGAAAATCTGTTACAATATATGATAAGAGAGAATTTTGCACATTAGGGGGAATGAAAATGACATTAACAATGTTTGAATGTTTTATGGAAGCTGTAAAAACTTTGAATTTTACGGTTGCAGCGCAGAACATTCATATAACGCAGCCAGCATTCAGCAGAAATATTGCAGCCATGGAGGATGAACTCGGCTTTTCACTTTTTTTACGGAGCAAACAAAGCGGACTCCGGGTGACACCGGCCGGACTGGCGATGTATAACGGTCTGGTAAAACTAAATACAGAGTATGGAATGCTGCGGGATCAGGCGGCCAGAATTAATCGCGGGGAAGAAGGAGAGCTTGTAATTGGTATATTGAACGGAATGTGCCTGGACAGCAAAACGATGGAGACTGTTCACCGGTTCCAGGAACGGTATCCGCAGGTGGATATTAAATTGATCAGTTATCCGTTAAAACGGTTGCTGGAGAGTGTGGAAAATGGGGAAAGTGATATGTGTTTTTCTGTCTGCGGTGCTGTAGAAGGCAGAGAAAATTTGTTGCATGAGGATGTGTTTGAGATTGAAAATTATTTGATTGTTCCGGCCTCTCTACATTGTGATTCGAAAAAAATGTATTCATTGAAAGATTTTCGGGAACAATATTTTTTACTGTCAGAGGATTCACCGGAACTGAATCATCTGTTGATAGAAAAGTGCCGGGAAGCCGGGTTTGAACCAAAGACAAAAATGGCACCGGATTACGATACAAAAATGCTGTGGGTGGAAATTGGAAAAGGAATCGGGATTAATTCCAAAGAGCACTTTATGAAAAACAGTCCATATGTGGATTTTGTAAAAGTGAAGGAAATCCGTATGGATGGATACTCCATGATCTGGCAGAAGGATAATTATAATCCGGCCATTGCAATTTTTTATTCTATGTTCGAAGAATCATGAGCTCATAAATATTAAGCATTTCAACATTCTTCTTTCGTTTGTTACTGTATAGGTAAGAAATGAAAGGGGGATGTTTTTTTATGGAAAAAGAAGGAATGGCAAAAGTGCCGGTAACAGATGAAGACCGAAAAAAACCTTATTTTAAATATTATGAGCGTGATGTGATCTCAATGGTTCCGGAAAAAATGCCGTTTGCATTTGGAGGACCGATGACTCCGATGGATGCTGTACCGTTCACAGATCGTGCGAGAATTCTGACGGATGAAGGTATCGGAACCAGGATTGGATATACCGTTATGCCAGATGGCACCGGATATATGTCAGATGTTATTTTTATGCCGGGGGTTACAGCAGACATGCTGGACTGGTATATGGCATGGAGAGGATTGGATCCACTTCGTTTTGTGATTGCAAATCCGGAAAACAATGTGTCGGCCATGAGCATGCAGACATCAAAATTTGCAGACGAAGATCTGATCGGTGCAGAAAAGTACTGGGATACGACACAGATGGTGGTAAAAATATCCGAGATGGGTCCTGCGAAAGAGGCAGTGAATTTTAAATGTCCATCGGATGTTGGTTTTGATATGGAGGTGCTAAAATCATCTAACACGGCATCGCTTATTTGTGCAAGAGGCTATGCACATGGTCAGCCACCTGCAGCAGGACCGGATTATCTGATCTGCCATCAGGTAATTGAAAAAGAGGATGGTGTGGAAGTGCGTACCAAATGCTGGATTGGCTGGACTGTGAGATATGGAAAAGATTATAAGCAGCTTCCAGACGGATTCTTTATGCCGCCGGTATTTGCAATGGGTGTATTTTTGCAGAATGTGAAAGAATGGGCAAATTTAGCAACAATTCTTCCGCAACTTTATGCAGAAGAGCATGGGGAATAAGGAGGAGCAAAGATGATTCATACAAATCATAAAATTAAATTTGATCCTGCAAATTGTGTGGGATGTCAGTTATGTTATAAGGCATGTTTTATCGATGTTATCCGTTGGGATGCAGAAAAAAAACAGCCAGTATTTAAATATGTCGAGGACTGTGAACATTGTAATTACTGTGAGATATCCTGTAAACGCGGATGTATTCAGGTAATTCCGGATTTTAAGAGCCAGAAGTTCAGACAGAGTTTTGATCAGTATCACTAGGGAGGAGGTTGCTTTATGGCAAAGATTGAGACACAGACAGTAGAACATAACATTGATGTGCTGGTCATCGGCGGTGGCATTGCCGGCCTGACAGCAGCTGTTTCTGCGAAAGAAAAAAATCCGGATGCAGAGGTTATGATTGTTGAAAAACAGACTACAGGATATGGTGGAAAAGCAAATAAAGGTGGTGGAGTATTACAGTATTTTGATCTGGAGCACACAACACCTGAAATGTTTGTAGAATATCATGCAAATTCAGTAGGCTGTTATCTGGGAAACCAGAATATGTTGAAAAGATATGTGGCAATGAATAATGAAATGCTTGATCGCATGGAAGGATGGGGGGTCACCATTCCGAAGTTGAGGATTCCAACCGGTCCGATGACCTATATGGTTGGTATTGATTTAAATGTCACGATTCAGATGAGGAAGACAGCACAGAAACTGGGGGTAAAAATAATTGATAAAGTAACGGTATCTGATCTTCTGACAGAAGAAGACAGGATTGCCGGAGCGGTGGGATACAGTATTATTGATGGTACGTTTTATGTATTTGTGGCAAAATCTGTAATTCTTGCAACCGGAAGTCAGAACTATCGTGTAGCACCGATGTGGAGCAATGGTCGCGGAGACGGTATTGCAGCAGCTTACCGTGCAGGCGCACAGATGAGAAATACAGAATTTGGAAATTTTGCGCAGTTGTATAAGGTTAATAGTTTTCAGGAACTTGTATTTGGCGAAAACAATATGTTTAATGCATTAAATGAAAACGTAACACAGAATTTCCGACGTTTCCCGGAAGCTGATGTAAGTTCTACGGCTCTTCGAGAGTGGTATGAGCAGATGTCTGCAGGAAAAGGTCCGATTTATCTGCATGTGCCGGATGTGGATGATAATCCACTGGCGAAAATCTGGGATCGACCATATGGTGTTCCGTTCTGGGATGCAGATCATGGAAAAGCAAGAGGTCTGGATCCGGAGCTGGAAGTAGCACCTGGTTTTGTTGGTGAACAGTCACCGGTTCGTGTAGGAGATGACATGCAGACTTCTATTGCAGGTATGTATGCAGCCGGAGACGTATGTTATTGTGGTTCCGGTGCACCGGGTGCAGTTCCGGCTCCTCCGGGAAGAAACCGCGGTTCTGGAATTTTAAATGCAGTATTTGCAGGAATTATCAGTGGAGAATCAGCAGCAGAGTATGTAAAAACAATAGGGGAGTCTCATATCTGTAAAGCACAGGTAGAAGCATACAAAGAGGATGCATATAAACCGTTAGAGCGTGAGGAAGGTGTGGATCCAATCGAGATTATTGATGCAATCCAGCAGATCCTCTGTCCGGTTGAAAACAGTATCTATATGTCACAACATCGTTTGGATGTATTACTGCGGAAGCTTGAGAAAGTGAAAGAAAAAGCAAAATATATGAAAGCAGATGATCTTCACGGATTGTTGACCTGCCATGAGGCTGATGCGATGGTTTTGTGCTGTGAGATGCAGTTGAGAGCCGCTTCCATGAGAAAAGAGTCCAGAGGATGGTTCATTCGTGAGGATTATCCGGATATGGATAATGAAAACTGGCTGAAATGGATCATTGTACAGAACAAAGAGGGTGAGATGACATTTCATACAGAAAGAGTTCCTGTGGAGGAATATGACGTCCAGCCACCGAAATATTGATGAAATTGAGAAGTACGCTGTTGTTGCACTGTCCGAAACGGAGTGTAGAAAGGCAGTAAGACATTTTTGAAATCAAATTGAAAAAAGCTTAAATATTAGTGAAGATAGTGTGAAAAGGAGATTGATAACATGGCAAACAGAGTGTGTGAGATATTGGGGATTGAATATCCGATTATTCAGGGGGCGATGGCATGGACATCTATGGCACCACTGGTAGCAGCAGTATCAGAAAATGGAGGACTTGGTGTACTGGGAAGTGGATTTATGCCAAAAGAAGTTATTTTACAGCAGGTAGAAATCGTCCGTTCTATGACAGAAAAGCCATTTGCAGCAAATCTGTTTCTGGATCCGGGACCACAGCTGGAAGTCGGTGTATCAGCAATTATTGAGGGAAAAGTTCCGGTAGCTTATATCGACAGTTTAAATTTGTTGGATCTGGATATGGCAACGGAATACTATAAGAGATTGCATGATGCAGGCTGTAAAGTAATTGCAAAAATTAATTATCTGGAAGATGCCATTGTTGCAGAAAAAGCAGGTGCTGATGTGATTATCACAAAAGGCGTGGAAGGTGGTGGACACTGTACAAAAGTCAGTGGACGTGTATTGCTGTCAGAGGTAGTAGAGCATGTCAGTATTCCAGTTGTAGCATCCGGTGGAATTGCAACGGCCAGACAGGCAGCAGCAGTTACCGTGGCAGGTGCAGAAGGCGTTGAGATGGGTACTGCATTTATGGCATCTGAGGAGTGTCCGGTACATCCGAATGTAAAAGAAGCAGTAGTACGTGCGATTGATCGTGATATTGTTGCCTGTGGCGCATCCACCGGTGAACCAAGCTGGCAGGTTCGGAATAAACTGGCAGATGAAATGCTTGAAATCGAAGCAACACATACAAAAGCAGAAGCAGCAGATATGATTCGCGAGATATCTCAGGGATCCTTACGAATTGCTTCCCTGGAAGGAGACGTAAAAGAAAAGGGAGCAGTTCTTGCAGGTCCTGTTGCAGGATTGATACATGAAATCAAACCGGTAAAAGCCTGGATCGTTGATTTTACTGAAGAATGGAAGGAATGGCTGAAAAAGAGCTATACATTATTCTAAGTCAGGGAAGGAAAAGAAGATTCGGTTATGAGTAAAGAGAACGTACGGGAAAATTACAGCGATAGAAAAATAAAAATTATGCTTGCAACCATGATCTTCTGCAGTGTGGTGTATGGCTTTGGAATGTTTAAATTTATTCCGATGCAGGATGCGATCACTTCTCACTTTGGTGTAAACGAGGGGGCATACGGATATCTGAATTCGGCAACAAATTGGGTAGTGATCATACTGTCTGTGCAGATGGGATTTCTAATTCGGAAGTGGCCGAGTAAGCAAAGCATAATTCTTGGATTTGCAGTCGCGCTGGCTGGTATGGGAATGCAGCTGCTTGCTCCGAAATTCCCGCTTTTTGTGGCTGGACGTGCGATAGAAGGTGGCGGACTTGGACTGGCGACACTGGCAGTTACCAGCCTGTTGCTGAATATGGTTCCGAGAGATAAGGTTGGAATCTGGAGCAGTGTATCCATTTTGTGCGCAGTTGCTCCGCAGATTCTGATCACTAAAGGCGGTTCAGTTTTGATGCTGAAAGCAGGTATGTCATTTTTGCAGATTTTTGCAGGAATCGCGGTGATGTATGCACTGGCCATTGTTGTATGTATGATTAACATTCCTGCATCTGTAAAGGCAAATGGAGTTGCTGCGGATGCAAAGCCGACCAGAGAGCAGACGTTGCGTGTGTTCAAAAACAAGTCCAATTGGCTGGTCAATATCGCATACATTTTTTTCAGTCTTGTATCAGTATCTTTTAGCGCATATGTCGTAAAATATATGATCATCAAGGGACTGGAACCAGGGCAGGCGGCAAGTGTTTACAGTTACACAACATTGATCGGTATGGCATCCATGTTTGTATTTGGATGGATTTCAGATAAACTTGGAACAAAACGAAAAATAGTTATGGCTGGATTTTTTGCAGGGGCAGTGGCGCTGATCTGCCTGGTAAATCTGCCGGCAAGTATGATCATAGTGTATGTAATTGTGTACGGAACGCTGCCTAGATCTATTGCTGGTCTGTCTACCGCATCAGCGACAGATATTGCAGAAGTACCTTCCGATGTACCGGTTGTTAATTCACTGAAAAATGAAGTGACACAGGTGGGAACGGTAGTATTTACCATTGTGCTTGGATATATCATTCAATGTCTTGGGTATGAAATTGCAATCTACCTGTTGGCAGGTACAATGGTGCTTGGTGGAATCTGCTGGTTTTTTGCAAAGAGGATTCCGTAAAGAAAGGATAGGGATAAGATATGGCTGTTGAACTGACAGAAGAACAGAAAAAATCACCGTATTATAAATATTATGAGCGTGAGATTAAAGAAGTTCCGGCAAAATTAATGAAACGGATCATGACAGAAAAATTTGATGATTCGGAAGCGTTATTATTTGTGGACAAAAACAAATTATTTGAGGATGGATATCTGCCAGGAGAATTTGGAGTATTCCATTTGCCGAGCGGTGGATATGAAGTGGCAAATTGTACACAGATGCCTGGAGTGACACCAGAGATGTTTGATTGGTGGTTTGCCTGGCATGGACTTGATCCGATGCGCTATATTATCTGGAATAAAGATGAACATTATTATTGCAAAACACGCAATCCAGAAATTGCGTTGAATGAAAAGTTAAGCATGAAAGAACGTTACTGGCATACAACGCATGACGTAAAAGAATCGATGCTGAAAGATGCACCGGTGGTTGATCTGATATTGAACTTTCTACCACCGGAAGAGATGGGCTTTGATCCGGAAAAATTAAAAGCCTTCCAGGGAACAATCGTGTGTACTCCGGGAATGGTGCATTTCCTAAGACCTACAGAGCATGGCTCAGAACTTCGTACCAGATTCTGGTTCGAGGATCCCAAGGTTCCATTTGATGAGATGGCTGCAAGAGCTTTGCTGGCACATAATGTTAAAGAGTATACACATCTGGCAGAAATATTGCCGGAATTGTATGCTGAATTTAAGAACAAATTCTTGTTTAGGGAATCTTAGAACAGGATGTGACAAAAACTCCAATGCAGGCACGACGGATTTCCTATCTTCGC
>CAKRKO010000001.1 GCA_934358495.1 uncultured Eubacterium sp. | reverse complement strand
GAAAGATATGCCATCCCGTCTTCATGCAAGAAGAGAGATGCTGAAAGTTCTTTACCCTGTAACAGAGACAGGCGCAAAGAAAAAAGATACTAAAGAAGTTGATTTAGTAGATAAATTATTTACAGAGATTGCTCCAAAATACAAAGATCGTAACGGTGGATATACAAGAATCGTTAAAATTGGTCTTCGTAAAGGTGACGGAGCAATGGAAGTTGTTCTTGAGTTAGTATAAAATTTATAGAGTACTTTATGGAGTCATACGAAAAGAAATTTTCGTATGGCTCTTTTTATTTAATAGGATTTGGGTGTCAAAACCCCCAAATCATGATTACACGGATTGTTCCGTGCTTTACACTTCTACAATTCTTCCCGCTATTCGCATATCGTGGGATAAAAATCATCAGGGAAGTTTGCATAAAAACCTTGTTAAGAAATTGTTGATAATCCGTAACCCTTGTGCACATGTTATGAAAGACTTACTGAATGTCCGGATAAAGTATGCGGATTGCACATTCCCAATTGGTAACATCTGCTCAAAAATGCACACTAATAAGAAAAACTTATCAAAATACATGAATTATCTATTGGAAATATATGAGAACATATTGTATTATAAGCATGTACTTGAGAAAGTACAAAATAATTAACGGGGAAAAATAATTGAAAAGAACTGGAGGGAATTCATATGAGAAACACAGAAAACAAAAAATTAACAATCACAGGTACTGGTGTAGACAGCAAATATCGTTGCAACTTATGTGGACACCTTACAAACGGGTACGGTCAGTGTTGCCAGCACTGTGGAACAGTAATTTCACTTTACACAGCAACAGACGTAACATTCGATGCTACTTCTTACAGATAGGAAGCAGCTGCTAAATAAGTAATTTTCAAATACCAACATAAATACCAAACCTTCATCCATATGGAAGGGAAGCCATATGGTGAAAAAAACCTAACTCTTTATATACTTTGTCCGAAGTATAAAAAAAAGAAGCGGCATCAAGTCGCTTCTTTTTTTGTTCCGTGCTTTGCACACTCACTGCAATCATATAAATATTACAGTGCAGATAAATCTAACTTATCAAAATCTTCTACCAGACTCTGCGCAATACCTGTAATAATCTCCAGATCACGTGGTGTGCGGCCCTCGAGGTTCAATACCATAACCGGATCATGCAGAGAAGCTCTCAGAAGCATCCAGCCGGTGCAAATGCCGGTAAAACGGATACGAACACCTTCGTAGGATTTCGGAAGTTCAAAACCTGACTGGGCGGCATTGTTTTTGAATGTCTCCAGTACAGATGCTCCGTATGCATGAAAATCTTCGGTCAGAATCGGGAAACGAACCTCGCGGTCTGCATATTCAGTGCAGAGGTTTGCGATAAAGTGGTCGATGGTTTTGCCTTTGCGTTTTGCCTTTGCAACAGCAATAACAAGTTTGACAGCCAGATAAGCGCCGTCGTCCAGATAATAGTTTTCTTTCAGACAACCGTGACCGGAAGTTTCCATCGCCAGCGGACTTACAATTCCTTCTGCATTTAATTCCTTGCATTTGTTGATGACATTTTTATAGCCACGCATGTAGCATAAATGTTTCAGCCCAAGATCCTGCTCAAGGAAGTCTGTCAGACGGTCGGAAGTAACGGAATCCGTAATAATTGTGCTACCCGGGTAATCCGGAGCAAGGATAGCTGCGATCATGGCAATGATAGAATCACGGTTGATCGGTGTGCCATCGGACAACACAGCAGACATACGATCCACATCAGTGTCGAAGATAAGACCAAGATCTGCGCCTGCAGCAACGGTGGCGTCACAGATCGCTTTCATAGCCTCTTTATTTTCCGGGTTCGGAATATGGTTCGGGAATGTTCCGTCCGGCTCAAGGAAGTTACTTCCTGTGGTGTCTGCACCAAGTTCATCCAGCACTTCTTTTACAAAGAAACCGCCTGCGCCGTTTCCGGCATCTACAACAATTTTTAATCCTTTTAATGGTTCGTCATAGTTTTCAGCCTGTACACCGTCACAGATTTTCATGCAGAGGTTTGCGCTGTACAGAGAAATCAGCTCAAATTCGGTAAAACGGTTGCTGTCTGTCGGAAGTGGCTGTTCCAGTACCGCAGGATCCATACTGTCAGCAAGTCCGGTAGCAATTTCAAGAATGGCAGTGATATCATCATGCTCAAGTCCACCCTCATGGTCAAAGAATTTCAGACCGTTACGGTTGAAGGGCAGATGGCTTGCTGTGATCATGCAGGCACCGTCATATCTTGTTTCCGGATAGACAATGGACATAAACATTGCCGGTGTGGATGCCATGCCGCAGTCGGATACATAGATGCCTTCATCCAACATACCGCGGATTGCCTGTTTTTTGATCTCAGGACCGGTAATTCTTGAATCAGTACCGATACCAACGATACATTCCTCCGGAGCGATATTTTTTTTCTTTAACAACCAGATGGCGAATGCACGTCCAATGAGGTATGCAGCTTCAGAAGTGAGGGTTACATGCTCGTCCTTAATACCCTCACAGGCAATACCACGGACATCACTGCCATTTTGCAGTTTCATTAATTCTGTTTTTGTAATAGACATAGATTTTCTACTCCTTATACAGTGTAATACGGATTGTTCCGCATATATTATTTCCTGTAAATTATAATTCAGATAGAGGTAGAATACAAGTATAAGTAGCTTTTGCAAATGCTATGTGTGAAATTGTAAAGAATGATAAGCTCAAAATGGCAGGAAAGGATATTGAAAAGACAGAAATAAACAAAATAAATCGAATACAATTAGAAAATATATCGTTTAAAATAGAATAAAACAGAAAAAATATGTAAAAATATACAATATATATAAAATGATAAAAAAACATAAAAAAAGTATAAAAAATGGCAGGTACCTATTGGTTACTGCATGAAAAAGTGTTACAAAAACATTTTGATTAGTGAATTGAAAGGAGTGGGAAAATGTTTAAAAAATTCACAAATGGTTGCGTAAAACTTGTGCAGAGATTTCTGCCTGATGCTTTCGTTTTCTGTATTATTTTGACGATTGTTGTATTTATCGCAGCAATGCCAGTAGCCGGTATGAACCCGATTGAGGTGGCAAATGCCTGGGGATCTGGTGTATGGGGACTTTTAGCATTCTCAATGCAGATGGCTTTGGTATTGGTACTTGGTAGTGCACTGGCGAATGCACCGGCCATCAAGAAACTGATCGTAAAACTTGCAGGCGTACCGAAAAAACCGGTAGGAGCAGTTGCATTCGTTACTATTATTTCTGCAATCTGCTGCTTTATCAACTGGGGATTCGGTCTGATTATCGGAGCATTGCTTGCAAAAGAAGTTGCGAAGAAAATCAAAGGTCTTGATTACCGCCTGATCATTGCGGCTGCATATTCAGGATTTGTTATCTGGCATGCAGGTATTTCCGGATCTATCCCGCTTGGAATGACATCATTAAATGCAGATGGTGTTGTTGATAACACTGCAGGAGCTGTTACAGAAATCGTGCCGACTTCTCAGACAATTTTCTCTGCATGGAACCTGATCATGGTTCTGGCAGTTGTTCTAGTTGTTGCTTTTGTAAATGCAAAAATGCATCCGGATCCAAAGGATGTTGTATCTATTGATCCGAAATTATTAGAGGATGCACCGGATAATACAGAAGTAAAAGCAAGAAAAGATCAGACTCCGGCTGAAAAACTGGAGAACAGCATGGTTCTTTCTTACATTGTTGTAGTAATTGGTGCAATTTATCTGATTTACAATTTTGTAAATGCAGGATCCATTCTTAATGCATTATCATTAAATATCGTAAACCTGATCTTCCTGATTCTTGGTATTGCTTTCCATAAGACACCAATCAGTTATGTAAAAGCAATCACAGAGTCAGCAGAAAGTGCAGGCGGAATTATCTTACAGTTCCCATTCTACGCTGGTATCCAGGGTATGATGGTTACAGCAGGTTCCAACGGTGTGTCCTTAGCATCTGCAATCAGTAATGGATTTGTAAGTATTTCTACACCACGTACATTCCCGGTATTGTGTTACCTTGCAGCTGGTATCGTAAACTTCTTTGTACCGTCAGGTGGAGGACAGTGGGCAGTTCAGGGTCCGATCATGATGCCTGCAGGATTAAAACTTGGTGTTACACCGGCAGTTACTGCTATGGGTATTGCCTGGGGTGACGCATGGACAAATATGCTGCAGCCGTTCTGGGCACTTCCGGCACTTGGTATCGCAGGCCTCGGTGCAAGAGATATTATGGGTTACTGTGCTATCGTATTGATTGCATCTGGTATTGTTACAGCTCTTGGATTCCTTTTCCTGGTACCATTGCTGGCATAAGCAGGCAGGGAAAGCGGAGCATAAATGTCTGCTTTACTGGAAAAAGAAAACTGACGATCACAGGAAGCGATTAAAAAAGCGAAAAATCTAATAGAAAGCCTGTTTTTAAACGTATGGAAAATGTAACGATTGTCAGCCACCTTACACCGCAGGAATGGAAAAAATCCTGGGAAGATAAAGTGGTAGAAGATAACAAACAGAATATGCGTGCCTATCAGCAGCAGAATTGCTACTGGGGACATTTTAAGAATGACAGAGATTTTACCATTTGCCATCATAAGGAATTCGAAATCAAAGGAATGAGTCTGGGACTTTATTTTAATGGCCGGATTGAAGATGATGAACGTGGTTGCAAAATCGCAGGAAAGTTTGGGAAAAAGCATTCTGCGAATCTCTTTCTTGGGATGGGCGCAGCACTGTGTATTGCAGCGATTGTAGGAGCAACAGCACGACAAGATATAGAAGTATCCATTGTAGCTACCGTGTTGCTGGCGATCCTTATCGTAGTCTATATGGCAAAGCCGAAAAAAGGGCAGAAGCGGATTTTAAATCAGCTTGAAAAGATTTCTTTTGATTCTAAGTTTCATAAGAAAGGAAGCCATAAGGCAAAAGCAAAGACAGAGCAGAAGAAAAAACGGACCATGCGTGAAAAAGCGATGGTGAACGTAGAGTAAAAAATTAAGGTGTGAGTTCTGATGATACAGGGCTCACACCTTTTTATTAGTCTTTATCTGCATAAGGCAACGTAAAGATAAATTCGGTTCCCACGCCTTCCGTGCTGATGACATTGATGTTTTCATGATGTGCATGAATGATTTCCTTTACAATGGCAAGTCCGAGCCCAGTGCCTTTCTTATCCTTGCCGCGGGAGGCATCTGATTTGTAAAAACGCTCCCAGATGCGGCTGATACTTTCTTTTGGAATACCGATGCCCTGATCCTTTACGGAAACAAAGACTTTTTCGTTACGCAGGGTTGTCTCAATGGTAATGACGGAATTACTGTGGCTGAATTTGAAGGCATTGTCCACAAGGTTATGCATTACCTGATCGATCTTGGCAGAATCTGCTTTAACATAAAGCTGATCTCCGGTGAGAATCAGGTTGAAGGAAAGCATTTTTTCTTTGCATCGACCTTCAAACATCAGGATCGTTCGTTTGATCAGCTCGTTGAGATCAAAGACGGAGAGATCCAGGTAAATACCTTTTGATCCGTATTTATTCAGTTCCAGAAGGCTCTGAGTCAGTTTCTCAAGGCGTTCTGCCTCAAAAATAATAACGTCCAGATATTTGCCCTGCAGTTCTGCCGGAATCGTACCGTCTGCCATGGCCTGCGCATACCCCTTGATGGAAGTCAGCGGGGAGCGAAAATCATGGGAAACGTTGGATACAAACTTGTGCTGATCGTTTTCCAGTGCATTTAACTCCACTGCCATAAAATGCATCGTATCGGCTAAAGTCCCGATTTCATCATGTCGGGACAGCTCCAGAGGCGTCTCAAAATTTCCATCAGCATAAGATGTTGCCGCTTTCAGAATGGTCTGCAGTGGCCGGTACATTGTAAAATAAAAAGTCAGCAGAATGATAAGTGCCAGCAGCAGTAAAAAAATCAGTGAAAGGTAAAATCCGTTCAACAGATCGTATTGTTCGTTAGAAACATGGGACAGTGGCAGACACACCATTACATAACAGGTGACCTTGTAATTTTTGGTGACAGGGCTGTATACCGTCAGAATATCTTCGGCGTAATGGTCGTAGAATGTTCCGATGGAATAGTTACTTCCGCTGAAATCCAGAATATTGAAATCCGGAATGGTTTCTGCCTCGGAAGGTCTGACATATTTCATGGAATTAACCATTACTTTTCCGGAGGTATTGACGATATAAATGTCGGAGTCCAGGTAACTGCTGACGGCAGCTATCTGTTTTTGAAATTCTTCCAGTGTCAGTTCTGAGGTGTAGTAGCTGCTGCTGAAGGAATCTGCAATCTGGCTGCTCTCTCTGCGCAGGGCAGAGGCATAATGCTGCTCCAGGTAATTTTGATTATAATGAGCCGTAAAGGTCGAGATCAGGATAAATCCGAGGACTGCAAATGCCAGATAGGAAAATATCATCTTAAATAGTAATTTATGTTTCATAGATAAATCGTACCGGGTCGGGGTTAGCGGCGCTCAAATTTGTAGCCAATGCCCCAGACGGTGGTAATCCCCCAGTGTTCGTGATCTTTGATTTTTTCCCGGAGACGTTTCACGTGAACATCCACGGTACGGGTGTCGCCAAGATATTCATACCCCCAGATGTTGTCCAGAAGCTGCTCCCTGGTAAATACCTGGTTTGGTGAGGATGCCAGGAAATAGAGCAATTCCAGTTCTTTTGGCGGCATATCAATCACCTGTCCGTAGTACATAACGGAGTAGTTTGTCAGGTTGATGACCAGATCCGGATATTCCACACATTTGATGTCCGGTTCCGTTTTCTCCGATTTTACGACCTGATAGCGGCGCAGTACAGCTTTGACACGGGCCACCAGTTCCTTGGAATCAAATGGTTTGATGATGTAATCGTCCGCACCGAGTTCCAATCCAAGTACCTTGTCGAATACTTCGCCTTTAGCGGAAAGCATGATGATCGGTACGTTTGACTGTGTTCGGATCTCACGGCAGACCTGATAGCCGTCGATACCAGGAAGCATCAGGTCCAGAAGAATCAGGTTTGGCTGATAAGTTTTAAATTCACGCAGGGCGGATTCTCCGTCTTCTACGATTTTTGTATCATAACACTCTTTCAGAAGATAGAGGGAGATCAGCTCGGCAATATTTGAATCGTCATCGACGATCAGAATTTTCTGTTTGACTGCCATAATGGGCCTCCTATATTTAGTATACTTAAAAATTTCAGAGCCATTTCGACATTGTTACGAAATATCGAGATGTGGCTTCTCGCCAAAGAGTCTTACAAGTATAAATATTCATTCATGCGAGCATGATTCGTATTTATACTTGCAATCCTCATGGCTCTGAAATTATTCAAACTCTGCAATCGTTACTCCGGCATCGCCTTCGCCAAATTCTCCCAGATGGTAAGATTTGACATATTTTTGGCGTTTTAGATGTCCCTGTACAGCTTTGCGCAGAGCACCGGTTCCTTTTCCGTGAACAATACGTACAGATTTCAGATGTGCGAGATAAGCGTCATCCAGATATTTATCCAGTTCCATCAACGCTTCATCTACGGTTTTGCCGATTAGGTTGATCTCCGGTGAAACAGAGAGTGATTTTGCCATTTTCAGCTTTCCGGCACCGGTTTTTGTATTGTGAACCACCGGAGTTGCATCTTCATTTACCAGAACCAGGTCACGGATGTTTGTCTGATAACGCAGGATGCCGGCCTGTACAAACAGGTTGCCTTTTGCATCTGGCAGGGTGTGAACCGTACCTTTCAGGTTCATGCTGAGAATCTTGACGGAGTCGCCCAGACGCAGTTTTTTCGGTACGTTGTGGTTGACCTGTTCTTTTTTCTGCATGGAAGATTTGGACTGTGCTTTTGCCATCTTTTTGCGGATTTTATCACGATCTTTTTCCATGGCGGAAGCATCCACATGGGTTTTGCCGTATTTGTGGAAGTTGCGGATGGTTTCGTCAGCCAGATCCTTGGCTTCTTTTAAAATAGCAGCAGCCTGCTGGTTTGCCTCCTGCAACACGCGGTCACGGCTGCGGTTTAAGCGCTCCTGTTTTTCTTCCAGCTGTTTTTTCAGGGAAGCAGCTTCCTCTTTATAACGGTTGATCTCAGCCTGTTCTTTTTCTATGGTCAGGCGGCTCTGTTCGAGATCGGCAATGACATCTTCGAAGTTTTCATTCTCTTTTGTAATGCGTGTTTTGGCATCTTCGATCAGATCGGATGGAAGTCCGATCTTGCTGGAAATTGCAAAGGCATTACTTTTTCCCGGAATACCGATCAGCAGACGGTAGGTCGGACTTAAGGTCTGTACACTGAATTCGCAGCAGGCATTTTCCACACCCTCTGTGGAGAGCGCGTACAGCTTGATCTCGCTGTAATGGGTGGTAGCCATGGTGCGGATGCCGTTCTGACGCAGACGGTCGAGAATGGAAATGGCCAGGGCGGCACCTTCATCCGGGTCCGTTCCGGCGCAGAGCTCATCGAAAAGCACCAGAGACTGTGGCGTCGCATTTTTTAAAATGGACACGATGTTCGTCATATGGGAAGAGAAGGTACTGAGGCTCTGTTCAATACTTTGTTCATCACCGATATCTGCGAAAACATCGTCAAAAATAGCCAGTTCGGAACGGTCTTTTGCCGGAATGTGAAGTCCGGCCTGTCCCATCAGGGTAAACAGTCCCACGGTTTTCAGGGAAACGGTTTTACCACCGGTGTTCGGTCCGGTAATGATCAGCAAATGGAAAGTGTCTCCCAGATGCACATCGATAGGAACAACCTTTTTCGGATCCAGCAGTGGGTGGCGTCCCTGACGGATGCGGATCCGTCCTTCCGTATTGAAGACCGGAGCCATGCCGTTCTGGATTTTTGCCAGATTTGCTTTTGCAAAAATAAAGTCAAGGTCAACCAGGATACGGTAGTTATCCAGCAGATAGGGTGCGTATTGAGCAGTCAGATTGCTTAATTCTGCCAGAACCGCTTCAATGGCTTCCTGCTCTTTCAGGAACGCTTCCTTTAAGTCATTGTTTAATTTTACAACGGACATCGGCTCGATAAAAAGAGTAGAACCGGTGGAGGACTGATCGTGGATCATGCCAGGAACCTGTCCTTTGTACTCTGCTTTGACCGGCAGACAGTAACGTCCGTTTCGCATGGTGATCACTGCATCCTGCAGATAAGACCGGGTGGTGGAACTGTTTAAGAGGTTGTTCATGGCACCGTGGATCTTGTCGTTGATATTGCGGATGGTGCGGCGCACGCTGTGCAGCGCAGGGCTTGCGTCATCGCTGATCTCATCCTCGGCCAGGATACAGCGGCGGATTTCCTCCAGCAGCGGTGTCAGTGGCTCGAGACCGGCAAAGAGTTCTTCCAGGGAATCCGATGGAAGATCGTCCCGGTTTTCTCTGGAATAGGCTTTCGCCCGTTTGGTGATCTCCAGTAAGGTACAGACAGAGAGCAGTTCCGCTGCGTTTAAGCTGCCACCGATCTCCAGGCGTTTCATCTGAAATCCCGGGTCCTTTAATCCGCCAAAGGAAAGTCCGCCTTTGCGGTAAATGCGGGACAGAGCATCGGATGTCTGAGTCTGCGCCTCTGTGATCTTCTGCTTATCGGTCATCGGAACCAGTTCGAGACACCGTTTTTTGCCAGCGTCTGAAGTAGCCTGATCCGCAAGCAGATGAATGATTTTATCATATTCTAAAACTTTTAAAGCTTTTTGATTCATAAACTCCTCCAAAGTATTCAAGAATGCCTTCGGCATTCTTGCTGCGAGATGCACGTCATGCAATGCATGACATATTTTTCTGTGCATCTCTGCAATCCTGCCGGAGGCTATATCAGATGGGAGATTGAATCCCGCCACTGATATAATCTTGTTGCTCACCACCTGCCGAGGTGGGAGTCATCTCACATCTGATATAGCTATAAATGATGTTGGGGTCAAAAGATGCTTTAGGAATTGTTCCGTACTTCGTACTCCCACGCATCATAATAGTTTCATTTTACCGCATAATTAAGGAAGTGAAAAGTGAAAGTTCTATTAAATTCATCCAAACTTTGCAGTTGCATAAGAATTGCAGAAAACGTATAATAAATGCATCGGAGTATATCGGTTCTTAGCATGGAAAGGTGTTTTACAGTGGATAAAAAGAAAAAGGAAGAATATCATTTTGTAAAAGAACAGATTAAAAAGATTCCGCCTGACCGGAAAAAAATACGTGCGCGGCTGGGCTGGACGATTTTGTTGGCAGCAGTTTTTGGCGTGGTGGCAGCGATTGTTTTCAGTGCAGTTAAGCCTGTGATGGAAAATCTGCTTCATCGGAAAGACAATAGCGTTGTGATTTCCGGGCAGGATGAGTTATCCGACGAGACACCGGAGGAAACGGATCCGGTTTACATTACGGAGACACAGCAGATGGAACCGGAGGATTATCAGATTTTGCAGAACAAGCTGTATGCCATCGGACGCGCAGCCAATAAGTCTGTAGTATCGGTAAAAGCCATTGGAGAGACAACGGACTGGTTCGAGGATTCGTATCAGACGGAGAGTCAGGGAACCGGCATTATTGTGGCAGATACAGGCAGCAACTATCTGATATTGACTGAAAAAAAGGTGATTGCGGATGCAAGTCAGGTGGACGTGACCTTTTATGATGACAGTATGACGGAAGCGTCCATGCTGGCCTGGGATGAAAATACAGGAATTGCGGTTTTACAGGTTGAGAAAAAGAATCTTACGGAGCAGACGGCAGACCGGGTGGCAGCAGCCACACTGGGAAATTCTTCAACGTTATCTCAGGGAACGATTGTCATTGCCATCGGAAGTCCGCTGGGAGAGCCATTTTCTATTTTGACCGGAAACGTAACGTCCAGCAGCTATGAAGTAAGTACGGTGGATGCCAATTATAAAGTGATTTCCACTGATATCAATGCGAGTGAGGCCGGAAGCGGTGCCTTGATCAATCTGAAAGGGGAAGTGGTCGGGCTGATGCTGCAAAGCTACAGCAAACGTGAGTCACAGAGTACTGTGACGGCAATTGGCATTTCTGATATCGGGAAATTGCTGGAAAAAATGTCAAACGGTGAGTTTCCAGCTTATCTGGGGCTGGAAGTGAGCACCGTGACGACAGAGATCGCCAAAGAAAATCAACTGCCGAAGGGCGTTTATATCAAACAGGTGCTGCCGGATTCCCCGGCGATGCAGGCGGGGCTGCAGATGGGAGATGTGCTGACAAAAATCGGCGGCACAGAGATCCAGACCACGCAGCAGTATGAGGATTATATACTGAATGCAAAGGATGGTCAGCAAAGTATGGTGACGGTCAAACGCATGGGAGCAGATGGAAAATATCAGGATGTGTCTTTCAAGGTTGTGTTTGGAACACTGCAGGAGTCGCAGACACAGGAAGGCAGTGGAAAATAAACAGCGACTGCGTTCATGAGCAAGTAGCGAAAGCGAATTGCGAATGAATGCTTTACAAAATGGAGTAGAAAGGATACCCATTACGGGGATTGTGAAGAAAATGAGATTTATTGAGACATTACATGAGGGTGAGAGAATTGGAGAGGTTTATCTGTGCAAACATAAACAGACAGCCATGACAAAGGCAGGAAAACCGTATGATTCCCTGACACTTCAGGATAAAACGGGCACACTGGATGCTAAAATCTGGGATGTTGGATCTAATGGGATAGAGGAGTTTGATTCTCTGGATTACATCTATGTCATGGGTGATGTTACAAGCTTTCAGGGTTCCCTGCAGTTAAATGTCAAACGTGTGAAAAAGATGTCAGAGAGTGATATTAATCCGGCAGACTATCTGCCAGTCAGTGCGTATAACATTGAGGAAATGTACCAGAAGCTGTTGGAATATATTGCACAGATGAAAAATCCATATTTGAAACAGCTGGCAGAATCATTTTTTGCAGATGCAGATTTTGCGAAACGTTTCCAGTTTCATTCCGCAGCAAAAAGTGTACATCACGGATTTGTTGGTGGACTGGCGGAGCATACCTTACATGTGACACAGATTTGCGATTTCTTCTGCAAATTATATCCGATGCTGAATCGGGATCTGCTTCTGACAGCAGCAATGTTTCATGATATCGGAAAATTAACAGAGCTTTCTACATTTCCTGCAAACGACTACACGGATGACGGCCAGTTGCTTGGTCACATCATGATCGGTGCTATGGAAGTTCAGAAACATATCGATCAGATTGATGGCTTCCCGAAGCGCACGGCTTCCGAACTGGTTCACTGTATTCTGGCTCATCATGGCGAACTGGAATATGGTTCACCGAAGAAACCGGCACTGGCAGAAGCCATTGCACTGAGTTTTGCAGATAATTCCGATGCAAAACTGGAAACCATGCGAGAGGCATTGTCAAACATTCCGGAAAACAGTTTGGAATGGCAGGGATTCAATCGTTTCCTGGATTCCAATATCAGAAGAACAAGTAAGTAACAGGCAAATGTAAGTGCTCCCGATGATATTGTGTCCGGAGCACTTGATATCTGAAAATGACGTTACTTTTTGAAAGGATGAATATGCAGAAAAACGATGAATTAATTTTGAAAATAGAGGATATGGGCGTGGATGGAGCTGGCATTGGAAAAGCAGACGGTATGACTTTTTTTGTGAAAGATGCTGTCATCGGTGACCTGGTAAGGGCAAAAATCATCAAGTTGAAAAAGACTTACGGTTATGCTCGCTTGATGGAGATTCTGGAAGCATCACCGGATCGTGTGGAACCAAAATGTTCATATTACAGACAGTGCGGTGGATGCCAGATCCAGGCACTGTCTTACGAAAAACAGTTAGAGTTTAAAGAGCACAAAGTGCGCAGTAACCTGGAACGTATCGGTGGATTTACAGAGATTCCAATGGAGCCGATCGTTGGAATGGAAGAGCCATTTCACTATCGGAATAAAGCACAGTTTCCGGTAGGAACAGACAAAGACGGCCATATTGTGACAGGATTTTACGCAGGTCGTACACACACAATTATTCCAAACCGCGACTGTGCGCTGGGACTTCCGGTAAATAAGGAAATTCTGGACATTGTCATTGCATTTATGGAAAAATATCATATTACTGCATATGATGAGAAAAGCGGAAAAGGTCTGGTGCGTCATGTGCTGATTCGTTGCGGATTTTCCAGTCAGGAGAAGATGGTCTGTCTGATCATCAATGGAAAAAGTTTACCACATGCTGAAAAACTGGTAGAAGAGCTGCGAAAAATTGAAGGTATGACAAGTATTTCCATAAACTGCAATACTGAGCGTACCAATGTCATTCTGGGGCGCAAGACGATCGTGCTCTGGGGACAGGAATATATCACGGAT
Source organism: uncultured Eubacterium sp. (assembly GCA_934358495.1). Lineage (GTDB taxonomy): Bacteria > Bacillota > Clostridia > Lachnospirales > Lachnospiraceae > Eubacterium_I. The sequence goes on along the minus strand of CAKRKO010000001.1, from coordinate 71,286 downwards.
CAGATTGGAGAGATTTCCTATGAAATTTCCCCGGTATCTTTTTATCAGGTAAATCCGGTACAAACAGAGAAACTATATGGTATTGCACTGGAGTATGCAGATTTACATGGCGAAGAGACAGTCTGGGATCTGTATTGCGGAATCGGAACAATTTCATTATTTCTTGCGCAGAAAGCGAAACAGGTATATGGTGTTGAGATCATTCCGCAGGCCATTGAAAATGCAAAACGAAATGCAGTGAAAAATGGCATTGAAAATGCAGAATTTTTTGTTGGAAAATCAGAGGAAGTATTGCCGGAATTTTATGAAAAAGAAGCGGCAGCAGGTCGGATGGCGCATGCAGATGTTATTGTGGTGGATCCACCGAGAAAAGGATGCGATGAAAAACTATTGGAGACAATCGTGAAAATGGCGCCGGACCGGGTGGTTTATGTCAGCTGCGATTCAGCTACGCTGGCACGGGATTTGAAGATATTGTGTGCACATGGGTATGAGTTAAAAAGAGTTTGCGCTGTGGATCAATTTTGTCACACTGTCCATACAGAGGCGGTTTGTTTGCTTGAAAGAAAAGATAGATAGAAGTACGGCGGAATTCAGTTATCTGAAAAATTTGGATAACTGATGCTGGCGGAAAAGATATAGCACAAATAATTATTCATAGGAAAAGTATTTACTGAAAGCTAGACAGCTTATATTTAGAAAATTTTCTAAGTATAGGCTGTCTTTTTTAGTTAAAAAATTACTTAAAAGATAATAAAAAATGTTTACTTTGAGCTTGAATGGTGATATAATTTTGTTACCAAAATGGTAATGAAAAATAAAAGGAGATTTATAATTACGTTTGGGGATGCAGATACTGTATAAGAATGAAACTGCAAAAAAACAGTGTTGTTCTAAATACAAGAAGAAGTGGCGATATCCTGAGCAAGTAAAAAGAAAACTTGAATCTGCAGAGAATTTTATACGAAATGCAGAAACTTTAATGGATGTTGCTAATTATTCTCCATTTCATTTTGAACACTTAAAAGGTGATAGAAAAGATGAATGGAGCATACGATTGGGTAATACAGGATATAGAGTTACAATGATTCCTTGTGATGGTGAGGGGAATGAAATTACAGAAGGGGATATTTTAGCTCAATGTAGAATGATTAAAATTGTGAAGGTAACGGAGGTGTCGAACCATTATGAGTAATGTAGATGAATACAAGGATATAGTGGCATTTCACCCTGGATATTATATTGCCGATATTATTGAAGATATGGAAATACGTCAGGCTGAATTCGCAACAAGAATGGGAACAACAGCCAAGACCTTAAGCCAATTGATTAATGGTCAGGCGAATATATCAAATGATTTGGCAAAAAAACTTTCCGTCATGTTGGGAACAAGTGCAGATGTGTGGCTCAATTTACAGAAAACTTATGACCAGAAACTGATAGAAATACAGCAGGCGAAGGATTTTGATGCGCAGGCAGAACTCGCAAAGGAAATTGATTATAAATATTTTGTAGATGTTATTGGTCTTCCTGTAACGAGGAATATTAACGAAAAAGTGGCTAATCTATGTAAATTTTTCATGGTGGCGGATTTGAGAATAATGTTACAGCCCGATTTTTTAGTGAATTTTAGGGCGAGCAAGGTATGTAACAGAGAAAAGAACATTATTAATTCCAGGGCTTGGATTCAAACAGCTATAAATATTTCAAAAAATATTGTGACCAAACCTTATAATGCCGAAAAATTAAAAGAATATTTGCCTGAACTTAGAGGCATGACTATTAAGAAACCGGAAGAATTTTTACCAAGAATGCGTGAAATCTTTGCAGAGTGTGGTGTTGCATTTGTTTTACTGCCTCATTTGAAAAATTCGGGGGTGAATGGTGCGGTTAAGTGGATCAGCGAGGATAGAGTTGTGCTTGCTATGAACAATAGAGGTTTAGATGCGGATAAGTTCTGGTTTTCCTTATTTCATGAAATAAAACATGTTTTTCAGCAAAAGATAAAAACGGTATTTGTCAGCAGTACAGCTCAGGAAATAATAGATATGAATAATACGTTGGAAATGGAAGCGGATAAATTTGCTACTAATTATTTGATTTCACCGGCAGATTATAAAAGATTGGCTCCGTCAAGATTCATTTTTGATGACGAGATAGTAGAATTTGCAAATTCAATAGGAATTCATCCAGGAATTGTAGCTGGCAGGTTGCAGCATGAAAGAATCATTGCGCAGAATAGATGCGCAAAATTAAAGGAAAAGTATGTGATTGAAATAAAACATACTGCTTAAAAATTGAAAAATTATGTTTTGATATCGAATAAGATTTTTGCAGACAGTTTATATTTAGAAATTTTCTAAGTATAAATTGATTGATAAGAGCATCTTACAGAGAAAGCTAGCTGAGTTGTATGATATGGCAGAGGAAGAAGTGAAAAACTCTCAACAGGATTGAGAGTTTTGAAAAATGTTGAGAAGTATGTGTGAAAGGAAACTCTCAAAAAATTATTGAACAATATGCCAATATGCTAAATGTGTGAAAAATGTATTTTGAATTATTATGTAAAAGGAGGATTTTGTAATGCAAACAATCACCCATCAGCAGGCTTTCGACCTGTTAAAAAAATACAACAAGGATTCTTTTCACATCCAGCATGCCCTTACTGTGGAAGCTGTAATGAAATGGTATGCCAACGAACTTGGCTATGGAGAAGACGCAGAGTACTGGGGCATTGTAGGACTTCTGCATGACATTGATTTTGAACTGTATCCGGCGGAACATTGCCTGAAAGCACCGGAATTATTACGTGATGCAGGCGTTGGAGAGGATGTCATTCATGCAGTATGTTCTCATGGCTATGGAATTACGGTGGAATGTGGTGCAACGATTGATGTGGAGCCGGAGCATGAAATGGAAAAAGTGCTTTTTGCGGCAGATGAGCTTACCGGTCTGATCTGGGCAGCAGCATTAATGCGTCCGTCCAAAAGTACAAAAGATATGGAACTGAAATCACTCAAGAAAAAATACAAAGCAAAAGGATTTGCAGTTGGATGTTCTAGGGAGGTAATCGCTCGTGGCGCGGAGCAGCTTGGATGGGAACTGGACAAGCTGTTGGAAATGACACTTCATGCAATGGCAGCTTCGGAAGATGAGATTCGGGCTGAGATGACAGCGGAAGGTTTGGATTAATTCAAGAGCGCAGAATATAGCCTATATAATGATAAGAATTTAATTCTGTGAAAAGATTGATTGTATAGAAGCTATAGACAAAACTATGTAGTGATTCTGTAGAGAATGAAAGTCACAGATAAGAAATATGGACGAAAGGTGGAAGACATAATAGTATGACGAAAAAAACTGAAATTAAAAAAGTCCGCTGCAACATCTGTTCCGCAGGATGTCCCATCGATGCCTACGTGCAGGACGGAAAACTGCTTTCTGTGGAAGGCAGCCGAGACTGGCCGGGACAGCAGGGCGGTTTGTGCTCCAAGGGAGCTGCATCCAGGCAGTATGTATACAATAAAGACCGGATTTTATATCCGATGAAACGCGTGGGCGAAAGAGGCAGCGGCGAGTTTGAACGTATTTCCTGGGAGGAAGCGTACGCGATGATTGCAAACAATTTACTGCGCATCCGGGAAAAATATGGGTCGCAATCGACGGTATTTTATGCGGGATATCCGAAGTGGTACCGTCCGGCGCTGCTGCGTCTGGCAAATGCATATGGTTCTCCGAATTACTGTACGGAGTCCAGCACCTGTTTTCAGTCGGCTGCCATGGCCTGGCGGTCAATTTATGGAAATAATATCTGTTTTCCGGATATGATGCATGCGAAAACGGTTCTGGTATGGAGTAACAATCTGTATTATTCCAATATTTCCATGGCACCGATGTATCAGTCACTGAAGGAGCGCGGTGTCAATATTATTTCCGTGGATCCACGGGAGACGGTGACCAGTCAGGCGGCTGATCTGCACCTAAAACTGATTCCTGGTACGGACGGAGCGCTGGCATTGTCCATGGGACAGGTGATCATTGAAGAGAATCTGTATGACCATGAATTTGTAGAAAAATATGTATATGGATTTGAGGAATATCGCGCGTATGTGCAGCAGTTTAAACCGGAAAAGGCGGCGGAGATTACGGGTTTGGATGCGGATCTGATTCGCCAGGCGGCACGAATTTACGCGAAAAACAGCCCTGCGGCGGTGATGTTTTCCGCGTCACCGGTGGTGCATCATATCAATGGATTGCAAAATTATCGTGCGGTGATGTGTCTGATCGCATTGACCGGAAATTATGATATTCCGGGTGGAAATCCATCCCGACCGGGACCGGCTTCTCCGTGTAATGAGTACATGGGAAATGTGAAACGGTTGAATGCGATAGAAGCAATTGGAGAAAAAGAGTTTCCGGCCTGGTTTGATCTGCCTTGCGAGGAAGCGCAGTGCAGCCGACTGGCGGATAACATTCTGGAAGCACAGCCGTATCCGATCAAAGCAGTGGTTGGTTTTGGATTAAACTGCCGGATGTGGCCGGAGCCGGAGCACCTGCAAAAAGCACTTGGAACGCTTGATTTTTATGTGAATACGGATCTGTTTTTGTCAGATTCCAGTAAGATGGCAGATCTGGTGCTGCCTGCGGCCTCCACCTTTGAGCGGGATGTGGTTGTAAATGGCCGTGGCGGTATGTTTTTCCTGTCGGAGCAGGCAATTCCGCCGCTGGGAGACGCAAAAAATGATGTGGAGATCATGATTGGAATGCTTAATGCGATGCATCTGACGGATGAGGCACTTGGTCAGGGCTATGAGCACTACCTGGATTATATTTTGCAGCCATCCGGTCTGACGATTCAGGAACTGCGGGAGCATCCGGAAGGAGTAAAGGGAAAAGTGATTATTCCGCCGGAATTTAAAACCTATGAAAAGAATGGGTTTGCTACGCCGTCCGGAAAAGTGGAGTTTGTATCGCAGGTGCTGGAACGTTACCGTGATAGTCATGGATACAGTGGACTGCCGGAGTATCGGGATTATCGGCAAATGTCTGATGTGGATCAGACAGAATATCCATACATTTTAAATACCGGTTCGAGAAAGCCGCAGTTTTTCCATTCCAGAACGTATCGTATGCCATGGTTGGCAAATCTGGAGCAGGCGCCGCTGGTGGAACTGCATCCGGAAGATGCTGCTGCATTAGGCGTTGAGGAAGGCGAACAGGTGAAAGTGACTTCACCGGCTGGAAGCATGTGTGGAACGGCGGTATTGTGCAGCAATGGACGCCCGGGTGTGATACATATTTACCATGGCAATCCAAAGGGGGAAGCAAATGACCTGATCTCAAAGGATTATCTGGATCCGATTTCCGGATTCCCGGGATACAAAAGCTATTTTTGCAAGGTAGAAAAGGTGGTGGCTGAGGCATGAGTATTAAGATAAAATTTAATGCGGAAAAGTGTGTGGGGTGTTATGCCTGCCATATAGCCTGTCTGGATGCACATCATGAGGTAGATGAGGCGGATGCGAAAAGCTTCCGTACCATTCGAAAAGTTCAGAAAGAAGGATTCGAGAAAAATATCTGTCCGGGCTGTACCCATTGCGGAAAATGTATGGAAGTCTGTCCGGTACATGCCATTTACCGTGATGAAAAGACCGGACTGATTCTGACAGACAAAGAACTCTGCGTTGGCTGTCATGTCTGCGAGAATGCCTGTTCATTGCAGATGATTCGGTTTGATGTGCAGGGAAAAATGGAAAAGTGCGACGGCTGTATAGAGCGTCTGCGGGAAGGCAGAGAACCAGCCTGTGTGCGGACCTGTTTTGCGGGGGCGCTGACGGTGGAAAAACTATAAGAATGTATCCTTTTTTTGTGACTAAAAATTCAAGTTGTGAAAAGGACTCTGCTATTTTGTCTCATCCGCTACCAATCGCTGGACAAGAAAAAATAGCTAGAGTCCTTTCTTGTACATTACGAATGAATTCATAGATAAATTGGTGAATTTGCTAATGCAATTAGTAGAAAACTGAGAAAATATTATTATAGCGTAAATAGCGGAAACGCAGCATCTTTCCTCGGTAAACGATTTAGCGAGCGACTGAGTTTTGCGAGTTTGGCGCGAGTGGGAAACGACCAGCTTTTATGAGAGTTGAGAACGAGCGCGATAAAACCGAAACAAAACGATGGAAGCGAACGACTAGTGTCCGAGGAAAGATGCTGCGTTTCCGCATTAATAAAACTAAAATTTTTCAAAACTCAAAAAACAGCACTTTTTTCTAAAAAAGTTGCCTTTAGGGAATGACAGGTTTGTGAGAAAATGGCATCAGAAAAAGTGGATTTTGAATATCCACAAAAGGTGTTTCAGAAGCATATTTTTTTGCAAAATGATAAAAAATTCTGCAATGAAAACACCGGGGAGAAAAGGTTAAGGCAGGAAGATGTTCTGGGTTGAGAGAATAACCCGGAGAAAGGTAAAGGAGGAATTTGACATGAGTAAATTAAAATACATGCTCAGTGCATTGGGATTAAGTATGGCGCTTCTGGTGGCTGGATGTGGAACTTCAGGGGGAAATGCAGGACAGACATCTGCCACAGAGGAATCTGCAGCAACGGAGAGTGCAAAAACAGACAGTGTTGTATCGGATACGGATCAGGCAAATACAGATTCTGATCAGACTGACGCCCAGGAAGACGATGAGAAAGAACCGTCTCATGATCTGACGGGTTCAGATGCCTCAAATTACATAAAGGATACTTCTTATGAGGTACGTTCTACTGCAGAGAAAGGAAGTCTGGAAAAACCTTCCGGCCGTTATGAACTGAAAGATGCAGACGGCGTGTTCTATTATTTTGATGGAGGGAGTACCTGCTATTATGTGCAGAAAGGAACTTATTCTTTTTCCCATGATGCAAGTACAGATGGTACAGACAAAGATATGATTTCCATGCAGTTTGACGCACAGGAGACTCCGACAAACTATATCATTGATCAAGAAGATGGTGAATTATATATTCGTACTACTTATTCCGGTGCGGAGGCAGAGACGAAAGTAGCAATGAAATCCATCAGTGGTACAGATGGTATCGCGGATATGGAGAATTTTGAGGGAATTTATACTGCCTATGGAATGGATAATTATCGTTATGAATTTCATGCAGATGGAACTTTCTATCTGGTATTGGATGAGGCATATACACTGGGAGATGACAACACCGTTACGTTATCTGCATTTGATAAAGAATTTACTTATACCTACGCAGAAAATGATGGCAATCTGGAATTGTCCGGTGATGGAACTGTGATCGCATCATTAATTCCGAATGAATGATAAGCAGATTGTTAATAAAATGTGACCATTCTGTGAAAAAACACAAAAAATAGCACTTTTATCAAAAAAAGTGTCATTGTTCAAACGTTATAGAACAGGTATCATGTACCTACCTGATAAAATATCATAATTGGAGGAGGACATTATGAAAAGTAAAAGTATGAAACAGTTCATGCGTAAAGCTGTATCAGCAGTCAGCGCAGTAGCAATGGCAATCATGCTTGCTGCACCGGCAGTTTCCACACAGGCTTTTGCAGAAAACGCCCAGGCACAGAATACTGTAAAAGCAATTGCAGATGACGGAACCATTTCAACATATGATGGAAAGACAACCGCATATGCAAGCAACATTACATTTACATCTGTTGCAGCAGACGGAAGTGCAAAAGAACTTTCACTTGCAGACGCTCAGGCAGCTGTAAAAGCAGGAGACACATCCATTAAGATGTACGACAAATCACATACAAAAGGATATGGATCATCCTGGACAGAGAGTTATACTTATACTGATTACCGTACCGGTATCCAGATCGGTGCAGACGCTGACAATGCAGCAATTGGTACAGAAGGTGTTGGTGGTACTCTTACAGCAGATGACGCAACAAAGACAACTACATTAGATCAGTTCAATCTCCTTTCTACATCCAAGAACTTTAACCCGATCGTTGTAAACAAAGCAAATGCAGTGATCAACAATCCGGTTATTGTTGCTGGAAACAAAGATGGTAAGAATAATTCAAATGGTAAAGAAGATGTCAATGATTTTGTTGGCTATGGTACAGCAGTAACCATTTATGGTGATTCTATCCAGTCTGGCGGTGGCACAGATGCTGATGGTATGATGGGTGGAACAACCAATACAAATGCGACTTATAAAACAACTCTGAATCTGGATAAAGGTGGTTCAATCACAACTTATGGTGTAGCAAGACCAACCGTAGAAGTAGATAACGGTGGTGATGTTGTCATCAAAGGTGATGGAGATACATCAACTACGGAGCTTGCAACATATGGTGGAACGCTTTATGATGGATTCAAAAATACCGCAGATACTACAAAAATGGTATCTCCGCCATGGGTACTTGGTGTCGTAGGAAATGCACGTACAACAAATATGCTTGGTAAAGGATCCACAATGGTAGTTCAGGATGCTGATGTGTATGCAGAAGGCTGGGGAGCGCTGTCTACAGATGCAGGAAGCAATCCGTACCTGTATGCGATCAACAGCAACATCAGCATGAAAAAAGGCGGCAGCGGATATGGTACATACGCGATTGGTAATGCCCAGGAGTACTTCCTTGGTTCCGTATTTAACGTACCGACGTATCTGACAATTGCAGCAAACGGTGACAACAACAATGTTACATTAGGTGCTACAACTGCAGGAGAGGCAATCAGCATTGATAAAGCAGTATGGAATAACAATGAGATGTCGATCAAAAAAGGCTATGATTCCATAGTTGCATCCAAGACAGCTCAGACAGTTGTAAATTCTGAGAATTTTGGTATGGACATCTGGGGACAGGCTACTGTTAATGTAAATGATGCTACCGAGTTCCATACAAAATCAGCAGCATTCCTTGTAAAAAGTGCAAGCGCTACAGTAAATATCGGAAAAGATGCAACTGTTGATGCAGCAACTGATGTAAATGCAGAAGCTGAGAAAAAAATCAACAATACAAAGAACGGTGTTGTATTCCAGATCATCGACAATGAGGATTCAGCAGCAAAAGGAATCTCCTTCCCGGAAGGATATTCAGGTCCTGTATTCAGCGATGCTGAGTATTCTGAGTCTGAAGGCTGGTTAGAAGCATCTGCTTCTTCTGATGCCGGCGGACAGCAGCCGGGTGGACCAGGCGGAGCACCAGGAGGAGCACCGGATGGAACAGCAGGTGGAGATCAGGGCGGAGCACCAGGTGGAGCACCAGGTGGAGCAGCTCAGACAACAGCATCTACATTAAACGTTGCAAACCAGTTAGAAGGAAATATTTACAATGGATCCGGATATTACGGAGATGGTCAGGAACTGACTGTAAATATTAAAGCAGGTGGTTCCGTAACAGGTTCTATCAGTGCTACAACGATCAAACATACAACAGATGGCGGCAAGACACAGAACACATCCATCAAAGAAGCAGATTACAACCAGATTGGTCATGTAATGAACACACCTTCCTACAACGGCTCTAATGATGTTGTTGTAAACGTAGAAGATGGTGCTGTATGGACAGCTGATGGAACATCTATCATCACAAAACTGACAATTGGTGAAGGTGCAGATGTTAACTATGGTGAAGCAAAAGATTCTACTGGCCGTGTAATTACACTGGAAGCTGGCAATACATACGAGAACGTAACTGTTATCGGAACAGCAAGTGCAATTGAGAACGGCGCAGAAGTTACATCTATCAGTGGCAGCGATATCGTTGCAACAGCAGATGCAAAAGCTCCATACGCAAGCAACATGACATTTATCACAACAGATAAAGATGGCGCAACAGAGCTTTCACTTGCAGATGCAAAAGCAGCAATTAAAGCCGGCAAGACAGTTAATATCTATACAGTATCCCATAAAGATGGTTATGGTTCTGTATGGAACAGTAATTATACATACACAGATTACCGTACAGGTGTACAGATCGGTGCAGAGTCTGAACTGGCAGTAGGTGCAGAGAATCTTGGCGCAACACTGACAGGCAACACATTAGCAGACCTTGTTCTGACATCAACATCCAAGAACTTCAATCCGGTAGTTGTAAATAAATCCGATGCTACACTGGACAACCCGGTAATCGTTGCAGGTAATGCAGATGGAAAAGATAACTCCGACGGTAGTGAAGATGTTAACGATTTCGTTGGCTATGGTACAGCTGTAACTGTTTATGGTGACACTATCACAACAAACGGAAGCGCAGATGCTGACGGACAGATGGGTGGAACAACTCAGACAAACGCAACTTACAAGACAACCATCGATCTTTCAAAAGGTGGTTCTATCGCAACTTATGGTGTAGCAAGACCGGCCGTAGAAGTAGATAACGGTGGTGACGTATACATCAAAGGTGACAGGGATGACAGCACCACAGAGCTTGCTGCAAACGGCGGTACACTCTATGATGGATTCAAAAATACAGCGGATACAGTTAAGATGGTATCTCCGCCATGGGTACTTGGCGTTGTAGGAAATGCCCGTACAACAAACATGCTTGGTAAAGGATCCTCCATGGTTATCCAGGATGCAAACGTATATGCTGACAGCTGGGGCGCACTGTCTACAGATTCCGGAAGCAATCCGAACCTGTATGCGATCAACACAACTGTTGATATGAAAAAAGGCGGCAGCGGATATGGTACATATGCAATCGGTAACGCACAGGAGTACTTCCTTGGATCTACCTTCAATGTACCGACTTACCTTACAATTGCAGCAAACGGTGATAACAACAACATCACAATGGCAGCTACAAAGAAAGGTGAGTCAATTTCTACAAACAAAGCTGTATGGTACAACAATGAAATGACCGAAGTAAAAGGTTATAACAAAGTGAAAGCATACGAGACCAGAGAGACAGAGATCAACTCCGAGAACTTCGGTGTAGATATCTGGGGTCAGGCTACTGTAAATGTAGAAGACGCTACAACTATGAACACAAAATCTGCAGCATTCCTTGTTAAGAGTGCAGATTCCACAGTAAACCTTGGCAAAGATGTTACAGTAAAAGCTGCAACAGACGCAAACGCAAAAGCTGAGAATGAACTGAACGGAACAGAGAATGGTGTTGTTTACCAGATTATTGATAATGAAGATACAGCAGCAAAAGGAATCTCCTTCCCGGCTGGTTATGCAGGACCTGTATTCAGCGATGCAGAGTATAGTGAGGCAGAAGGATGGTTATCTGAAGCAAATACATCTGAAAGAACAAATACTTCCGTACTGAACATTGAAGATAAAGACCTGGAAGGAAATATCTACAATGGATCCGGTTACTACGGAGCAGCTAACAAACTGACAGTTAACATCAAAGACGGCGCTTCTGTAAAAGGTGCGATCAGTTCTACAACCATCAAACATACAACAGATGGTGGAAAGACACAGAACACATCCATCAAAGAAGCAGATTACAACCAGATTGGTCATGTAATGAACACACCGTACTACAATGGTGGAAACGATGTTATCGTAAACGTTGACGGCACATGGGTTGCTGATGGAACATCTATCATCACGAAACTGACAATCGCTGACGGCGCAACGGTAGAGTATGGTTCCGCAAAAGATGCTGATGGAAAAGCTATCAAACTGGAAGCGGGAAAAACATACGAGAACGTAACAGTATCTGATCAGAAAGATGACACTCCTGTTACACCAGATACTCCTGCAATCGCAGACGGACTTGCAAACCAGAAAGCAGCTGATGGTAACTGGTATTACTACAAAGATGGCAAGATTGCGACAGATGTAACTACAGTAGCTAAGAACGTTAACGGCTGGTGGTATGTAAAGAACGGTAAAGTAGACTTGTCAGCAAACACAGTAGCTAAGAATGAGAACGGCTGGTGGATCATCCGCGGCGGTAAAGTTGATTTCTCAGCAAATACAGTAGCTAAGAATGAGAACGGCTGGTGGAAGATCACAAACGGTAAAGTAGACTTTGGCTACACCGGAATCGCGAAAAACGAGAACGGCTGGTGGAGAATCGTAAACGGTAAAGTTGATTTCAGCTGCAACAGCGTTGAGAAAAACGAGAACGGCTGGTGGTATCTCCGCGGTGGAAAAGTAGACTTCAGCTACACTGGAGTTGCTAAGAACAAAAACGGCTGGTGGAGAATCGAGAACGGTAAAGTTAACTTCAACTTTAACGGACTTGCGAAAAACGAGAACGGCTGGTGGTACCTCAAAGGTGGTAAAGTTGACTTCTCTTACAACGGAAAAGCAAAACGCAATGGTGTAACATACAAGATTGTCAACGGTAAGGTAGTTTTCTAAGTAAATTATCAAATGCTTTACCCCATAGATAATGAAAAAGATTGCCCGGTTATCGGAAACGGTAGCCGGGTGATTTTTTGTGCTTTGATAGGAAATTACGATGAATTTCCTATCAAACAAAAGCAAGCATCCGGGAACAAGTGTAAAAAAAAAATAAACTTCCACAAATTGGTTGAGGTGAAAATGAGTTTGGGGTAAAATACTTCGATAGTATGGGAAGAATCTGCATTTGACAGGAATTGCAGATTGCTGAGAGATAAATTTGAAAAATTTATAGCAGTAGAAAGAAGGAAAGAAATGTCAAAATTTAGCGTTAAGAAACCCTATACCGTATTTGTGGCAGTGGTGATCTGCCTGATCCTTGGTGTGGTAAGTTTTACCAGAATGTCTACGGATCTGTTACCGGAGTTTTCATTGCCCTACGTTGTGGTTGTGACGACTTATCCGGGTGCTTCGCCGGACAAAATCGAGAGTACGGTGACGGAACCGTTGGAATCCGGACTTGGTACAGTTAATGGAGTAGAGAATGTCACAAGTACGTCCGATGAGAACTATTGTACTGTTATGTTGGAATTCGCAGAGGATACAAACATGGACAGCGCCATGGTAAAACTGTCCAATGCTCTGGATCTGATCACATTGCCGGATGGCGCCGGAAAGCCGATGATCATGGAAATGTCCATGGATATGCTTCCTGTTATTTATGCCAGCGTGGATTATGATGGAAAAGATATCTATGAACTCAGTGATTTTGTGGAAAACACCGTTGTTCCGACCATGGAGCGTCAGAACGGAGTTGCGAGTGTAAATACAACCGGAGCCATTGAGAAAACAGTGGAAATTCGTTTGAATCAGGAAAAAATCAATGCGCTGAATGATAAACTGGCTGCTTATGTGGACAATCAGCTTGCAGATGCAAAGTCTCAGATTGACGATGCAAAAAGTCAGATGAACAGTGCAAAGGCACAGTTAGAGAGTTCAAAAAAAGAACTGGAAGACAAGCAGAATTCTACCTCCAGTGAACTGGCGCAGAGTAGCAAGGCAGTGGATGCGGCAGTAGCGACACAGTCTGCATACAATGCGCAGCTTGCAGGTCTTCAGGCTTCCAAAATGGCCCTGGAGACGGAGAAACAAGCATATACGGACGCCGAAATTGAGGCACAGTATCAGCGGGTAAATGAAAGTTTTACTTCTATGCAGAAAATGGCAGCAGGATATGGCATGGATGCCTCTGCTTATCCGGTGGATATTTCTGATGCGTTGAAAAATCCGGAGAAATTAGAAGCATTAACTGCTTTTATGAAACAGAGTGGTCAGTCAGATGCAGCGGCGTCACTGACAGCAGACAATCTGAAACAGATGGATCAGATTGTAAATATCCGTCTGCCGCAGATTGACACAGAATTAGCAAATTTAGAAGTTGAAATTCAGGCAGCGCAGGCGATCGTGGATCAGGTCAACGAGCAGGTGAAAGCAGCAACAGACAATTATGAAGCGCTGGAATCCGGAAAAATTTCCGCTGCAGTTGGTTTCAGCACCGGTGCAGCGCAGATCGCAGACGGAGAAGCAGCATTGGAATCTAATCAGGAAAAATTAGATGATGCACAGACTTCTTATGAACAGGGCAGAGACACTGCGTTGAAAAATGCAAACCTGGATTCCTTATTAAGTCTGGATACTTTATCACAATTACTGTCTGCACAGAATTTTGCAATGCCTGCGGGATATATTTATCAGGGAGAGGATCAGTATCTGCTGAAAGTCGGTGATGAATATGCTTCTGATGGAGAACTGGAATCTTCCGTACTTTGCAATATTGACGGACTGGGAGATGTGCATGTATCTGACGTGGCAGATGTCACATGGATTGACAATTCCAAAGATGCCTATGCAAAAGTAAACGGACATGACGGAATCGTCCTGTCTATTTCAAAATCAAGTACAGCTGGAACCGCAGATGTGTCCGATACCTGTGGTGCAGCGATCAGTCAGTTAGAGAAAGATTATGACGGACTTCATATTACAAGTCTGATGGATCAGGGGGATTACATAGATCTGATCGTGCAGAATGTATTGTCAAACCTGATCGTGGGCGCAATTCTTGCAATCATCGTGCTTGCAATTTTCCTGCGTTCCATCAAACCGACCATCGTAGTAGCATTCAGCATTCCGCTGAGTGTACTGGTGGCGATCGTGCTGATGTATTTCAGCGGCGTAACGTTAAATCTGATATCACTGTCGGGACTGGCGTTGGGAATTGGTATGCTGGTGGATAACGCCATCGTTGTAATCGAAAATATTTACCGTTTGCGTGGACTTGGCGTATCTTCTGCCCGGGCAGCGGTTATGGGAGCAAAACAGGTGGCAGGTGCCATTGCATCGTCCACATTGACAACAATCTGTGTATTCGTGCCAATCATTTTTGTCAACGGTCTTGTGCGTGAACTGTTCGTGGATCTGGCATTAACCATTGCATACAGCCTGGTTGCGAGTCTGTTGATCGCGCTGACGGTTGTTCCGGCGATGAGCTCCACCATGCTGCGAAATACAGAACCGAAACAGCAGAAATTATTAAATAAAGTACTGAATATATATGAAAAAGTATTGCGTTTCTGCCTGCGCAGAAAATTTGTACCATTGCTTATTGCAGTCGTTTTGCTGGCAGGATGTGCATATAAGGCAGTAAACACCGGTATGATTCTGTTCCCGACCATGGGTGGTGACCAGATGTCTGTAACAATGGAGGCAGATGAGGGCCTGACCGATGAGGAGACCTTTGCACTGGCAGATCAGGCGATGGAAAAAATGACTGCCATTGACGGTGTCACTTACGTCGGAATGATTTCCGGTTCTTCCGGTGCCTCCGAAAGTGCTTCTTCCATGCTGACAAGCAGCGGCGGTACACACAATCTGAATGTATTTGTATTGTTAGATGAAGAAACAGCAAAGGACAACAGTTCGGTGGCAAAACAGCTGGAAAAAATCTGCAAAGATCTGAAATTTAAAGATTACAGCGTATCTACTTCAAACATGGATATGTCCTCTTATATGGCCAGCGGACTGACCGTAAATATTTATGGAAGTGATACAGATAAATTGCTGGAAATCAGCAATGACGTGATGGATATTGTATCTGACGTAAAAGGATTTACAAAAGTGACCAATGGACAGGAGAGCGGCGATAAGACCATTCAGATCACCATTGATAAAGACAAAGCCGCAGAACAGGGACTGACGGTAGCACAGATTTATCAGAAACTTGCCGGGAATCTGACGACGGAAAAAACAGCAACCACGCTGACTATGGACGGCAAGCAGTACGATGTAGAAATCGTCAATGAAAATGATGCTGTAGATGTGGATTCTTTGATGGACTATGAATTTTCTGTAGACAAAAAGAAATCCGACGGAAGCACAGAGACCGAAACACACAAACTCAGTGAGTTTGCAACTATGAGCGAAGGCGTGAGCCTTGCTTCTATTCAAAGAGATAATCAGAAAACATACATCAGCGTGACTGCGGAGACAGAAGATGGTTATAATACCACATTATTGTCACGTACTCTGCAGGAAAAACTGGATAAGTATGAGCTGCCAGATGGCTACAGCCTTGAAATTGCGGGTGAAAGTACCGAAGTTAAGAATGCCATGAACGATATTTTTCTGATGATCGGTCTGGCGATTGCCTTTATTTATCTGATCATGGTGGCACAGTTTCAGAGTTTACTATCTCCGTTTATTGTCATTTTTACGATTCCGCTGGCCTTTACCGGTGGTCTGCTGGGACTCTTTATCGGAAGACAGGAAATCTCACTGACAGCCATGATGGGATTTTTGATGCTGGCAGGTGTCGTTGTAAATAACGGTATCGTGTTTGTGGACTATGCGAACCAGCTGCGAATGGAAGGCATGGAAAAACGGGAGGCACTGGTGGAGACCGGAAGAACCCGTATGCGTCCGATTTTGATGACCATGTTGACAACGGTACTGGCAATGTGTACGATGGTATTTAGTACCGATGCGGCAGCAGAAATGAGCCGCGGTATGGCGATCGTCGTAATCGGCGGACTGCTGTATGCAACATTGATGACACTGTTTGTAGTTCCGGTACTGTATGATATCTTATTCCGCAGAGAAATGAAAAAAGTAGATATCGGTGACGAAGAATTGTTGGACGAAAAATTATAAATCGGATTTGAAAGAAGGAATTGATTTGGGAAAAGAAGCAAAAACAAATGCCATGCGTATGCTGGATAAAAAGAAAATTCCATACGAGGCACTGACTTACGAAGTAGACGAATTTATTGATGGCATGCACTGTGCCGAGATCACCGGCGCACCAGTGGATGCATCCTATAAGACACTGGTCATGCAGGGCAAAAGCAAGCAGTACTATGTGTTTGTAATTCCAATCGCATGTGAAGTGGATCTGAAAAAAGCAGCCCGTTCTGTTGGTGAAAAATCTGTGGAAATGATCCATGTGAAAGATATCACAAAAATCACCGGTTACGTGCGGGGCGGCTGCTCCCCATTGGGAATGAAAAAACTGTTCCCGACAGTGATTGACGAGAGTGCAAAAAACTTTGAGGAAATCTATGTCAGCGGAGGACGAATTGGACTTACCCTGAAAATGAGTCCACAGGATCTGGTCAATGTGACAAATGCGCAGCTTTCTGATATTCAGGCAGAATAGCCTGCAGGAAAGGAGTATAAAATGTCTGAATTATTTCAAAAAATTAAAAAAGAATCTATGATCACATCTATGATCTGTATCATATTTGGTGTGATGTTCTGTATCTGGCCGGGAACGATCCTTGTAACCCTGTGCCGCATTGCAGGTTTTGTATTATTAGTAGCAGGTGTTGTATTGTTGATTCAGGGAATCCGCATTCAGGAAATGTTGGGACGTTCCGTGCGGATGCTTCCGGCAGTGGTCTGCGTAGTCATCGGAATCTGGATTCTGGCAAGACCGGGCGTGTTCGTATCACTGATCCCGATTCTGATCGGCATCATGCTGGCTTATCATGGATTGAAAGATCTGGTATTTTGCCTGGAAGTGAAAAAAGGCAACAGTCCGCGCTGGTGGCTTGGACTTCTGGTAGCAATTGTGACTATTGTTATTGGTGTGATCCTGATGCTTCACACATGGCTGGCGCTGAAAGTCGGAATGATGGCAGTTGGTATTATCCTGATTTATGATGGTATCAGCGGACTGTGGCTGAATGGCCGTGCAGGCAGATCGTACAAGAAATACCATAATCCGGAAGATGATATCATTGATGTGGATTACAAGGAAGAAGACTAGGCACTATGCGAAAAATGGAATTTAAAATGGAGCGGACAGGATTGCTGGAAGTAGGCGATGTTCTTCCGGTGACAGAAAGCAAACTGCCCAACTCCTGGTATTATACATTGGGAAAGGCTTACGCCATGTCTGCGAACTACGAATTTCGTGAACGACTGAAATCCCGCGAAGGAACTGTCGTAGAAGTAAAAGAAACCCCAAAAGGCTATTATGTTATAGTGGAGTTCGACGAGTAAATAAGTCAGGGGATCAGAAAATAATACAAGCATGCGTCTCAGCGAGCGGTATTATTTTCTGATCCCCTGGCTCATAAAACTAAAATATATAACTATCACACAAGAAAAGAGGAACCATTATGTCCGTTGTTGCTACCAGCGTGTTTTTGCTGTTTGCATTGATCGTGCTGGGGTTTATACTGGGAAAAAGAAATATTATTCATAAAGAAAGTATACCTGACTTTTCAAATCTGGTTTTAAAAGTGACCATGCCGGTGACCGTATTCTGCTCTATTATTGAGCAGGACAGATCGCAGCTGGTCGCATACGGAGTACAGACTTTTGTTTCGATTATTGTGTTACATTTGTGTGCCCTGGTAGTTGGATTGATTCTTGTGCGTGTAGCAAAAGTACAGGATCTGGATCAGGGGGTATGGATTTACTGTATGCTGTTTTCGAACAATGGATTTATGGGAATTCCTCTGGCACTGTCTGTGTTTGACGGGAAGGGCATGTTCCTGATGGCACTTGGCAATGTAGTTGGAAATTTTCTGATTTTTTCTGTTGGAATCAAACTTCTGACATGGAAATACCCAATCAAAGAGAAGCTGAACTTTCGTAAAATGGTGTTGAATAATATTAATATAGCGGTAGTACTTGGACTTCTGGTATGCGTTTTACAGATTCAACTCCCGGATATTCTGAGCCAGCTTCTGGCATATCTGTCAAATATTACAAGCGGTCTTTCCATGCTGGTAGTCGGATTATCCATTTCAAGGCTGCCGGTGAAAGCTGTTTTTCAGGATAAAAAGATGCTGATTCTGACTGCAGCCAGGTTGCTGATTTTTCCGTTATTAATTCTGGGACTGATACGGATTCTGCCGGTACATCTGGATGAGACGTTAGAAAATGTGCTGATTCTGACTGCAGCACTTCCGGTTTCCTCAGCACAGTCTATGATCACGGAACAGTATGGAACAAATACAGCGGGCGCAGGTCGTTCTGTATTTATGACAACCTTATTCAGCGTGATTACGGTTCCACTGATCATGATGATCGCCTTCGCCTGAAAAAAAGTCATTGATCAATGAAAAAAAAGTAGATTTCTGTCGTCAGAGGTTGTATAATAAAATCTGTATGTAATTTCATCTCAGACTGCGTCCAAATTCAGCCTGGGTTCAAGTCGAACGCACGTGAGACTTGGTGTGTGATTCTGGTCAGCCAAAGCTGACATATTCTTCTTAGAATCACTGCACATCTACACTTTGCAGGAAAGTACAATGATTTTGAACAAAATTACAGAGAATGAAGCAGAATAAAAACCCATTTTGGGAGAGAAAATAAACACAGGAGGAAGAAACAATGGCAGTAAAATATGTATTTGTTACCGGCGGAGTAGTATCCGGACTTGGAAAGGGAATCACTGCCGCATCACTTGGCCGTCTGTTAAAAGCACGCGGATACAAAGTGACCATGCAGAAATTTGACCCATATATCAACATTGATCCGGGAACTATGAACCCGATTCAGCACGGTGAGGTTTTCGTTACCGAGGATGGTGCTGAGACAGACTTGGATCTGGGACATTACGAGCGTTTTATCGACGAAAACCTGAGCAAGAGCTCAAACGTGACAACCGGAAAGGTATACTGGTCCGTATTGCAGAAAGAGCGCCGTGGTGATTATGGCGGAGGAACTGTACAGGTAATCCCACACATCACAAATGAGATCAAGAGCCGTTTCTTCCGTGATTTTACAACAGAAGAGACACAGATCGCCATTATCGAGGTTGGTGGAACCGTTGGTGATATCGAGAGCCAGCCGTTCCTTGAGGCCATTCGTCAGTTCCAGCATGAAGTTGGACATGAGAATGCAATCCTGATCCATGTAACACTGATCCCGTATTTGTCTGCTTCCGGCGAATTAAAGACAAAACCGACTCAGGCAAGCGTAAAAGAGTTACAGGGAATGGGAATTCAGCCGGACATCATCGTATGCCGTACCGAGCATGAACTGGATCGTCAGATTCGTGACAAAATTGCATTATTCTGTAACGTTCCGAAAAAATGCGTACTGCAGAACCTGGATGTAGAATATTTATATGAAGCTCCGCTTGCAATGGAGAAAGAAAATCTGGCTCAGGTTGCATGTGAATGCCTGAAACTGGATTGTCCGGAACCGGATCTGACAGACTGGATCGATATGGTACAGGCGTTGCGCAATCCGAACAAAGAAGTAGAAATCGCACTGGTTGGTAAATATATCCAGTTACATGATGCCTATATTTCTGTTGTAGAGGCATTAAAACATGGTGGAATTTTCCAGCATGCCACAGTTAATATCAAATGGGTTGATTCCGAGGAATTAAATGAAGAAAACGTGGATGAAGTTCTCGGTAATGTACAGGGAATCCTTGTTCCGGGTGGATTTGGTGACCGTGGAATTGACGGAAAGATCACTGCTATCAAATACGCAAGAGAGCATGAAGTACCGTTCCTTGGCCTTTGTCTGGGAATGCAGCTTTCCATTGTTGAGTATGCACGTCATATCTGCGGACTGGAAGATGCACACAGTATCGAGCTGGATCCGAACACAAGCGCACCGGTGATCGCGCTGATGCCGGATCAGAATGGTGTGGAGGATATCGGTGGTACCCTGCGTCTTGGCTCTTATCCTTGTGTACTTGCAAAAGACAGCAAGGCATATGAGTTATACGGTACAGAGACAATCCATGAGCGCCATCGTCATCGTTACGAGGTAAACAATGATTACCGTGCAATCCTGGCTGAGCACGGAATGGAAATGAGTGGTCTGTCACCGGATGGAAGAATCGTAGAGATGATCGAGATTCCGGCACATCCGTGGTTTGTAGCTACACAGGCGCATCCTGAGCTGAAATCCAGACCAAATCGTCCGCATCCGTTATTCAAAGGCTTTGTGGAAGCTGCTATTGATTACAAAAACAAACATTAGAAAAGAATAATCCTGTGAACATGAAAACAGGAGCATACCCCCCGGATCAATCATAAGCATCCGGGGGTTCTTTTATAAAGATTTTATAAAAATCAGGAAAAGTTCACGATTAGATTATTGATTTCTATACAAAATAACCATATAATAAAACAATGCAGATTTAGTACAGACTGCACAGATGCAGACGATGAAAATAAATCTGACATAGGGGAAACCAAGAGAAAGGATTGTGTATCCGGACAGTCGTGAAGGGTAAAGCAATTTTGAGCGGACTGAAACGATGCACAGGAATGAGAGATCAGTATTATGGACGAAAACAGAGGAAACAACAGGGGCGGAAATAACAACAATGGTCACAGAAACGGACAGAATATGCTCTGGTTTGTGATCGCGACAGTTGTAGTTCTGTTACTTGTTACAATGATTACCAATGGAATCGGCAATCTCACCAATCAGGAGATTACCTACAGCAAATTCCAGGATATGGTTAAAAATCATCAGGTAGAAAGTGTTGTCATTACCAATAGTGAGATTCAGATCAAACCGGTGGAGGATAAGAAAAGCCTTTATCAGATGACATATTATACCGTCAATCTGAAAGATGACCGTATGTATGAAATGCTGGATGAATATGGAGTTGATTATACCGGTAAAAACCAGACCACATCGGCATGGATCTATCAGATTCTAAGCTTTGTGATTCCAATCGCAATTGTGTGGCTCCTGCTTGGTGCCCTCATGAAGAAGATGGGTGGCGGAGGCGGCGTCATGGGCGTCGGCAAGAGCAATGCAAAAATGTATGTAGAGAAATCCACCGGTGTTACATTTAAAGATGTAGCCGGACAGGATGAGGCGAAGGAATCCCTTCAGGAGGTAGTCGATTTCCTGCATAATCCACAGAAATATACAGCCATTGGTGCAAAACTGCCGAAGGGAGCATTATTAGTAGGACCTCCTGGTACCGGTAAGACATTACTGGCAAAAGCAGTCGCAGGTGAGGCGGGTGTACCGTTTTTTTCGCTGGCAGGTTCTGATTTTGTAGAAATGTTCGTTGGTGTCGGCGCATCCCGTGTCCGTGACCTGTTCAAAGAAGCACAGAAGCAGGCTCCGTGTATTATTTTTATCGATGAGATTGATGCTATCGGTAAAAGCCGTGACAGCCATTACGGCGGCGGAAACGATGAACGTGAGCAGACATTGAACCAGTTACTGGCAGAGATGGATGGTTTTGATACTTCAAAGGGGCTGCTGATCCTGGCGGCTACTAACCGTCCGGAAGTATTGGATAAGGCACTTCTGAGACCGGGACGTTTTGACCGTCGTATCATTGTAGACAAACCGGATCTGAAAGGCCGTGTGGAGACACTTCGTGTACACTCCAAGGACGTAAAAATGGATGATTCCGTAGATCTGGAAGCAATTGCACTGGCTACTGCCGGCTGCGTAGGTTCCGATCTTGCAAATATGATCAACGAGGCAGCCATCAATGCGGTTAAGAATGGCAGACAGTATGTGACGCAGGCAGATTTATTCGAGTCTGTAGAGGTTGTCATTGCAGGTAAAGAGAAAAAAGACCGTATCATGGGACCGAAAGAGAAACGGCTGGTTGCTTACCACGAAGTCGGTCACGCACTGGTTACTGCGTTACAGAAAGATGCAGAGCCGGTACAGAAGATTACAATTGTACCGCGTACTATGGGATCTCTGGGATACACTCTGCAGATGCCGGAGGAAGAGAAATATCTGGAGACAAAAGCCGAGCTGGAAGCACGTCTGGTTACCTATATGGGTGGCCGTGCCGCAGAGGAAATTATGTGTGATTCTGTGACAACCGGCGCGTCTAACGATATCGAGATGGCAACAAGAATTGCCCGCGCGATGGTTACACAGTTTGGTATGTCCGAAGAATTTGGTCTGATGGGTGTAGAATCTGTGGAAAGCAGATACCTGGATGGTCGTGCAGTGACAAATTGTGGTGACGAGACTATTGCAAAAGTAGATGAAGTTGTAAAAGTGATGCTGCAGAAAGCATACGACACAGCAAAAGAAATGCTGTTAAGCCATCGTGAAGTTCTGGAGCGGATCGCAGGATATCTGTATGAGCATGAGACCATTACAGGTAAAGAATTTATGGACATCTTCAAAGAGATGACAGAAGGAAAAGAGCCGATCGATGTGGAAGCAGAAGAGGTATCTGCACAGGAAGAGCCGCAGAATGCTGAAACTGCAGAAAATGAGACAATATTTTCTGAAAATGAGCCGGTTGCGCCGGATGAGGCTTTTGAAGAGTAAAACATAAAAGTAATCGAATGTTCGATTATGGGATAAATAGTAATCATATGACAGAAACGGTCAGAGTGGAGAAGAAATTTTCTGCCCTGACCGTTTGGGGATTTCAAGAGGATTGAAAATACTTATGGGAACAGAGAAACTATTTGATATTCAAGAAGAATTGAAAAAGCTGCCGGATCATCCGGGAGTCTACATCATGCATGACGACCGGGATGCTATCATTTATATCGGAAAAGCTATCAGTCTGCGCAACCGGGTGCGGCAGTATTTTCAGACGAGTCGGAATAAGGGACCCAAAATCGAAAAGATGGTCACACATATCGACCATTTCGAATATATCCTGACGGATTCCGAGCTGGAAGCGCTGGTTCTGGAGTGCAACCTGATTAAGGAGCATCGACCAAAATATAATACGATGTTGAAGGATGACAAAACATATCCGTATATCAAAGTGACGCTGGGGGAAGCCTATCCGAGAGTACTGTTTTCCAGACAGATGAAAAAAGACAAGTCCAAGTATTACGGACCGTACACCAGTGCCGGAGCGGTGAAAGATACCATTGAACTGGTGCAGAAACTGTTTCAGATCCGTACCTGCAACCGGACGCTTCCGAGAGATATCGGAAAAGAGCGTCCCTGCCTGAATTATCACATCCATCAGTGTCAGGCTCCCTGCCAGGGATATACATCAAAGGAAGACTATCGCTTGCAGATCCGCGGAGCCATGGAACTGCTGAACGGTAATTTTGCACCAGTGATCAAAGACCTTGAGGAGAAGATGCAGGCAGCATCGGAGGCGCTGGAATTTGAGAAAGCCATGGAATTCCGGGATCTGTTGACCAGTGTACGTCAGGTGGCACAGAAGCAGAAGATCACCAGTTTTGACGGAGAAGATCGTGATATTCTGGCACTGGCCATGGATGACCGGGATGCGGTGGTGCAAGTCTTTTTTGTCCGGGAGGGAAGACTCATCGGCAGGGAGCATTTTCATGTGACCATCGGAACCGAGGATACGAAGAAAGAAGTATTGTCTACATTCATCAGTCAGTATTATGCGGGAACGCCCTTTGTGCCAAAGGAGATCATGCTTCCGATGGAGATTAACGATGCGGAAGTAGTGGCGGAATGGTTGTCTGCAAAGCGTGGCCAGAAAGTATATATCCGCGTGCCGAAAAAGGGACAGCGGGAAAAACTCGTGGAACTTGCAGAACAGAATGCGGTTATGGTGCTGACCCAGGATAAGGAGAAGATCCGGCGAGAAGAAGGACGGACCATCGGAGCAGTCAAAGAAATTGCAGAATTGCTTGATCTTGGTTATGTCAAACGGATGGAGGCATATGATATTTCCAATACAAACGGATTTGAATCCGTTGGATCTATGGTTGTCTATGAGCGTGGAAAACCATGCCGAAGTGATTATCGAAAATTTAAGTTAAAAACAGTGACAGGACCGGATGATTACGCATCCATGCGGGAAGTGCTGATCCGGCGTTTTACCCATGGAATGGAAGAACGGGTGCTGAACAAAGAAAAAAATCTGGCGCAGGAATACGGCAGTTTTACCAAGTTTCCGGATCTGATCCTGATGGATGGTGGAAAAGGTCAGGTAAATATTGCACTGGAAGTACTGGATGAATTAAAACTGGCGATTCCGGTATGCGGTATGGTAAAAGACGATCACCACAGAACCCGGGGACTGTATTATAACAATGAGGAAATACCGATTGACCGGCATTCAGAAGGATTTCGCCTGATTACTCGTATCCAGGATGAAGCACATCGTTTTGCCATCGAGTATCACCGTTCGTTGCGCAGCAAACAGCAGGTGCATTCAGTGTTGGATGATATCCCGAATATCGGTGAGACGAGGAGAAAAGCACTGATGCGGCAATTCCAGTCGCTGGAGAAAATCCGAGGGGCGTCGGTGGAACAGTTGAGGGAAGTGGATGGCATGAATGAAAAAGCCGCGCAGTCTGTATACCAATTCTTCCATAAGCAGTAAAAAAGTGGTATACTATCAGATGTGAGCTGTCTCTTGCCTTTATAGGCGTGAGCAACAAATTAGTATCAGTGGTGAGAGTCAATCTCACATCTGATATAGCCTCCGGCGGATTACAGAGATGCACAAAAGAATAAAAAAATAGTATGTAACAGTTACTACAAATTATACAGAAATGGAGAAACGATAATGCAGGGAGTCAGTGTACAACAGTTAGCAGAAAAGATGAAATTTAAGTGCTTCACCCCATGTGTGGATATGTCAAAACGAATGATCACGACATCTGAGATCAACCGTCCGGCATTGGAACTGGCCGGTTATTTTGAACATTTTGCAGAGGAACGGATTCAGGCCATCGGGATGGTAGAGAAATCATATCTGGAGACATTGGGAGATGAAGTGAAGACCGATCGTTACCGCAAACTTCTTGGCTTTAACGTGCCATGCGTGATCATGTGCAGGGGATATGAGCCGGATGAGGAAGTGCTGCAGATCGCAGGAGAACGGGGAATTCCAATTCTCGGATCTATGGATGCGACCTCTAATGTGGTTGCAGAGGCAATTTATTATCTGACAGCAAAATTGGCACCGTGTATTTCTATTCATGGTGTACTGGTTGATATTTACGGCGAAGGTGTTCTGATCATGGGTGAGAGCGGCATTGGAAAAAGTGAGGCTGCCCTGGAACTGATCCGCCGTGGACACCGTCTTGTCACGGATGATGTGGTGGAAATCCGCAAGATCAACAACAACACATTGGTTGGTACATCGCCGGATATTACGCGGTACTTTATCGAACTGCGGGGTATCGGAATCATTGATGTAAAGACTCTGTTCGGTGTAGAATGTGTCAAGGAATCGCAGACCATCGATCTGGTCATCAAACTGGAAGACTGGAAGAAAGACAAAGAATATGACCGCCTGGGGCTGGAAGAGGAATATGCAGAAATCCTTGGCAACAATATCGTGTGCCACTCTATTCCGATTCGTCCGGGACGAAATCTGGCTGTAATCTGTGAGGCCGCGGCTGCAAACCACAGACAGAAGAAGATGGGATATAACGCAGCAAAAGAATTATATCGAAGAGTAGAAAATAATCTGAAAAACGGAAATTCTACGGAAATTTAATAAAAGGAGTGTAACAATATGGAGCGAAAAAACGCATGGAAAAAATATACAGAGGATGAGAAAACAGCAGTATTTGCTTATGGTGAAGAATACCGTCAGTTTATTTCTGACTGTAAGACAGAGCGCGAGTGCGTGTCTGAATTAAAGAAACGTGCAGCTGCAGCGGGGTTCCGGGATATGGAAGAAGTGATCGAAAAAGGCATCACATTGAAATCCGGAGACCGTGTATTTGCAGACAACAAAGGGAAAAGTTTTGCCATGTACATCATTGGACAGAAATCGATGGAAGAGGGCATGAACATCCTTGGCGCACATATCGATTCCCCTCGTCTGGACCTAAAACAGAATCCGTTGTACGAGGACACTGATATGGCATTACTTGACACCCATTACTATGGCGGCGTAAAGAAATATCAGTGGGTAACACTTCCGCTTGCTATGCACGGTGTCATTGCGAAAAAAGACGGTTCTGTTGTAACCATCAGCATCGGTGAGAAACCGGAAGATCCGGTATTTGGTGTCAGTGATCTGCTGATACATCTTTCCGGAGACCAGCTGGAGAAAAAAGCTGCAAAAGTGATCGAGGGCGAGGCACTGGATATTCTTGTGGGAAGTATGCCATTAGAGGCAAAGACAGAGGAAGAGAAGAAAACAAAACAGCTGGTTCAGGCCAACGTACTGAATATCTTAAAAGAGACTTATGGTGTGGAGGAAGAAGACTTTCTGTCTGCTGAAATTGAGATTGTTCCGGCAGGACCGGCCAGAGATTACGGCTTTGACCGCAGCATGATCATGGGTTATGGACATGATGACCGTGTATGCGCATACCCATCATTCTCCGCAATCCTTGAGATGGATAAACCGGAGCGCACAAGTGTATGCCTTCTGGTGGACAAAGAAGAGATCGGAAGCGTTGGTGCAACCGGAATGCAGTCCCGTTTCTTTGAAAATATGACTGCAGAAGTTATGAACGCATGCGGAGATTACAATGAATTAAAACTGCGCCGTGCACTGCAGAATTCCAAAGTACTTTCTTCTGATGTAAGTGCTGCGTTTGATCCGAACTATCCGAGTGTCATGGAAAAGAAAAATGCAGCATATTTTGGAAGAGGTCTGGTGTTCAACAAATACACAGGATCCAGAGGAAAATCCGGTTCCAACGATGCAGGCGCTGAGTATGTAGCTGAGATCCGCAAGATCATGGATGACAATCAGGTATACTTCCAGACAGCGGAACTTGGTAAAGTAGATCAGGGCGGCGGCGGAACGATCGCTTATATCCTTGGAAACTACAATATGCAGGTTATCGACAGTGGTGTAGCAGTGCTAAACATGCATGCCCCATGGGAGATTATCAGCAAAGCAGACCTGTATGAAGCGAAATGCGGTTACAAAGCATTTTTAAAAGATGCATAATAGAGTGGAGCAGAGCATGAATCAGGAAATATATGAAACTTTGTGTGATATCTGCGGAGCGGAATTTGTATTTGTGCAGGAACCGATGAGCAGACATACGACATTTCGTACCGGCGGACCGGCGGACGTGCTGGTGACACCGAAGGCGGAACAGATCAGCCGTATCCTGGATGCGTGCCGTAAGGCAGGACAGCCATGGACGGTGATCGGAAATGGAAGCAATCTGCTGGTGGGCGACGGCGGTATCCGCGGCGTCGTCCTGGAAATTGGCAGACAGATTGCTGAGATTGAAATCGACGGAACGTCGATTACCGCAGGCGCAGGGGCAATGCTTTCCAGCATTGCTTCAAAAGCGGCGCAGGCGGCGCTGACCGGGATGGAATTTGCATCCGGAATCCCAGGCAGTCTTGGCGGCGCGGTGGTGATGAATGCAGGCGCCTACGGCGGTGAGATGAAAGATATATTAAAAGAAGTAACGGTTCTGACACCGGAAGGCGAGTTGCAGACACTTTCTGTGGAAGAACTGGATCTGTCCTACCGTCACAGCATTGTGCCGGAACGCGGTTATCTTGTCATTCAGGCGGTTCTGGAACTGCAGCCGGGCAAACCGGAAGAAATTCAGGCCATCATGGATGACCTGAAAGAAAAACGTGTCAGCAAACAGCCGTTGGAGTACCCGAGTGCAGGAAGTACCTTCAAACGTCCGGAAGGATATTTTGCAGGAAAACTGATCCAGGATGCGGGACTTCGCGGATTTCAGGTGGGCGGTGCCCAGGTATCGGAAAAGCACTGTGGATTTGTGATCAACCGTGATCATGCCACATCTGCGGATATCTGCAATTTGATGGATCAGGTATCCGGCATCGTGTTTGAAAAATCTGGTGTCCGTCTCGAACCGGAAGTGAAAAAAATCGGAGATTTTTAAGCATAAGGGGGAAACGGAGACAGACATTTTTATCTCAGTCGAGAAGACTCCCACTTCTGCAAGTGGTGAGTAATAACAAGTCTTTCTCAGTGGGAGTACAATCTCCGACTGAGATAAACGCTCCGCGAGGGCGCACATTGTCTGGGAGACAATGGTTTTGCGCCGACCGGAACGAAGTGTAGATGTGCAGTGATTCTGATAAGAATATGTCAGCTTTCGCTGACCAGAATCACGCACCAAGTCTCACGAGCGTTCGACTTGAAAGTGTGGGTAAATGTACAAAAAGGTGGGCAACAGTATGGAGTATGTGATCGTAACAGGAATGTCAGGAGCCGGGAAATCAACCGCGCTGAAAATTATGGAAGATATCGGATATTTTTGCGTGGATAATTTTCCGATTCCGCTGTTGGAAAAATTTACGGAGTTTGCTGATTCCGGTGAGACACAGTATCAGAGGATCGCGTTTGGCCTGGATATCCGAAACGGAAGTTCTTTGAAACAGCTGAAACAGATTATTGCAGACCTGCGGAATAACGGAAACGTGATTCGGATTCTTTTTATGGATGCCTCAGAGCAGGTACTTGTAAAACGATACAAAGAGACTCGAAGGGCGCATCCGCTGGCAGGAAATGACCGGGTGGAAAAAGGCATTGAAATGGAGCGCAGACAGATCGGTTTTCTGAAAGAAATGGCTGATTATATCATTGATACGAGTCAGCTGCTCACCAGGGAGTTGCATGCCGCACTTGAAAATATTTTCCTGGAAAAGCGGGAGTATGACAATATTTATGTGACGGTGCTTTCTTTTGGATTCAAGTATGGCATTCCAGCAGATGCAGATTTGGTATTTGACGTGCGTTTTCTGCCGAATCCGTATTATCTGGAAGAATTGAGGCCAAAGACCGGAAATGATCCGGAGATTCAGCAGTTTGTCATGAACAGTCCGGAAGCAGGTATGTTTCTGGATAAACTGGAGGATATGATCCGGTTTCTGATTCCGAATTATATCAAAGAAGGAAAAAATCAGCTGGTTATTGCTATTGGCTGTACCGGCGGAAAGCACCGTTCTGTGACACTGGCCAATGCGATCTGTCAGAGATTACAGAAAAATCAGAAATATGGTTTGCGTGTGGAACATCGTGATATCGAGAAAGACGCAAAGCGAGGAAAGTAATTTAAGGGAGTATTAGAACCATGTCTTTTTCAGGGGAAATGAAAGAGGAAATCGGGCGGCTGATTCCGGACAGTAAAGAAAGTGTCCGGGCGGAACTGATGGCGATCATCCGGTTTTGTGGCAGGATCCTTCGGGAAGAGGACAGTTTGGCAGTTTTTTTCGAAACAGAAAATGTTGTGCTGGCAAAGACATATGTCAAACTGATCAAACGCGCTTTTGATATTCAGGTGCAGCTTGAGATACGACGGCACGGAGCCGGCCGAAATAACCAGTATTTTATATTGTTGTCAGAGCGGCCGGAGGACATGCTTTATTCCGAGGAAAGACCAGAGCGGAAAAAACTTCAGCGGGCGTTGATGGATATCTGCGTTTGGAGCGCACAGGCGAATCCGGGAAATCTGCTGCAGTCTGTTGAGAGCAGACGGGCTTACATCCGCGGGGCATTTTTGAGCGGAGGATCCATGAGTGATCCGGGAAAATCTTATCATTTTGAAATTGTCTGTGATGACAGGGCAACGGCAGAGTTTCTGAAAGAGCAGATGCGTTTTTTTGAAATCAAGGCGAAGCTGATCATGCGGAAGCAAAAGCCGGTGGTTTATCTGAAAGACAGTGAGGAGATCATTCAAATCCTGAATGTGATGGAAGCACACAAATCGCTGATGGAGCTGGAAAATATCCGCATTATCAAGGATATGCGAAACAGTGCCAACCGGCAGTCAAATTGCGATTCCGCAAATATCAACAAGATGGTGAAGACTGCGGCCAGACAGGTGGAGGATATTCATTATATAGAAGAACATCTCGGATTAGAGCAGATTCCGTCTGCCATCCGGGAGATGGCGCAGGTGCGGCTGGATCATCCGGACGTATCATTACAGGAACTTGGGGCATATCTGGATCCGCCGGTGGGAAAATCCGGAGTGAATCACAGACTCAGAAAGTTGAAAGAAATTGCAGAAAGCCTGAGGTCCGAAGAGGAGAAGTCAAATGGATAAGAAAAAATTATTATTTATATTTAATCCGAGATCCGGAAAGGGACAGATTCGAAATCAGCTGATGTCCATCGTGGACACATTTGTAAAAAGTGGGTATGAGGTAACGATTCATCCGACTCAGGGAAAAGCAGATGCTGTGCGAAAAGTGGAAGAATGCGCGGAAGAATATGATATGATCGTGTGCAGTGGCGGCGATGGAACTCTGGACGAAGTTGTCACCGGAATGATGCAGTGTGATGGTATCGCGCCCATCGGATATATTCCGGCAGGAAGTACCAATGATTTTGCTCAATCTTTAAAAATTCCGAAAAATATGCTCCGGGCTGCAGATGTAGCGGTAAATGGCCAGCCATTTCCGTGTGATGTAGGAGAATTTAACGAAGACTATTTCGTATATATCGCAGCCTTTGGACTTTTTACAGATGTTTCTTATATGACAAATCAGAAGTTGAAAAATATCTTCGGTCATGTGGCCTATATTCTGGAAAGTGCAAAGCGGCTGTACGACATTCCATCCTATTATCTGGAAGTGGAAGTAAATGGAGAGACGATCCGGGATGAATTTATTTACGGTATGATCACAAATTCCGTTTCCGTTGGAGGTATGAAAAATATGACCGGAAACAACGTAAAACTGGATGATGGTGAATTTGAGGTGACATTAATAAAAATGCCGCAGAACCCGATACAGTTAAACGAGATTCTGGCAAATCTTGTAATGCCAAAGGACATCGAGACGCCTTATATCTATACGTACAAGACAGATCACATCAAGCTTCGGTGCGATGATTATGTGCCGTGGACCCTGGATGGCGAGTACGGCGGAGAACACAAAGAAGTGGAAATTTTAAACCGCTGCCGACGGATAAGTTTTATGGTTGAAAAATAATACTTTCTTTTTTGGATAGATACGGTTATAATGTTATTATATTAACAATATTTTTTAAACAAATGGAGGATCTCATTATGTTAGTTTCAGCAAAAGAAATGCTTGAAAAAGCAAAAGCAGGTCATTATGCAGTTGGTCAGTTCAACATCAATAACCTTGAGTGGACAAAAGCAATTCTGTTAGCTGCTCAGGAGAATAACTCTCCGGTTATTCTTGGTGTATCTGAAGGTGCCGGCAAATACATGACAGGCTACAAGACTATTGTTGGTATGGTAAACGGAATGCTGGAAGAATTAAATATCACAGTTCCGGTTGCATTACATCTGGATCACGGCAGCTATGAAGCTTGCTACAAATGTATCGACGCTGGTTTCTCATCTGTAATGTTTGACGGTTCTCATTATCCGATCGAGGAGAACGTTGCCAAGACAAAAGAGCTTGTTGCTGTTTGCAAAGAGAAAGGATTATCTCTTGAGGCAGAAGTTGGTTCCATCGGTGGCGAAGAAGACGGTGTAATCGGAATGGGCGAGTGTGCTGATCCGGATGAGTGTAAAGCAATCGCTGATCTTGGCGTAACAATGCTTGCAGCAGGTATTGGTAACATTCACGGAAAATATCCGGAAAACTGGGCTGGATTAAGCTTTGAGACTCTGGATGCAATCCAGCAGAAGACAGGCGATATGCCGTTAGTACTTCATGGTGGTACAGGTATTCCGGATGACATGATCAAGAAAGCAATCTCTCTTGGTGTTGCAAAGATCAACGTAAATACAGAATGCCAGCTTGTATTCGCTGAAGCTACAAGAAAATATATCGAAGAAGGCAAAGACCTGGTAGGTAAAGGATTCGATCCTAGAAAATTACTTGCTCCTGGATTCGATGCTATCAAAGCTAAAGTAAAAGAGAAAATGGAGATTTTTGGTTCTATTGACAAAGCCTGAGAATTTGTAAAAAGTTACGAAAAATTAGCATTTTACAACTCATAATTGTTGAAATGGACAAAAATGTTTTCGGCCTCTTGCAATTTCCAGAAATATGTACTATGGTAGTTGCAAGACATGAATACGTGCTGAACAAGGGTGTTCCAACAAATGGTGGAATACCCTTTTCTGCTATAAAAAGATATTTTTGATCATTCAGTATAGCAGAATTGCTCCGGATATATCAGATGTGAGACGACTCCCAGATTAGACAGTAAGTAAAAGCAGAATGAGAAACGGAAGCAGATCAGTATATACTCAGGGGAAATGTAAAAAATTGAGAAAAGAGAGGAATCAAGAAGATGAGTGAATATTTCAAAGTCACTGATATTTTCGGTGAAAATGTATTCAATGACACTGTAATGAAGGAAAGACTTCCAAAAAAAGTGTATCAGAAATTGCAGGAGACCATCAAAGAGGGAACAGATCTGGATCTTGCAACTGCAGATATTATTGCACATGAAATGAAGGAATGGGCAATTGAGCAGGGTGCAACACATTATACCCATTGGTTCCAGCCGCTGACAGGCGTGACAGCAGAGAAGCATGATTCATTTATCACTGCTCCGAACGAGCAGGGTAAAGTATTGATGAGCTTTTCCGGTAAAGAACTGATCAAAGGTGAACCGGATGCATCTTCCTTCCCATCAGGCGGACTTCGTGCAACTTGTGAGGCCAGAGGTTATACAGCCTGGGATTGTACTTCTTATGCATTCGTAAGACATGATGCAGCAGGTGCTACGCTTTGTATTCCGACAGCGTTCTGCTCTTACAAAGGAGAGGCATTGGATCAGAAGACACCGTTACTTCGTTCCATGCAGGCAATCAACACACAGTCCTTACGTTTACTGAGATTATTTGGAAATACAACTTCCAAGAAAGTCACTCCATCTGTTGGTTCTGAGCAGGAGTATTTTCTGGTAGATAAAGAAAAATATTTAAGAAGAAAAGATTTGATTTATACTGGCCGTACTTTATTTGGCTCCATGCCGGCGAAAGGACAGGAGATGGATGACCATTACTTTGGAAGCATCCGCCCGCGTATCGCTGCATTTATGAAAGATGTAAATAAAGAGCTGTGGAAACTGGGTGTTCCGGCCAAGACACAGCATAATGAGGTTGCTCCGGCACAGCATGAGCTGGCTCCGATTTATGAGACATGTAATCTTGCTCTGGATCACAACCATCTGGTTATGGAAGTACTGAAAAAGAAAGCAAATGAGCATGGCCTTCAGTGTCTGCTTCACGAGAAACCATTTGATGGTGTCAATGGTTCTGGTAAACATAATAACTGGTCTATCACAACAGATGATGGAATTAATCTGTTAGAGCCGGGCAAAACACCGCATGAGAACATTCAGTTCCTTCTGGTACTTGCCTGCATCCTGAAAGCAGTAGATGATCATGCAGATCTTCTTCGCTGGTCTGCAGCAGATGTTGGAAATGATCACAGACTTGGAGCAAACGAGGCACCACCAGCAATCATCTCTGTATTCCTTGGCGAGCAGCTTGATGATGTGATCACACAGCTTATCAGCACAGGTTCTGCAACACACTCCTTAAAAGGTGGTGTATTACAGACAGGTGTAGATTCTCTGCCGGATCTTGCAAAAGATGCAACAGACCGAAACAGAACATCACCGTTTGCATTTACAGGAAACAAATTTGAGTTCCGTATGGTTGGTTCTCAGGATTCCATTTCTGCGCCAAACGTTGTATTAAATACCATTGTTGCGGAAGCTTTTGAAGAAGTTTGCGATGAACTGGAAAAAGCAGAAGATGTAAAAGAAAAAGCACATGATCTGATCAAGAAATATCTGACAGAGCATCAGAGAATCATCTTCAATGGCGACGGATATTCTGATGCATGGGTAGAAGAGGCAGAGCGCAGAGGATTACCAAATATCAAATCCATGGTAGATGCAATCCCGGCACTGACTACAGAAAAGTCAGTAGATATGTTTGAAAAATTCGGCGTATTTACAAAAGCAGAGTTAGAGTCCCGTGAAGAGATTCAGTATGAAATCTATGCAAAAGAGATCAACATTGAAGCGAGAGCTATGATCAATATCACAAGCAAGACGCTGATTCCGTCCGTTATTAAATACATCACTTCTCTGGCAGAATCTATTAATGCAGTAAAAGCTGCATGTGATTGTGATATCAGTGTTCAGACAGAGTTATTACAGGAGGCATCCGCATTATTATCTGATACAAAAGTTGCGCTGGCAAAACTGGAAGATGTGACAGATAAAGGTCTGACCATGGGTGATGGTGCAGAGCGTGCTGCTTACTATCGTGATGAAGTTACAACTGCTATGGCAGAGCTTCGTGCTCCGATCGATAAACTTGAGATTATCGTTGATAAGAAAGTATGGCCGATGCCGTCTTACGGCGATCTCATCTTTGAGGTTTAAAAAACGGTATTATCTAATCCCCTTAGTTAGTATATACATCAATCGAAAAAGAACCGGAAGTCAAATTCCGGTTCTTTTTCAGTTGGAAGAAACTTTTGTAAAAAGTTCTGATTTTAATTTTGAACGTCTGTTTTTTAACAAGATAAAAAGTGCAGACAGCACAAAAGTAAGCATAGCGGTGATCAGAAAATCATCAATGCCATGATCCTTATGCTTATACTGAAGTTTATAATAAATACTCCAGATGTACATGTGGATTAGGTACAGAATCATACTGGACTGACGCATGAAGTGATAAATGCGGTGTTCCTTTAATGAAAAATTTTCCACAATACCGAAAAAACTGATGGAAATAACAATCAGAAGACAGGAATCGACAACGGATATGTGGGCCAGAAAGCTGGCAATGCATCCGGCGGGGAGCAGGATTCTGTTCAGGAGAGCAGGAAATTTTCGATAGGCAAGCAACATACCAAGAGGAAGATAAATCCCACCGGTAAAAATTCGGCCGTGTTGTACGGTATGGCGTATGAGTGGTAAAAGTGCCTGTATAGTTGTTGAAAAGTGATCCGGGGAGGCAATCAGTGCGTCAATGGAAAAACTGATAACCGCGGAAATTCCACTTACCAGCAACAACGCTGTAGGTGGAGCTTTGTGTTTTAACAGCAGGTACAAAACTCCAAGTGTATAAAAAGTCGACAGAAGATACCATAAAGGCCAGGAATTATATTGTTGACCGACAAAGAAAAATCCCTGAATGTAGAGCTGAATGGCACGATGTAATGTTTTTCCTGCAGCAACAAAATGCCAGAGTGCCATTGGGAGATACAAAAGTGTCCAAATCAGGTACATTTTTAAGATCTTCGTCATATAGCGTCTGATTTTAAAAAGGTCTTCCTGCCCGGAAAATGGGTACTGCAATTTGGCTGCCAGCAAATATCCGGAGGTAAGGAAGAAAAATGGAACTGCCATGGACAGAAACAGGTATCCGATTCTGGACATGGCAGTATTGCTGCAGTCAACCAGTGGATCTGTGTGAATTGCAATGACTGCAAATGCCATGATGAATTTACACAGATCCAGACTGTATTTTTCTGCAGGTCTGCTATTTGATTGATTCATTATACCCGTCGGATCCCCTTATCTGTAAATTCAATCAGACGTTCTTTATAAAGGTGGCCAACGGCACGTTTGAAGGCGTTTTTGCTCATGTGAGCTTCGCGTTTGATAATTTCCGGTGAAGCTTTATCGTTAAATGGAAGGACACCACCGTATTCATCGATGATTCTTAATACATCTTCGGCATCTTTGTTCATCTGAACATAAGCTTTGGCACGAATGGTCAGATCCAATTTTCCATCCGGTTTGCGGTTTGTGACAGTTGCTTCAATGATATCACCGATCTTTAAGGTAGTAGTGTTTTCAAATCCGGGAATGCGGGCAGAATATTTATCATCTACTGCGACGAAAGTCCCGAAGTTGTCACTGAATTCATATACACGTCCGGTTACCGTGTCTCCTTTTTTGTATGGAGAATCGGTAGAGAGCAGATGATAGATACCTTCCATGGTGGCACAGAGACGATTACTTTTGTCAATATAAAGAGCAACAAGTACTTCGTCGCCTTCTCTGACCTTACGAAGCTGCTCTTTGAAGGGAAGTAGAAGATCTTTTTCCAGTCCCCAGTCAAGAAATGCACCGATCTGTGTTACCTGAACAACTTTCAGAACGGCAAAACCGCCCAGCGTCAGTTTAGGTTCATTTCTAGTGGCAATCAGACGATCTTTGGAGTCTTTATATAAGAAGACTTCCAGTTTATCGTGCAGCTTTGTTCCTTCTGGAACTTGCTTTGCCGGGAGCAGTACGCGGGTTTCATCATCCTGCTGTTCTGCAAGGTAAACACCGAAGTCTACCTGTTTTACTACGGTAAGTGTCTGTTTTTCTCCTAATTTCATGTTGTGTTTCCGTCCTTTCTGGTTGTGTAAAATTAAATTGTGCTCTGGAACTCTACGATAGCATAAGGTTTGCATTCGGCATCATTGAGGGATACTTTTAATGTATCGCCCTCTTGATGATATAATGGGTAGATTGTATCACCGTATACCGCAGAATTGCGATATTCTACCCGAAACTGGCGGATGATAAAGCCAGCTGGCAGACATTCCATTGCCATCGGAACATAGCGCTCATTGTTGACATGATTGTTGGAATCAATGTCGTATTTATGTACCTGAATCGGGGCAAGGCTGATGCCTTCTGTGACAGGTGCAATCTTGCGGGAGGCTTCCACCATAGGAATTGCCGGTTCGCAGGCATAGAGGTCGCTGACTTCTTTTGGAATCCGTTCTGGGCGTCCGGTTCTGATATTCATGTAAATCCAGTTTGTATTAGCATAGGCCAGGATATTTCCGTTTGCATCCTCCATTTTGAAATTACGGTATCCGAAAAAGGCTTTCCAGCCATGTGCCCATGTGCTGATCGTGATTTCTTCACCAAATCGTGGATAACGGTTGATAATAATCTGCCAGGAAGAAAGAATCCAAGCATATCCCTGCGCTGTCATAATCTCAATACCCAGTCCGATGGAATCTGAATGGAACGTGCTACAGTCCTGAAAATAATTGATGATAGATGGCAGTGTCATGTTAAGATGACTATCCACTTCACTGAATCTGACGCGACTCTTAAATTGATACATAAAAAACGTCCTCCTTGAAAATGCAGATGTAAACCGGATGAAGCAGAATACATCAATCATCCACTTTTAGTTAACAAAAAAGCACCATTTGCATGGTGCTTTTTTTACAGCTGGCCCACAAGGATTCGAACCTTGAAATGACGGAGTCAGAGTCCGTTGCCTTACCATTTGGCGATGGGCCATTACTTGTCGCTGAGGTTTTTGAGTTGTTTTCCTCATGTCCTGTCGACAAGTGTTATTATAGGGCAAGTCACCAAGGATTGCAACCCCTTTTTTGAAAAAACTGCGTTTGAATTTTTTGCTTATTTCATGCAATAATCTGACACTTTGGCAACAAAATGAAAGTGTGCGAAAATGAAAAGCTAAAAAATGATTTCACCATCAACGACACCAAATTCCACCAAATCTTCTGAATCCATAACAGCACGTCCACTGGTCACTTCTGTAATTTCAGCACAAAAATTCATGAATTTTTCTTCTGGAATCATTAAATCCAGGGTAACATTGTCGGTATATTGTGTATCCAGAGTGAAAATCTGGTTCTGCGCAACCAGATATTGGAGTTTTCCAATGCCATTGTAATCTGTAGTTACATGTAATTTATGTCCGAACTGCTTTTCAATGATGGTACTTGCTGCCAGTCCTGCCTGAGCCGCGGCCTGATAAGCCCGCACCAGGCCGCCGGTGCCAAGCAGTGTGCCGCCAAAATACCGGGTCACGACAACGATACAGTTGTGGATCTCTTCCCGGAGCAGTACATCCAGGATCGGACGGCCGGCAGTGCCGGAAGGTTCCCCGTCATCGCTGCAGCGGGTACATTCATTGTTTTTTCCTATGGTATAGGCATGGCAGTTGTGGCGTGCATCCCAATACTCTTTTTTTATCTTATTTAAGAAGGTGACGGCTTCTTCTTCCGAACTGACAGGAAGGGTGTGGGCGATGAAACGGGATTTTTTTTCTTCGATTTCGCCCTGACCGGCCTGATATAATACTTTATAACTCATGGTGTTCCTTTCTTTTTGTAAATCTGCATGGCTCTGACTAGATATGTCTATATTCAGAGCCATCTCGATTCCGTCATGCTTCATCTCGATGTGGCTTCTCGCCAAATAGATTTACTGCAAAAAGTGCGCATTCATGCAAGCATGATTTACACTTTTTTGTAAATCTGCATGGCTCTGAATATAGACAGTATATCGCATTAATGGTAAGATAGGCAATATAAGACTGGAGGAAATATATGAATTATGGAAGGAAGCAGGCTGCACGGAAACGCTGGAATCTGACATCCCGTGGTGCGGTGATGCGCCGGAAGGTCAAATCATTGACGCTGCTGATCATATTGCTTATTTTTGTGATTGGACTTGGCTATGGCGGTTACCGTGGCTATCGGTATGTAGAGCAGATGATTGCGGAAGCACCGGATATTAATGAGATTGATGCGACACCGTCGGGCTATATGTCTACCGTGCTGGACGCGAATGGAAATGTGACGGCACAGCTGGTGGGAACCGGCTCAAACCGTGTCTATGTGACGCTGAATGAGATCCCGGTGGATCTGCAGTATGCGTTTGTAGCTATTGAGGATGAACGTTTTTATGAACACAACGGAATTGACCTGCGGGGAATCGTCCGTGCAGCTGCGAAAGGATTGACAACGGGACATTTTTCAGAAGGTGCCAGCACGATTACGCAGCAGCTGTTGAAAAATAATGTATTTGAAGGCTGGACTACCGAAGATTCCAGCCAGCGTGTAAAACGTAAATTGCAGGAACAGTATCTGGCCATGGAGCTGGAGAAAAAAGTGTCCAAGGACTGGATCATGGAAAATTACCTGAATACCATCAACCTTGGGCAGAATACACTGGGCGTTCAAGCTGCGTCCCGCCGCTATTTTGGCAAGGATGTATCGGAACTGAACCTGTCGGAGTGTGCTGTGATCGCGGGAATTACCCAGAATCCGTCCAAATACAATCCGATTTCGCATCCGGATAACAATGCTGTGCGCCGGGAAAAAGTGTTGAAAAACATGAAAAATCAGGGGTATATTGATGATGCACAGTATGAAGCTGCACTGGCGGATAATGTGTATGACAGAATTCAGGAAAACAATACAAAGTGGGAAAACAGCGGTACGAATATCACCTCATATTTTGTGGATTCCCTGACAGATGAGATCATTGAGGATCTGCAGGAAGAGCTTGGATATTCTGAAGCGCAGGCATATAAAGCACTTTACAGTGGCGGTCTCACGATTTACTCCACACAGGATCCGAAAATTCAGGCTGTTTGTGATACGCAGGTGAATAATGACAGCAATTATGATATCCGCAATAAAGTGTCATTTTCCTACGCGTTGTCGATCCAGCAGACGGATGGAGCTGTGGAACATTTCAATGAGCAGAGCTTGTTAGCCTATTATAAAAAACAATACGAAAATTATAACCTGAATTATTCCTCAGAGTCGGATGCGCAGGATGCCATTGATGGATATCGGGAAGCATTATTGCAGGACGGCGGCATTGTGGTGGGCGAAAAGGTGATATTTACGGTACAGCCACAGGCTTCCGTGACGATCATTGACCAGAGTACCGGCCAGGTGAAAGCGCTGGTTGGCGGCCGTGGAGAAAAGACAGCCAGCAAGACACTGAACCGTGCATCGGGAACGACTCGCCAGCCGGGTTCCACATTTAAAATCCTGACTGCGTATGCGCCTGCACTTGAAAGTGGAAAATATACGTTGGCGACGACCGTGCTGGATGAGCCGATCACTTATAAATCCGGTCAGACGGTTCACAATGCAGATGGAAAATACCGTGGTTACACAAGCATTCGGGAAGCAATTCAGGATTCTGTTAACGTGGTTGCCATCAAGACGGTGGAAGATATTACGCCGCAGACCGGTTATGAGATGGCGAAGAAATTTGGTATTTCCACACTGACAAAGGATGACGCAGTTGAATCCCTGCCACTTGGTGTCGGCAGTGTCAGCAACCTTGAACTGACAGCCGCTTTTGAAGTTATGCCAAATCAGGGTGTTTACAAAGAACCTGTATTATATACGAAGATTCTGGATCAGGACGGTAATTTGCTTCTGGAGAAAAAACCGAAGAAACACCGTGTGATCAAGGACAGCACCGCATTTCTTCTGACTTCCGCCATGGAAGATGTTGTGGAAAAAGGAAGCGGAAAACTTGCGGATTTCGAGACGATGCCGATTGCCGGAAAAACCGGTACAGCCGGAACCACAGAGGCTGCCCGGGATGCCTGGTTTGCAGGATATACGCCTTATTATACCGGCGTGGTATGGTGTGGCTATGACGATAATTCCGAACTGGAATCCAATCGTTCTCCCAAGATTCTCTGGCGCAACATTATGAAGAGCTTGCATGAGGGACTGGAGTATAAAGAATTTAAGCAGCCGGATGATGTGGTGGAGAGCAGCGTGTGTCAGATTTCCGGAAAACTTGCTATCAAAGGGGTTTGTCCGAAAGTGACTACGGAATACTTTGAAGAAGGGACAGAACCTTCCGAAAAATGTGATCTGCACCAGACGGCGGTGATCTGCAAAGATTCCGGACTGCTGGCCGGTGATTATTGCCCGGATAGCAGCAAAGAGACAAAAGCCTTTGTAAAAGGTGCTTCCGGTGCGGACAAAATGCCGACAGAGGTATGCAACGTGCATACGGGAGAGGGGATGTTGGATCAGATTTTGGATGCCGTGACATCCGCAGTGGAACAGGCAAATTCGGATCATTCCGAACACTCACAAAATCATCAGAACTAAATAGATAAATGTACTCTCAGAATTCTTCATTTAAAAGATTCCGAGAGTACATATAACAGATGAGGAGAAATGGAATTGTTACAATTCTGTTTCTCTTTTTTGACTTATAAAAAAACTATAAAATATAGGAATATATGGGCTGTAATACTTGACAGCTAAAAATGCAGTTGTTATAATTACAAACGTTGATGTAACAAAAATGTAACAAATGAAATGAAAAGTAATATATAGAAAACGATTGTGAGGAAATAAATTATGAAATCCAGAAATAAAAAAGTAACGGCCTGTCTGTTGTTAAGTACCCTGATGTTGACGCTTGGAGCAGGAACAGCTCAGGCTGCACCGGCTGACCTGTCAGCTGCATCAGCACCTGTTTCCGGCGTATCCCTGCTGGTTGCTCAGTCAAATGTACAGACTGAAGCAGCAGAAGCACAGGCGGCTCAGAACCTTGGTGTTGCACAGGTAGACAATTACCTGAATGTGCGTGAGGAAGCGTCTACAGATAGCAGCGTTGTGGGAATTATGAAAAACGATACAGTTGCAGAAATTACAGGAGAGCAGGATGGCTGGTATCAGATTTCATCCGGTTCTATTACCGGATATGTAAAAGCAGAGTATCTGACTGTTGGCGACCAGGCGCTGCTTGATTCTGTAAAAAGCAGAAAAGCACAGGTAAACACAGAGACATTGAAAGTCCGCAGCGAGGCATCCACAGACGCTTCTGTTGTGACTTTGGTTGGACAGGAAGATCAGCTTTCCGTAACAGATGAGCAGACACCAGGCTGGATCAAAGTACAGACTGCAGATGGAGAAGGCTATATTTCCGCTGATTATGCAACGGTAGAAGATACTTATCAGTATGCAGAAAAACCACAGACCGAATCCAGTGAAGCAGGATCTGGAAGCTCTGTTATCAGTTATGCATTACAGTTCGTTGGAAATCCGTATGTATGGGGCGGTACAAGCCTGACAAACGGTGTGGATTGTTCCGGATTCGTAATGCAGGTTTATGCACATTATGGAATTTCTCTGCCGCATTCCTCTGCCGCATTACGCAGCGTAGGCCGTGGGGTAAGCTATTCAGAGGCACAGCCGGGCGATATTGTATGTTACAGTGGTCATGTTGGAATTTATATTGGTGGTGGACAGATTGTGCATGCAAGTAATCCACGTGATGGTATTAAAGTGTCTACCGCGACATTTAAAAGCATTCTTGCCGTACGTCGCGTAATGTAATTAGTTTTCTTTGTGGTTCAAATATAAGTTGTGAGAAAGAATTCAGTCTGTTTTGTCTCAGTCGCTAACAATCGCTCCTTGCGAAAAAACAGGCTGAATTCTTTCTGCTGCGTAATGAGCATATCCAACTTTATGAATCATAAAAAATATAGTATTTGGTGTGAATATACAAACAATCCGTTTTATCATCACCATAAAAAATGTTGATAACGTGCATAACTTTGTGCATAAATGCGAAAAATGTAGGTTGTTCCGTGATTTTATTGGCTAAAATTGAATTTTACTTGACGTATGGGTACAATTATTGTATAAAGATTCAATGGAGAATAATGGAGAATTATTCCTGAAATAAGATAAAAGAAATGGGACAAAATGAGTAGTAGAAAA
Organism: uncultured Eubacterium sp.; assembly: GCA_934358495.1. Taxonomy (GTDB): domain Bacteria; phylum Bacillota; class Clostridia; order Lachnospirales; family Lachnospiraceae; genus Eubacterium_I. The sequence continues at coordinate 28,158 of CAKRKO010000001.1, read as the reverse complement.
GAACTGGCGGGTGTGCGGATCGATATCTGCAGTCTGCGGGAAGCGCTTCATAGAATAGAACATTATGTAAAATCGGAGGGACTGCATGTGGTGGAATTTGTTTCCATGAGGACTATCGTGACAGCCGGCGAGGACGGAGTAGTGCGTCAGTGCCTGGATGACATGGATCTTGTGATCCCTTCTGATAAGGAAATCCTGTTGGAACTTGGTGTGACATCCAGACAGTGGCTGGATGAGGCACGGGAGCATCGGTTTGCGTATGAAGCATTACGGACAGTGGCGAGAGAACGTCACAGTATTTATCTGTTGACGGAAAAACGGGAGCAGATGGACCGGTTATGCCAGTATATGGAAGAAGCTTTCGGTGATTACAGTGGCATTTGTGGGGATGCTGTCTGGGAAGAATGCGAGGGAGATGCGGAGCGTATTGTAAATGAAATCAATGCTGTGGCTCCACATATGCTGCTTGTCATGCTTCCGACACCGGTGCAGGAGACGTTTCTGGCAGAGCATCGGAAAATGCTGAATATCCGGCTGTGGTTTGGCGTGGGTACGGAGAATTCCTTCGCGGAAAGAAAAACGAAACCGGTGGGAATCATACGGAAGCTGCTGGCACATCGTAAGATGAAGCGGCAGATTCAGTCCAGTAAGGAAGATATATAGATATTGTTTTTGACTTACAAGGAGAAGGGGACAAAAATAAAGGGGGACTTATGAAAAAGAAGATACAGAATGGATGGCTGCAAGACATCCTTTTTATGGTTGTTGGAACAGTGATCATTGCGTTGGCGGTGAAATGCGTATTTGAACCGTTGGATATGGTAACCGGCGGTTTTTCCGGTCTTGCAATTTTGATCAAAGAGATGACCTCTCATCTGGTAAGAGGTGGAATCCCACTTGGGGTAACCTCTTTTGTGCTGAATGTACCGATTTTTATATGGGCTTTTGTGAAAAAAGGTAAAGAATTTGCAGGAAAATCCTTTGTGGCAATGATCTTATTGTCGTTTTGGCTGGCAGTTATTCCGGCCTGGGATCTGTCTCAGCAGGATCTGCTGATTGGCTGTCTGTTTGGCGGTGGGCTGATGGGATTCGGCGTCGGGCTGGTGTTGCGGGCACATTGCACTACCGGAGGAACAGATATGCTGGCAGCATTGCTTCATATACGTTTGAAACAGTATTCTCTTATCCAGATCATGCAGGTGATCGATGCGCTGATCGTAATTGCAGGTTTGTATCTGTTTGGATTAAAAAATGCACTGTATGCGATATTTGCAATATTTGTTATGATGAAGGTATCGGATATCACGGTGGAAGGCCTGAATACGTCCCGTGCGGTATATATCATGTCGGATAGATCGGATGAGATCGCGCAGGCGCTGATGTCAGGTCTTGACCGGGGTGTTACAGGACTGAATGCAAAAGGTATGTATACACATAAGGAACGTTGCATGCTGCTTTGCGTTGTTTCGAAGAAACAGATGGTATATCTGAAGGAAACAGCCATGACAATAGATCCGAAAGCATTTCTGGTCATCAGCGATGCCAGAGAAGTTTGGGGGGAAGGTTTTCAGTCCTATGCGGACAAAATGTGAACAAAATATAAAAATTGGGGAAATGCATAAAAAAAAATGTATTTCCTCTTTACTTTTTTGGGGCTTTTGTCTTAAAATAGAGATGTGTATAAAAAATATATGTAAAAAAGAGAAATGGTTATTGTGAATGTTGTATAAAAATATGCAGGGGGACTTTTCATTATGATTTCAAATCAGATATTGCAAAATACAATCGATGGATTAAAAAATATTACAAGGATAGATTTGTGTATCATTGATACAGAAGGAAAAATCCTTGCGACTACATTTTCAGATGCGGATCGATATATAAGCTCAGCTATGGCGCTGGTAGATTCACCGGCAGACAGTCAGGTTGTATCTGGATGTCATTTTTTCAAAGTGTTTGATGATCATCAGCTGGAATATATCCTGTTGGCCAACGGAGACAGCGATGACGTGTATATGATTGGAAAGATTGCAAGTTTCCAGATTCAGAATCTTCTGGTAGCTTACAAAGAACGTTTTGATAAAGACAACTTTATTAAGAATCTGTTGCTGGATAATCTGCTTCTGGTAGATATTTACAATCGTGCCAAGAAGCTGCATATTGAAACTGATGTGCGGAGAGTGGTATATATAGTAGAGACCAATCGTGATAAGGAAGGAAATGAACTGGAGAAGGTACGCAGTATCTTTGAAGGAAAAAATAAAGATTTTGTCACTGCGGTAGATGAGAAAAACATTATCGTGGTCAAAGAAGTGGAAGGTTCCGACAGTGCAAATGACCTGAACAAGACCGCGGAAGTGATTCTTGGTCTGTTTAAGGGTGAAGCGGATGTACATATCGCATATGGTACCGTGGTCAATGAAATCAAAGAAGTATCCAGATCCTATAAGGAAGCGCGTATGGCACTGGATGTTGGAAAAATCTTCTTTGAGGAGCGCAATATTATCGCGTACTCCGCACTTGGCATCGGTCGTCTGATTTATCAGCTGCCGCTACCGCTGTGTAAAATGTTTATCAAAGAAATTTTCGGTGGAAAATCCCCGGATGATTTTGATGAAGAGACACTGACCACCATCAATAAATTCTTTGAGAACAGCCTGAATGTATCCGAGACATCACGTCAGTTATACATTCACAGAAACACTCTGGTGTACCGCCTGGATAAACTTCAGAAGAGCACCGGTCTTGATCTGAGAGTGTTTGAAGATGCCATCACATTCAAGATTGCATTGATGGTTGTAAAATACATGAAATATATGGAAACATTAGATTATTAATTGCTAAGTGTTTGGGGGCACAAAAGAACAGATTTCGTGCCCCCATTTTATGCCAAAAAACATAGTAAGACAAAGGAGGATAAAATGATTACATTAAAAGACGTAAGTAAGTCCTATGTAGAAGGTGTACCTGCATTGGCTGATGTCAACATACAGATAGATGAAGGTGAGTTTGTATTTGTAGTTGGAGACAGTGGATCCGGGAAATCTACATTGATTAAACTGTTATTGAAGGAATTGGAACCGACTTCGGGTACCATTGTGATCAATGATAAAGTACTGTCACAGATTCCGCACCGTCATGTTCCGAAATTTCGTAGAAATATCGGTTGTGTGTTCCAGGATTTCCGTCTGTTAAAAGACAGAAATGTGTATGAAAATGTTGCATTTGCACAGCGGGTTATCTCAGCACCGAACCGTTCCATCAAAGAACGAGTGCCAAAAATGCTTTCACTGGTAGGTCTGGCTGCAAAATATAAATCAAAACCAAATCAGTTGTCCGGTGGTGAGCAGCAGCGTGTAGCTATTGCGAGAGCATTGATCAATGAGCCGAAGATCTTGCTGGCGGATGAGCCGACCGGTAACCTGGATGTAAATAATGCATGGGAGATTATGAAATTACTGGATGAGATTAACAAACGTGGAACAACGGTTCTGGTAGTAAGTCATAATATGGAAATTGTAGAGGCAATGAAGAAACGTGTCATTACACTGCAGCAGGGGCATGTGGTAAGTGATGTACAGATGGGTGGTGCAGACGATGAAAATTAGTACATTAGGATATACGATCAAACAGGGTATCAAAAATATCTGGACCAATAAGATGTTTTCAATCGCATCAATCGCAACCATGGCAGCATGTATTTTTATGTTTGGTATGTTTTATTCCATCGTGGTAAACTTCCAGCATGTGGTAAAAGACGTGGAGTCCAGCGTAGCGATCACCGTATTTTTTGATGAAGGAACAACACAGGATCAGATTGATGAGATCGGACAGAAGATTGCAATGCGTCCGGAAGTATCAAGTTTTAACTATGTGTCAGCGGATGAAGCCTGGGAAGAGTATAAACTGGAATATTTTGACGGAGATGAGGCTGCAGCAGCAAGTTTCGGTTCCGATAACCCGCTGTCTGACAAGGCAAACTATGAGATTTACATGGAAGATATTTCACAGCAGAGCAGCCTGGTGTCTTACCTGGAAGGACAGGATCATGTCAGCAAGGTACGTCAGTCTGAGATGGTTGCAAACACACTGACTGATTTCAACAAACTGGTAAGTATTGTATCTGCAGTTATTATTGTAATCCTGATCTGTGTCGCTGTATTCCTGATCAGTAATACTGTTCGTACCGGTATTGCGGTTCGTAAGGAAGAGATTGGTATTATGAAAATGATCGGAGCGACAGATTTCTTTGTCCGGGCACCGTTTATTGTGGAAGGTATTCTGATCGGAGCAATCGGAGCAATTATTCCGCTGTGTATTCTGTATGGTATGTATGGAAAAATTATTTCCTACGTGGCAAACAGATTCGGATTTTTGAATAACCTGCTGACTTTCCTTCCGGCACAGTCTGTATTCCAGATTCTTATTCCTGTAGGACTGGTGCTTGGTATCGGTATTGGATACATAGGAAGCCGTGCAACTGTTCATAAACATATCAACGTATAATGTTGGGTAGAATTGTGGGAGTACGAAGTACGGAACAATTCGTAAGGCATCTTTTGCCCCCAACATCTTACAGAAGAATAATTATGTAATCAGATACAGCAGAAAAAGAGTTATAGGGAGATTTGATGATGAAGAGAAGAATCAGGCAAATCACAGGATTGATCATGGCGGCGACACTTCTTGCAACGACAGCAGGAAGTGCCGGCGCTTCTGCTGCTTCCGGGAGTATTTCTGATGTCCGCGCGAGAAAAAGCCAGCTGGAAAATGACCTGAAGGATGCCAAGGCGCTGATCAGTCAGTTACAGGGACAGCAGGGAGATGTGCAGGCAGCGATCAGTGAGCTGGATGCTAAGCTGTCAGTCATCTCAGAAAAGATAGATGATCTGGAAGTACAGACAGAAGAAAAGAATAAAGAGTTAGCAGATTCGGAAGCACAGCTTGCGACAGCACAGGAAAATGAGGCAGAACAGTATGAAAGCATGAAAGGGCGCATACGTTATATGTATCAGAACTCCGGGATGAACTATCTGGAAGCACTTTTGGAAGCAGGAAGTTTTGCAGAGTTGTTGAAAAAGGTAGAATATATGTCCTCTTTAATGACATATGACAGAGAAAAACTGTCAGAATATCAGCAATTACAAGCAGAAATTCAGAATGCAGAAGAGATAATTAAGCAGGATAAAGCAGAACTAGAGGCACTTCAGTCTCAGCTGGAAGAAGAGCAGCAGGCAGTAAATCTGCTGATGGAGGAGAAGGAGCAGCAATTGTCCGAAATCCGTCAGGGGCTTTCAGAAGCAGAAGAGAGTGCACAGGAATATGAACAGAAAATTGCAGCAGAAAATCAGCTGATACAAGATATGTTGGCCGCAGAAGAGGCAGCCAGAAAGGCAGAAGAAGCAAGAAAGCAGCAGGAAGCTGCAAACAATAGCAGCAATAGTACGAATTCTGGCAGCAGTTTGGGATCTGCTTCAAATTCCGGGGCAGGTTCTTCAAATGTAAATACAAATAATTCCTATACCGGAGGTGTGTTTACCTGGCCATGTCCATCCAGTACAAGGATCACAAGCGGATTTGGCAAAAGAAATTCACCGACAGCAGGAGCATCCAGTTATCATCAGGGCTATGATATCGGAGCTTCATCAGGAGCTGCAATTGTCGCAGCGGCAGACGGTATTGTGACTATCACAGGATACAGCAGCGTACTCGGTAATTATGTGATTTTGAGTCATGGTGGCGGACTATTTACGATTTATGAACACTGCTCTTCAGTTCTTGTTTCGAAGGGACAGAGTGTAAGTCAGGGATCTACTATTGCAAAAGTAGGAAGCACTGGCATTTCTACCGGTCCGCATTTACATTTTGGGGTACAATTAAATGGAAAATACGTAGACCCGGGTAATTATCTGTAAGAAGGAGTATTAGAACATGAATCACGAGGAACAGGAAATTTTGGCAGCAGACATGGAGCATACTTCTGCTACGGAAGCAGAGAATCAGCCGGAAAAGGCTGGCAACAGAAAAAAGAGAAAACGAAGTGGATTCGGAAAAGGCTTTGTCACAGGAGCTATCGTGATGGCAGTCATCTGTGGAGGATTATTTGTGATGACTTCCGGTGTGCGTGGATTATCTGCAAGTTCCGATTTGCTGGATAAAAATACGCGGACAAAAATTCAGTCTCTGGCTCAGTATATTCAGTCCAATTATTATGAGGATGTGGATACCGACACATTACAGGAAGGCTTGTATGCAGGTTTATTTGATAATCTGGATGTGTATTCCCAGTATTATACGGCAGATGAGGCAAAACAGCTTTTTGAATCCAATATATCTGGAACATATTGCGGAATCGGGGCAAGTCTGCAGCAGGATGCGGAGACTAAAACGGTTACAGTCATGCATGTATACGATGGTTCTCCGGCTCAGGAAGGCGGATTGAAAGAAGGCGATGTGATCGTGTCAGCAGATGATTATGAAGCAGCGTCCATGGATCTGACAGAATTTGTCAATCATATTCGCGGAGAAGAAGATACACAGGTACATCTGGTGATCGCACGTTCCGGTGAATCTGAAAATCTTGAGCTTGATATTGCGAGAAAGAACCTGGTGCTTCCAACGGTTACAAATCAGATGTTGGAAAATAACACCGGTTACATACAGGTGACAGAATTTACGGAACATACAGCAGAGCAGTTCGAAGAAGCATTGCAGACCTTGCAAAATCAGGGAATGACATCGTTGCTTGTTGATCTGCGTTCTAATCCTGGCGGTATGTTGACATCTGTATGTGATATGCTGGATGATATCTTGCCAAAAGGATTGTTGGTATATACGGAGGATCGGAGTGGAAAACGTGAGGATTATAATTCCACAGATAAAAAGTCACTTGATCTGCCATTGGCTGTTCTGGTAAACGGATACAGTGCAAGTGCATCAGAAATTTTTGCCGGAGCCATCCAGGATAGAAAAGCAGGCACTATCGTTGGAACAACAACATATGGAAAAGGTGTTGTGCAGTCGATTCTCTCCCTGAAAGACGGAAGTGCTTTTAAACTGACTACTAGCCGGTATTTTACACCAAATGGTACCTGTATACAGGGAATTGGCATTACACCGGATGTAGAGCTGGATTATGAATTTACGGGTCCGGAAGATGCAGCATACAGTGTAGAATATGACAACCAGATTCAAAAAGCCCTGGAAATCTTGAAACAGCAGCAGTAATGTGATATGATGAAATGTAACGTTTAAAAACTAAAAAGTAAGATAGATAGGAGATTATCAATATATGTGTGGAATTGTAGGCTATATTGGAGAACAGCAGGCAGCCCCGATTTTACTTGCAGGTCTTGCAAAACTGGAGTATCGAGGCTATGATTCAGCCGGTATTTCTGTCCGTGATGAAGAGACTGGAAATATCGAGATCGTAAAGGCGAAAGGTCGTCTTCGTACCCTGATTGAGAAGACGGACGAAGGACATTCCGTAAAAGGAACCTGTGGTATCGGTCATACCCGCTGGGCTACGCACGGAGAACCTTCAGAGAACAATGCACATCCGCATTGCTCTGAGGGAAAAAATGTTGTTCTCGTACATAATGGTATCATTGAGAACTTCCAGGAACTGAAAGAAAAATTAGTAAAACGCGGTTATACTTTTTATTCTGAGACAGATACAGAAGTAGCAGTAAAATTAATTGATCATTACTACAAAAAGACAGCATCTCCGCTGACAGCAATAGCGACAGCAATGCTTCACATCAGAGGTTCTTATGCATTTGGCGTTCTTTTTAAAGATTACCCGGGCAAAGTTTTTGCAGCAAGAAAAGACAGCCCGCTGATCATTGGAAAAAGCGAAACTGGTTCTCTGATCGCATCTGACGTACCGGCCATCCTGGATCAGACACGTAAAGTATATTACATTGGAAATATGGAAATTGCTGAGTTGACAAAAGATGAGATCCATTTCTACAATACAGATGAAGAAGAAATCGAAAAAGAAATGGTTGAGATCAAATGGGATGCTGAGGCAGCAGAAAAAGGCGGCTATGAGCATTTTATGCTGAAAGAGATCCATGAGCAGCCAAAGGCCGTTCAGGATACAGTTGGAGCTTATGTAAAAGACAATACCGTTGATTTTTCCGAGATTGACCTGACAGATGAGGACCTGGCTGGTATTGAGCGTGTTTATATTGTAGGTTGTGGTTCTGCTTATCATGTGGCTATGGCTGCAAAATATGTGCTGGAAGATATGACTCAGATTCCGGTTGAGATTGATATTGCTTCTGAGTTCCGTTACCGTAATCCGATCCTGGTGAAAAATTCACTGGTAGTGATCATTTCCCAGTCCGGAGAGACAGCAGACAGTCTTGCAGCGCTGCGTCTTGCAAAAGAAAAAGGTGTGTCCGTGCTCGGCGTTGTAAACGTAGTAGGCTCCAGTATTGCCCGTGAGAGTGATTTCACTTTATATACTTATGCGGGCCCGGAGATTTCTGTGGCAACTACAAAAGCGTACAGCACACAGCTGATCGCAATGTATCTGTTTGCAATGCGTCTGGCACAGGTGAAAGGTCTGCTCAGTGAGGAAGATTGTGCAGATATGATCACAGAATTAAATTTACTGCCGGCTAAGATTCAGAAGATTCTGGATGACAAAGAGCGTATTCAGTGGTTTGCAAGCAAATATGCAAATGCAAAAGATATGTTTTTCCTTGGACGTGGTCTGGATTATGCCATCAGTCTGGAAGGTAGTCTGAAAATGAAAGAAATCAGCTATATTCACTCAGAGGCTTATGCTGCAGGTGAGTTAAAACATGGAACTATCAGTCTGATTGAGGATAATACATTGGTTGTCGGAGTGCTGACACAGAGTGGTCTTTATGAGAAAACCATCAGCAATATGGTTGAAGTAAAGAGCCGTGGTGCATATCTGATGGGACTGACCACATATGGCAATTATGGTATTGAAGATACGGCAGATTTCTCTGTTTATGTACCAAAGACAGATCCACACTTTGCAACAAGTCTGGCTATCATTCCGTTACAGTTACTTGGATACTATGTCAGCGTAGCAAAAGGTCTGGATGTAGATAAGCCGAGAAACCTTGCAAAATCTGTAACTGTAGAGTAAACATGCAGATAAATTCAGATGCGGGAACAGAAATAAGAAATACGGTGTAAATGAAAAGACAGCATGAATTATAGAATTGATTCTGTAATCGGTGCTGTCTTTTTGTTTGATAGGAAATTACGATGAATTTCCTATCAAACAAACGCTCCGCGAGGATGCGACCAGATGCATGAGCAAGTAGCGAAAGCGGATTGCGAATGTCCGCTTTACGAATAAAATGTGTGAATTTTCAGATAAATACATATAATTTCGAACTTTAATTTTTCGTAGAAAAAGCGTTGACAGATACGTGCTTATCCTGTATAGTATGTTTTGTGTTCAGCAAGAGCATAACAAAATAAGAAATGCGCGAGTGGCTCAGTTGGTGGAGCGCGACCTTGCCAAGGTCGAGGCCGCGGGTTCGAGTCCCGTCTCGCGCTTTTTTCATGCAAAGGGATATCCGAGAGGATATCCCTTTTTGCATGAAAAGAGCCCTGACGGGATCAAACAGGATTCAGAGAATCCTGTTCGAGGTATCGGAGGACCTAAAGTCCTCCTCGGTCGGCGCTAACCATTGGTCTCCCAGACAATGTGCGCCCTCGCGGAGCGTTTATCTCAGTCGGAGATTGAACTCCCACTGAGAAAGACTTGTTATTACTCACCACTTGCAGAAGTGGGAGTCTTCTCGACTGAGATAAAGATTTGTATCCGGAAGAAATACCTGTTACATAGCATAATCTCCCTTGAAACAGAAAAAAAGCAAAATATACTTTTGGGCTGCCTGCATAAGTAGTGACTTTATTGCAGAATGCGTCTGAAATTAGTATAATAGAAACAACTTACAGCGGAGTATGTATGAAATCTGGAGAGGGAGAATTGTATGAAAAAGGTTCTGTGTATAGAAGAGTTGGCAAGAAAATTAGAACAGTTACAGACAATATTATCTGATACAGATAATGTAAAAAAAGAAGTCTTTGAACTGATGGAAGAGATGTCTGAAACACTTTTGAAATATAAAAAGGAGCAGATAGATTTCCAAATGATTTGCAATCATTTGAATACAACGCTATTTGTTACGGATGATAAAGGGCGGGCTTGTTATGTCAATCCTGCTTATGAAGAACGTACCGGATTAAAGAAAGAGTATATTCTTGGAAAAACGATTTTCGAATTGCAAAAAGAAAACATCATTCAGTGTGATGTCATTCCGAGAATGTTGAAAGAGGAAAAACCGATTAATGCCATTGGGTATGTGGTATCGACAGATTATCGTGGATTTATAGCGGGGATTCCAGTAAAGGATGAAAACGGAAAATTAAGATATGCAATGACGACAGATTGGGATGTTACATCAATTATGGAGATGGAAAATCGTCTGAGGCAGTTACAAAAGGGAGAGATTCCTGTAAATACAGATGAATTTGGAATACCACCGGCACATACCATAGATGATGACGAAGTTTTATATACCAGCGATGTAATGAGAGATTTGATTTCGTTGGCGAAAACGGTAGCGCAGACAGATGTGAGTGTTTTGATTACCGGAGAAACCGGAACAGGAAAGGAGCTTCTTTCCAAAGTAATTGTGAAATATAGTTGTCGCGCAGATAAACCTTACATAAAGGTCAATTGTGCAGCGATTCCGCAGGATCTGTTGGAATCAGAATTGTTCGGATATGAGGAAGGCGCATTTACGGGAGCAAAGCGCGGAGGAAAAAAAGGGGCATTTGAACAGGCTGAAGGGGGAACTATTTTACTGGATGAAATCGGAGAACTTCCTTTTCAGGTGCAGGCAAAATTACTTAGAGTTTTACAGGAAAATGAAGTAAATCGAATTGGCGGTCAACGGGCAATAAAGTTAAATGTGCGTGTTATTGCAGCGACGAACCGTAATCTGCTTCAGGAAATACGAAATGGAAATTTCAGAGAAGATTTATATTACAGATTAAATATTTTACCATTAGAACTGCCACCACTGAGAGACAGATCAGAGGATATTCCTTTTTTGGTGGGAAGATTTTTAGAGGAGTTTGATGAGAAATATAAAAAAATTACTTTAATAGAATCGGATGCGATGCAGTTACTACGTCATTATGATTGGCCTGGAAATATCCGTGAATTGAGAAATATGATGGAACGTTTGGTAATTTTAGGGAAAGATGGAAGAATTACGTGTTCGGAGATTCAGAAAGTGCTTGGAGTAGCGGGAATGTGTGTGCCGACAGGTCAGAAAGAAAAATATACGTTAAAAGAGGCAGTAGAACAATTTGAAAAACAAATGATTCAGAATGCCATTCTCAAGGAAGGAAATAAGAAAAAGGCATCAGAGGCATTAGGGTGTGAAAGAACAACTTTCCTGAAAAAGTGTAAAAGATATGAGATAGAGTAGAATGGTTAAGTAAATATCAGAGAGTGAAAAAAATCACACACAGTGTGCGTTTTTTCACTCTCTTTTCTTAATATATAGATATATATGAATAGCAAAAGTAGTGGAAATGAGCATAATTACTAAAGAAAATGGGTGTAGTGCAAAAATGGTAAGGATTTTTTTGCGAAAATATACAAAAAACTTTGATTAGAAAAAATGGCACGCAATTTGCAAATGATAGAAGTATAAAAATTAACACCAAAGAAGGGAGAAAAACTATGGAAAAGACAAAAAAAATAGGACCAGTGGCATTGGGTGCCGTATTTATGGCTTACTTTTGCAGTATTACAGCCGTGCCGACAGGAGGTCTGGTGGGACAAGGAGCAAAATTCACCACGGGACTGGCAGGTATGGCTCTGGGATTTGTGATTGGAGCAGTGTTAATTGCACTATCGACAATGATTGGCTATAAAACCGGATTGAAAAAAGATGCAGTCTGGAAGCAGATGTTTGGAAGACAAGGTTTTCGGATTTTTTCATTTGCAGTAGCATTTTGTATGGCATTTTGGGCTTGCTTCGATTTATTTAATGCAGCTCAGGCAGTATATAATATCTTTCCGGAAGGACATAAGAATTTTGGATTTGCACTGGCAATGGTAATTTTACTTGTTGTTACGATTATTGGTGGTGTTTACGGAATGGATGGTGTTAAATTGATTTCTAATATCAGTATTCCAATCGCCATTGTTCTGTTTGTTATTATTTATATTGTATCTGTCAGACATGCCGGTGGACTGGAAGGCCTTATGGCATATCAGCCAACAGAAACTACTTACACAATAGGAACGATTGCACAGACTATGGTTGGTATGTGGATGGCAGGTTATGTAGGAGCAATTGATCTGACTACAGATGCCAGAAATAAAAAATCTGTTATTATTGCAGCACTTTGCGGATCTGGATTTGTATTACTCTGCTTTTTAGTAGGTCAGGTTGGATTTATGGGTACAGGAGTACATACACTTGCAGATATCTGTGCATCTCTGGGCGGAGCAATTTTCCTGATCGGAAGTATTTTCGTTATGATCGCACAGGGAAATACAACACCGGCATGCGATTATATGTACAGTAATTCATTTGCAGCAGTGTTTAATACTACCAGAAAATGGTTTGCAATTATTATTCCATTAGTTGCAGGAGTGATTTCGTTTGTGATTATGTATGGACCAGGCGTTGATTTTATTAATACAATTGTAACTGCAATTGGAACAATCATGGCACCTTTAGTAGCTGTAATGCTTACAGATTTCTATATTGTTCATAAAGGAAAACTTGATATAAAAGAGGAAAAAAATCTTCCGGTTGTTAATGCGCGTCCGGTTATTTGTATCATAATTGGTCTGGCATTTTCCTTTGCACTGAAATTAGTTCCGGCTATTAAATTGAGTACATTTTTAGTATTGATCGTTACAGCTGTTTTATATGCAATTGTTGCAAAAGCGGGTGCTGAGAAGAAGGCTTAATGAGCGAAGTCCAGGCTGAATGGCGAAACTGATCATAAAGACGGATAGATAAAATGATCAGTTTCACCGCAGCATATCGGATAAAAGGAAAAGAGGGAAAACAATGGAAAAGATAATAGAAGTAGGAAGTAAGGGCGGTATGGAAATGCGTACCGGGCAGGTTACAGAGGTAGGCTGTACCGAACGTATCCGCAAATTAAATGGAATTCTTCATGCGGCAAGACCGAATCTGGAAATGCAGAGGACGCGAGTGTTTACGAAATATTTTAAAACCCATGAAAGCGAATCTCAGATTCGCAAAAGATATTTTGCTATGGCAGAAGTATATCGGACATTACCAATTCATATTGAACCGGGAGAACGGCTGCTTGGATGGCAGGGGGGAAAAATACGATGTAATAATTTCAGTATTGAGTCACATGCACATTGGCTGGAGTCAGATTTTGATACATTTGAAACCAGATTATTTGATCCCTGGAAAATTGACGCAAAAGATAAAGAAGAATTAAAAAATGAACATATTCCATATTGGAAGGATAAGACATTAACTTCAAAATTCCGGGCACAGACAAGAGAACCAGATGTTTTGTTATCTTCCGGTTATGTAGATTGCAGTAACTATATATCAAATCCGGGTTCTCATTTTGTACCGGACTATCATGAACTTTTTAAAATCGGATATCGTGGATATTATGAAAAATGCGAAAAGTTATTATCAGATCTGGATTTGATCGATCCGGATAATGTCAGAAAACAGGATTTTTATATTGGAATGATGGAAGTCTGCAAGGGAATTCGCGATTATGGTATTCGATTGCATCAGGCAGCAGACGCACAGGCAGAGAAGGAAGCAGATCCTGAACGTGCAGAGGAATTAAGAACTGCCGGAAAACGAGCAGAGAAAATTTGTTGGGATATTCCGGAAAATTTTGCAGAAGCATTACACGCCGTATGGCTTAATACAATGATGCTGAATGTGGAAGCATCTGGACCGTGTATCAATGTTGGACGTTTGGATCAGCTGTTATGGCCATATTTGGAGAAGGATCTTCAGAGTGGTGTAGAAACGGTAGAGAGTGCTTTGGAATGGATGGAAGAATATAATATTAAATGCTGTAACATTCCGTGGCTGCTTCCGGAAGGATTGGCGCATTGCTTTGGTGGCTATTACCGTTGGACTGGTGGCTATAGTGTTGGCGGTTATGATGCAAATGGAAATGATGCTGTGAATTTATTGTCCTATATTTGTCTGAGAAGTGCACGTGACACACGTACCACAGCACCGGCGGTACATGTACATATTGGAAGTAAGACACCGGAATCGTTCCTGATGGAAGCGGTAAAACTTGCAGCAGAAGGACTGGGGCATCCGTCATTCTTTGACATCGACAGTGTTTATAACATGATTCAGTATAACGGTGCCGGTCTGAATGGGGCAAATAATCTTCCGTTAAAATTGATTCGTGAGCGTGCAACAACGGTAGGCTGTGTGGAACCGAAGATTGAAGGTTACTGTTATGGACATACAAATGCAAATATTACAAATCTTGGAAATACAGTCAGTCTGACTCTGACAAATGGTATTTTGCCTGAAGGGTGTCCGGGATATGGAGCCGGTACAAGAATTGGCTGTGAGAGTGGTGATCCGCGTGCGTTTAAAACATTCGATGAATTTTATGAAGCATTCATGCGTCAGTACAAGTATCAGATTAATCTGTGTCAGGAGCATATGCTTGTAGCGGAACGTTTGCTGGCAGAAGAACATCAGATGCCACTTTTTACTATGATGGCAACGAATGCAATTGAAAAAGGTATCGATGTTGTTGCCGGTGGAGCTATGTTAAATTCAGGTCCGCATTATATGCTTACCGGTGTTGCAGATATGGGAGATTCCCTTGAAGTAGTGAAAAAACTTGTCTATGATGATAAAGTGATTTCTATGGATGAACTGTTGAAAGCTGTTGAAGCGGATTTTGAAGGATATGAGGAAATTCGTCAGATGTGCCTCAATGTACCAAAATATGGAAATAATATCGATGAGGTTGATATGCTTACATCGAAAGCTTTGCAGGATTGTGCAGAATATTGTGCAACATTGAAGTGTGGAAGAGCCGGAAACTATTCTTCAGCAGGAGTTCAGCCAACGCAGACAAATGTAGCAATGGGAGAGATGTGTTGGGCACTTCCGTCAGGACGAAAAGCTTTAACCCCATTAGCAGATACACTCTCAGCAGAACAGCATATGGATGTGAATGGTCCGCTGGCAGCGATACAGTCATATGGTAAAATTAATCACAGTGCATGCACGAATGGAACAATTTTGAATATGTGGATCAGCAAAACTGATTTAATTGCAGAATAAGAAGGGGTGATTATTCATGAAATGCTATGATGTAAAAAAAGTTGGTATAGATGCATTACTTCCAGATCCGGAAGAAGAACATTATAAATATCAGGGAATCAACAAGATGGCGTCATTGATCAGGACAGCGTTGTGTGATGAGCATATTCATCATATGCAGTTTAATTGTCAGGACAAGAAGGTACTTCTGGATGCACAAAAACATCCGGAAAAATATCCGACATTGATGGTCCGAGTAGCTGGATATAGTGTATATTTTACAGATCTTGGAAAAGAAGTTCAGGATGATATCATTAATCGTACGGAGCACCATATATGACAGGTACTATTTTTGATATCAGTCATTATATGTTGGAGGACGGACCGGGAATCCGTACCAATGTATTTGTGAAAGGATGTCCATTGCGCTGTAAATGGTGCAGTAATGCATATGGGTTGGAAAAGAGAATACAGCTTTCTTATAAAGCACAGAAATGTGCTGGATGTGGGAAATGTATTTCGGTATGTCCTGAAAATGCGATTGCATGGAATGATGAAAAACATATTGTTGTACAGAATTTTAAAAAATGCAAACAGTGCCTGAAATGTGTACAGATATGTAATTTTCAGGCACGTTCTCAGATTGGCATAGAAAAAACAGTTGAGGAAGTCGTAAAAGCTGTTCTTGATGATAGAATGTTTTATCGTCGTAGTGGTGGTGGTGTTACATTATCTGGCGGTGAAATATTAGGTCAGGCGGACTTTGCCAGCGAGATTTTGAAAAAATGTGTTTATCATGGCATTCACACTGCAATTGAAACAAGTGGTTATGGAAAATGGGAAGATTTAAAACGAATTCTTAGTTACACGGATCTTGCTTTCATTGATTGTAAATGTATGAATCGAGAAAAGCATAAAGTGCTTACAGGAGTAAGTAATGAAATAATTCTTCAAAATATAGTGATGACAGCTCAGTGGTGTGAAGAACATGGAAAACAGTTGATCATACGTTTACCGCTAATTCCAACATTAAATGAGGATGATAAAAATTTGCGGGATACGGCAGAATTTGTAAAAAAATTATCTGGAAAACCATTACTAAATGTGCTCCCGTATCATAATTTTGGAGCGTCCAAATATGAAACAATTGGAAAAAGATATCCGACAGAGGATTTGCAGTCACAGGAATCAGAAGATTTGCAGCGGATGAAAAATATCTTGAAGGAAACTGGAGTCAGATTTTCAATTGGCGGATACGATATTTAATATAACAGGGGAGAATTATAGAACCTGTTTTAAACGGATATTAATTGAGACCATAGGATTAATAAAAAAGTCCCCGGCTAATTGCTTTAAGCAATGAAAGCTGGGGACTTTCTTATATAGATATTGAACTTTTTTGCGCTAAAAGAATGTATGACCGTCGTTTTTTGCAGGATTAGATTACAGGCTTCTCCATGCAGTTTCAAGTGCGATCTCGATCATTTCATCAAAAGATTCCTGACGCTCGAGAGCAGTCAGTTCTTCATGACGGAACATGTGATCTGAGATGGAGAGGATACTTAATGCTTTCTTATGAGAAGCAACTGCTTCCCAGTAAATTCCTGCTGTCTCCATTTCAACGCAGAGCATACCAAGGTCACGGCACAGTGACGGAATATTGGAATCTGCATTATAGAATACGTCAGTGGTAAATACATTGCCGACTTTTACACTTGCTTCTTTCTCTTTGCATACAGATACGGCATCGTTCAAAAGATCAAAATCTGCAGTCGGAGCAAGTGTTCCCGGGAATCCGTACTGTATATCAAATTTGGAGTTAGTAGATGCACTCATAGCGATTACTACGTCGCGTACTTTCATGTCATCGCGAAGCGCACCGGCAGAACCTACGCGGATGATGGAATCTACATCAAAAAAGTTGTACAGCTCATGCGCATATAAAGTCATGGATGGAATACCCATGCCGCTTCCCATAACAGAAATGCGTTTTCCTTTGTAAGTACCTGTGTAACCGTACATATTACGAACAGTATTGAATAATTCAGGTTCCTCCAGATATTTTTCAGCAATATATTTTGCGCGCAGAGGATCGCCAGGCATAAGAACCACTTTGGCAACCTTTTCTTTATCTGCAACAATACATGCGGAAGGTGTTGAAATCATATCTAATTCCTCCTAGTATATTAATAATTTATTTTTCAAATTTCACTATACGTGATGAAAAATAAAATGTCAATAAAGTTTGCCGGAACAGTTTCAAAGCATTTTTGCCTGACAGGAAATCTCGCAGCAAGAATGCCAAGGGCATTCTTGAACAAAGAAGCTCTCTCTACCTGAAACAAGGATGTTAAGTAGAAAGAGCTTCTTTGATGAACGTATTGTATTGGAAGAAAGATATCATAATTGCACATATGATGATTAGCAGAATCTATGACGTAAATTTCCATTTGAATATTCGTATTCTGCTTGCATTGCTTTTCCGAAAAGGGTTTTCTGGTCTTTTCTCCAAATTTCTTTCAGATCATTTTGCTGAGCTGTTAATTTCAGTGTAAGGTCATTTGTGTTTAAAACCTGTCTTGTGCTCATTTTACGTCCTCTGTTATATAATCTTTCTAATAATTTCATTGTCATTGCTATGCCCTCCTTATATGGTGAAAAATTGAATTGTATGTATTTCCTTTGTTGATCTTATTATATGATATATGATAAAAGAAGTAAAGCTACTGTATCTTAGTGATATATTAAGTAAAACTTAATGATAAAAGAAGATGTGGTATTTACGGGGTATATGACTATATGACCTGTAACACCTTGGAAAAGGCTATACATGGCGCAAATCGAATATCGCTTGCAATTATAAAACCAGTGTGTTATAATCCAAAAATGACTGTAAGTAGTTAAAGTATACCTTTTTCAAAGAAATTACACGTGACTACATATATATAAAGGAGGAAATTGTCAGAATGAGCGTACAGGTGGAAAAGTTAGAAAAAAATACAGTAAAGCTTACCATTGAAGTTGCTGCAGAAGAACTGGAGAAAGCACTTCAGGAAGCATATAACAGACAGAAAAAAAATATCAGCATGCCAGGATTCCGTAAAGGAAAAGTTCCGAGAGCTATGGTAGAGAAAATGTATGGTGCCGGCGTATTTTATGAAGATGCAACAAATGCACTGATTCCACAGGCATATGCAGATGCAGCAAAAGAGTGTGGAGAGGATATCGTATCCAGACCGGTTGTTGATATCGTTCAGATCGAGAAAGGCAAACCGTTTATCTTCACAGCAGAAGTTGCTACAAAACCGGAAGTAACACTTGGAAAATACATCGGTGTAACAGTTACTAAAGTAGACGGAACTGTAACAGATGAAGATGTAACAGCAGCAATCGACAAAGAGCGTGAGAAAAATGCAAGAACAATCAATGTTGAAGATCGTGCGATCGAGAACGGCGATACAGCAGTGATCGACTTTGAAGGATTTGTAGACGGTGTTGCATTTGAAGGCGGAAAAGGCGAGAACCACTCCTTGGAGATTGGTTCCGGAAGCTTCATCCCGGGATTCGAAGATCAGCTGATCGGTAAAAACGCTGGTGATGATGTAGACGTAAACGTAACATTCCCGGAAGAGTATCATGCAGAAGACCTCGCTGGAAAAGAAGCTACATTCAAAGTTAAAATCCATGAGATCAAAGCAAAAGAGATTCCGGAGCTTGATGATGAGTTTGTTCAGGATGTATCTGAGTTCGATACTGTTGATGAGTATAAAGCTGATGTAAAAGCTAAATTAGAAGAACAGAAGCAGAACGAGATCAAACGTGCATACCAGGATGAAGCAATCGATAAGATCGTAGACAAATCCACAATGGAACTTCCGGATGCAATGATCGATACACAGTGTGAGAATATGATTAATCAGTTCGCACAGCAGATGGCTCAGCAGGGACTGTCCATGGATCAGTACCTTCAGTTCTCCGGTCTGACACTGGATCAGTTAAAAGAGCAGGTTCGCCCGGATGCGATCACACGTATCAAGAGCAGTCTTGTTCTTGAGCAGATTGCTAAAGAAGAGAACATCGAGATCACAGATGCAGATGTAGATGCTGAGATTGAGAAAATGGCAGCAATGTACAACATGGAAGCTGACAAGCTCAAAGAATATATGGGCGAGGATGAGAAAGAGAACATGAAACAGGATCTGGCTGTACAGAAAGCAGTTGAGCTGATCGCAGACTCTGTAAAACCTCGTGCAAAAGCAAAAACAAAAAAAGAGAAAGAAGCTGAAGCTGCTGAGGCAGAAACAGCTGAATAATTCTCATCAAAAGCAGGGTGATTAAATCCTGTATTACAAAGTGAATAATACAAAAGCAGATCGTGCCGGCGAGGCCGGTCTGCTTTTCATGTTTTTCAGACAAAGCATGGAGAAATATGAAAAGTATCTGTCGAAGTGATGGGTTCTGAAAAAACTAAAAATAGTTGGAGGTAGCAATATGAGTTTAGTACCTTACGTTGTTGAGCAGACAAGCAGAGGCGAGCGGAATTATGATATTTATTCCAGACTGTTAAAAGATAGAATCATTTTTCTGGGAGAAGAAGTGAACGAGACAACAGCAAGCCTGATCGTAGCACAGCTTCTGTTCCTTGAGTCTGAAGATCCGGGCAAAGACATTCAGTTATATATCAACTCTCCGGGTGGAGTAGTTTCCTGTGGTCTGGCTATTTACGATACCATGCAGTACATCAAATGCGATGTTTCCACAATCTGTATCGGAATGGCAGCAAGTATGGGCGCATTCTTACTGGCAGGAGGAACAAAAGGAAAGCGTTACGCACTTCCAAATGCTGAGATCATGATCCATCAGCCGTCCGGTGGAGCAAAAGGACAGGCTACTGATATTCAGATCGTAGCAGAGAATATTCTGAAGACAAAAGAACGCTTAAACCGTATTTTATCTGAAAATACAGGACAGCCTTACGAAGTAGTAGCTGCAGATACTGAGCGTGATAACTATATGACTGCAGAAGAAGCAAAAGCTTACGGTTTGATTGATGCCGTAATCACAAACAGACAGTAAAATGTAGCGTGGGAGTAAGATTGAATGGCAGGAAGAATAAATCAGGGCGATAAAATACGTTGCTCTTTTTGTAATAAAACCCAGGATCAGGTGCACAAACTGATCGCGGGACCGGCAGGCATCTATATCTGTGATGAGTGTATCGAGACATGTAATGATATTCTGGAAGAGGAAATGCAGGATTACGAAGAAAATGACAGCATAGATATCAATTTGCTGACACCGGAGGAAATAAAAGCGTTTCTGGATGACTATGTCATTGGACAGGATGAGGCAAAAAAGGTATTATCTGTAGCGGTATACAATCATTACAAACGAATTCTGGCAGAGCCGGATCTGGATGTAGAACTGCAGAAAAGTAATATCCTGATGCTTGGACCGACAGGTTCCGGCAAGACATTACTGGCGCAGACACTGGCAAAAATCCTGAATGTACCATTTGCAATTGCAGATGCAACTACATTGACAGAAGCCGGATATGTTGGTGAAGATGTGGAAAATATTCTGCTGAAGATTATTCAGGCAGCAGATTATGATGTGTCCAAAGCAGAATATGGTATCATTTATATTGATGAGATTGATAAAATTACGCGTAAGTCAGAAAATGCATCTATCACGAGAGATGTTTCCGGTGAAGGTGTACAGCAGGCATTGTTAAAAATCCTGGAAGGAACGGTTGCGTCTGTTCCACCGCAGGGAGGCAGAAAACATCCGCAGCAGGAGCTGATTCCAATTGATACTACGAATATTCTGTTTATCTGTGGTGGTGCGTTCGAGGGGATCGACCGTATCATTGAAAACCGCATGGATCGTGGTTCCATTGGATTTAATGCAGAACTGGCAGGAGAGAATGATAAAAATATCAGTGAACTTCTGAAAGATGCGCTTCCGCAGGATTTTGTAAAGTTCGGTATGATACCGGAGTTTATGGGACGTGTACCGATCACGGTTTCGCTGGAAGCACTGGAGCGTGAGGATTTGATTCGCATCTTAAAAGAGCCGAAAAACTCTTTGTTAAAACAGTATCAGAAACTGTTTTCCTTAGATGAGGTAGAACTTGTTTTTGAGGATGGTGCTTTGGATGCAGTGGCAGATCTGACGATCAACCGGAAGACTGGTGCGCGTGGTCTGCGTGCCATCATGGAAAATGTCATGATGGATCTGATGTATCGGATTCCGTCTGATAAAAACATTAAAAAATGCACGATTACAAAAGATATGGTAGAGGGAAATGGAGAAGCAATCCTTGAGTATCGTAATCAGGCAATCGAAACTGAGAAATAAAAAGAGGGAAATACAGCTAAAAAGTGTTTCCCGTTTTGCAAGGGCGGGGTCAGATATGGCGCCGCCCCTTGTAGCATAGAGAGAGGAACAACATGGGTGAAATTTTGAAAGAATTACCAGCTGTGATTCTGCGTGGCTCTGTATTGCTGCCGGGTGTGGTATCGCATTTTGATATCAGTGCCCGAAAATCCATTCATGCAGTGGAAACGGCGATGAATGGGGACAACTGCATTTTTCTTGTGACACAAAAGGATATGCAGACCGAAAATGCTACACAGGATGATGTGTATGCAATTGGCGTCATTGCAGAAATCAGGCAGATTGTTAAAATGCAGAATCATGTCGTGCGGGTAATTGTTGAGGCGAAAGAAAAAGCCGAGCTGGCTTATTTTATAGACAATGATGAATTATTGAAAGCACAGGTTGTGCTGTCAGATGAAGGTGAAGAAAAAGAAATTGTTGCACCGGAGGTCGAGGAGGCCATGCTGCGTGCATTACAGGAAGAACTTTTGAAATATTGTTCCTCCAATCCGAAAATCGGAAAAGAATTGAAAAAGCAGGCAGATGGATTAAATGAAATCCACAGCTTTATTCGGATCGTAGCCGGAAACCTTCCGATCAGTTATGAAAAACGACAGAAATTATTAGAGACAGAATCTCTGAGCGAACAATATGAAATTTTGATGCAGATATTGCTTTACGAGACAAATATCATGCAGATCAAAAATGAACTGCAGGAAAAAGTAAAAGAGCGGGTAGATAAAAATCAGAAAGAGTACATTCTTCGGGAAGAAATGAAAGTCATCCGGGAAGAACTTGGAGAGGACAATACCACTTCAGACATCAAACAGTTTGAGGAAACACTGGAAACACTGGAAGCAGAAGATGCGGTCAAAGAGCGGATCCGAAAAGAAATTGCCCGTTTTAAAAACGTGGCAAACAGTCCGTCTGAGGGCAGTGTGGTGCGTGGTTATATTGAGACGTTACTGGATCTTCCATGGAACAAAAAGTCAGAGGATAACACGGATCTGAAAAATGCAGAGCAGATTTTGAATGATGATCATTATGGTCTGGACAAAGTAAAAGAGCGTGTGTTGGAGTTTTTGGCAGTTCGCGGACTGACTAAAGGTGGTGAGAGCCCGATCATCTGTCTGGTGGGACCGCCTGGAACGGGTAAAACAAGTATCGCCCGTTCTGTTGCCCGCGCACTGGACAAAAAATATGTCCGCATTTGCCTGGGCGGCGTGAAAGATGAGGCAGAAATACGTGGACATCGCCGTACTTATGTGGGCGCAATGCCGGGACGGCTGATTCAGGGAATTCGTCAGGCCGGTGTAAAAAACCCTCTGATGCTGTTGGATGAGATCGACAAGATGAGCAGTGATTACAAGGGAGATCCGTCCTCTGCGATGCTGGAAGTACTGGATTCTGAGCAGAATTCCAAGTTTATCGACCATTATGTGGATATGCCGGTGGATTTGTCTGAAGTGCTGTTTATCGCAACAGCCAACGATGTACATACGATTCCACGTCCTTTGCTGGATCGTATGGAATTGATTGAAGTATCCAGTTATACAGAAAATGAAAAGATGCATATTGCAAAAGAACATCTTCTGGAAAAACAGAAAGAGAAAAATGGCCTAGAGTCAGAGCAGCTTACTGTTACTGATGATGCAATGCGTCAGATTATCAGTGGATACACCAGAGAGGCCGGTGTGCGTAATCTGGAACGTAAACTGGGCGAAATCTGCAGAAAAGCTGCCAGAGAAATTTACGAAGGAAACTGCATGGCAGTACATGTGGAAAAGGATCATCTGGAAGATTATCTGGGAAAAGAGCGCTTTCATGTGGACCGCATCAACGATCAGGATGAGATTGGTATTGTGCGTGGACTGGCATGGACCAGCGTTGGCGGAGATACCCTTCAGATCGAAGTCAATGTCATGCCGGGAAAAGGCGAGTTCAAACTGACGGGGCAGCTCGGCGATGTTATGAAAGAGTCTGCACAGGCGGGCATCAGTTATATCCGTTCTGTAGGTGAGCAGTATGACATTCCGGAAGAGTTTTTTACAAAACATGATATTCACATCCATATTCCGGAAGGGGCGGTACCAAAGGACGGTCCATCGGCTGGTATTACCATGGCAACGGCCATGTTGTCTGCCATTACAAAGAAACCGGTGCGTGCGGATGTGGCAATGACCGGAGAAATCACACTGCGTGGCCGTGTATTGCCAATTGGCGGTCTGAAAGAGAAACTGCTGGCAGCAAAAACGGCAGGGATACGTACTGTATGCGTTCCGACTCAAAATGAAGCGGATGTGGCAGAAATTTCAGAAGAGATCAAAGATGGCCTGCAGATTTGTTACGTGAAAAAAATGGAAGATGTGCTGAAAATAGCAATGAATGGAGAAAATAATGATCATTAAAAATGTTTCACTGGAAACGGTATGTGGTTATACCAGCAAATTACCGAAAAATACGAAGCCGGAAATTGCCTTTGCAGGAAAATCGAACGTAGGAAAATCATCCCTGATCAATGCGTTGATGAATCGCAAGGCGCTGGCGCGTACTTCCGGTCAGCCGGGTAAGACACAGACCATCAATTTTTACAATGTTAATGATGAACTGTATCTGACAGACCTTCCGGGGTATGGTTTTGCAAAAGTATCTCAAAAGGAAAAAGAAAAATGGGGCACCATGATTGAAAATTATCTGAATAGCTCAGAGCAGCTTCGGGCAGTATTTTTGCTGGTAGATATTCGTCATGAGCCTTCTGCAAATGACAAAATGATGTATGAGTGGATGGTATATCAGGGATTTCACCCAATTATCATTGCCACCAAGGCGGATAAAATCAAACGCAGTCAGCTGCAGAAACAGTTAAAAGTGGTCCGCCTGGGGCTGAATACAGAAAAAGGAGCTATTCTGATTCCGTTTTCTGCTGAGACCAAACAGGGAAGAGAGGAAATCTGGGATCTGGTAGATCAGATTTTAGCATCTTCAGGAGAGACAGATGAAGAATAAATATGTATTTACGGCGGTTATGCTGGCGGTCATCCTGTTTGTTGGAAGTGTGTTGACCATGGGATATGTCAGAATGGAGCAGAAGAAGGAACAGGCGAAAGATGGTGATCTGTTGGTGGTAACATCTTTTTATCCAATGTACGTTGCAGCAGAAAATGTTATTGAGAATGTGGAAGGTGTTACACTGAAAAACTTAAGTGAGCCGCAGACCGGCTGTTTGCATGATTATCAGCTCACGGCAGCAGATATGAAACTGTTGTCAAAAGCAGATGTATTTATTGTAAATGGTGGTGGCATCGAGTCCTTTTTGTCTGATGTGGCAGAGTCCTATCCGAATCTGAAAATCGTTCAGGCTTGTGATGGCATTGATTTACTTGAATCCGCAGAGGGAAGCGAGGAATCCCATGATGATTCTGGTTCCGATGCGGATGTGGATTCAGAGGAGCATCTGTATGAAAACGAAGATTCATATGTAGAAAACGATGAGCATAGCGAAGAAGCAGATGTACACACAGATATAGATGATCATAGTGACGAAGCAGATTCGCATGTAGAGTCTGATACCCATAATGAGGATGCTGACCATGAAGATCATGACCATTCTGAACATTCTCATGGGGATGAAAATGCACATGCATGGATGAGCTTGGCTGATTATCAGATTCAGGTACAAAACATCTGTAACGGACTTTCCGAGGCTGATAGCGCTCATGCAGAGCAGTATGCCAAAAATGCACAGACCTATCAGGAAAAAGTGCAGGAATTGCAGCAGGAGGCAGCAGAACTTGCGTCACAGATAGCATCACAGCCGGTGGTGGTTTTTCATGAAGCATATGAATATATCGTGCAGGAATACGGACTGCAGCTGGCGGGTGAGATGAACCTGGATGAGGAACGCCAGGTCAGTGCAGGCGAAGTGGCTGACATTCTGCATGCCATCGAGGATAATCATGTTTCCGTTGTGCTGGCAGAAGAACTGTATGGCACTGATATGGGGGAAATGGTAGCGAAACAAAGTGGCGTAAAAGTCGTTTATCTGGATACACTGACACGGGGAGACTATTCAGCAGACAGTTATCTTGAAGGCATGAGAAACAATATTAAACAATTAAAAGAGGCATTCCAATGATGAAAAAAATTATACAGCCCTGTGGTCTGCATTGTATTAAAATGCAGGATATCGGTGTTACTATCGGTGAGCAGACGATTTTGCAGCATGTAAATCTGCATATCCATTGTGGAACCCTGGCAGCCGTTATTGGAAAAAACGGTGCTGGAAAATCCACGCTGATCAAGGCAATCCTTGGCGATATTCCGCACAGCGGAACGATTGAGTTCAAAGACAGTGAAAATGGTCATATGCAGAAAATGAAGATTGGTTATGTGCCACAGTCGCTGAATGTTGAAAAAAAGACACCGATCAGTGTGTATGATATGATCGCAAGTTATCAGAGCCGTTACCCGGTTTTCTGGAAAAAAAGTAAAAAAGTATATGCGAAAATAAAAGAACATCTGGCGATTTTTAAGGCGGAAGATCTGATCGATAAACAGGTGTGTAATCTGTCCGGCGGTGAATTGCAGCGTGTACTGCTGTCCATGGCGGTGATGGATGAGCCGAACCTGCTCCTTCTGGATGAGCCGGTTTCCGGTATCGACCAAAATGGTATGGATCTGTTTTATCACACGATTTCCGAGCTGAAGAAACACTATGACCTGGCCATCATTCTGATTTCACATGACCTGGATTATGTGGCGCAGTACGCGGATCAGGTTATCCTGATCGATGGAACCGTGAAAAAACAGGGAACCGTGCGTCAGGTGTACGAGAGCGAAGAATTTCGGCAGGTATTTGGCAGATTTGATCTGGAAAATTATAAACCGAGCCGTCAGGTGAAGGAACAGCAAAAAAAAGAAATCACCATGCCGAAACACAGTCATGGTTTATGGAAGGAGGAAGAGTAAATGAGTGGAATTACCTCCTTGTTTCAGTATGACTTTATGGTCAGTGCGCTTATTGCGGTGCTGATCATTACACCGTTGTTTGGTATATTGGGAACGATGATCGTCAACAATAAGATGGCGTTTTTCTCTGATGCGCTGGGACATTCCGCCCTGACAGGAATTGCTGTAGGCGTGGTATTTGGTATCCCGGATACGAATCTGTCCATGGTGATTTTCGGTATCGCTTTTGCATTGTTGTTAAACTGGATCAAAAGCAAGAGCACGGCATCCACGGATACGATCATTTCCGTGTTTTCTTCCTGTTGTATCGCCAGTGGTCTGGCCATATTGTCACGCGGTGGAAACTTCAGTAAATATTCCAGTCTGTTGGTGGGTGATATTTTAAGTATCACACGTCGGGAGATTGTGTATCTGTTTTTGATATTTCTTGCTACCATTGTATTCTGGATCGTGTGCTATAACCGTCTGCAGGCTATTAGTCTGCATCGGACACTGGCAAAAAGTAAACATATACGGATTCGGTTGGTTGAGAATCTGTTTTCGGTATTTATTGCGCTGATGGTAATGCTGTCCATTAAATGGGTTGGTATTCTGATCATCAATGCGTTGTTGATCCTGCCGGCGGCATCCAGCCGGAATATTTCAGAAAATCTGAGAGAATATCATTTCTTTTCGATTTTGTTCTCGATGTTTTCCGGAATTGTAGGATTGTTTATTTCTTATTATACAAATGTGGCTACCGGACCAATGATCGTGATCATTGCGTCGGTGATTTTCTTCGCAACGTATTTTTACGGCAGAAACCGGTAATTGTTTGTGTGGTGAAGAAAATTTAGGGTTTTAGGTTGTGAAAACGCCAGTCATCAATCTTACCTCTGCAGCTAATAATCGCTTGCCGAGGAAAGATTGCCTGGCTGGCGTTCATTTACATTTACGAATATCTTGAAATTTTTCACCACACGGCACTGCGTGCCGCACTCATGTTGCATGCCGCGCCTCCTGCAGCAAGAATGCCGAGGGCATTCTTGAATACTTGCCAAGTATTTGGGGGGGTAACTTCCACAGGGTAAATGGCGAAATTGGAGACTACTTCCGCAATAAGCGATTGAGTGAACGACTGAGTTTCACAAGGTTTTGCGCGAACGGGAACCGACCAGCTTTTATCGGAGGTGGGAGTGAGCGCGATGAAACCGCCGTGAAATGAAGGCAGTGAACGTCCAGCGTTTGTGGAAGAAGTCTCCAATTTCGTTTTAAATAAAGTAAATTTCCAACATAAGCACTGAAAACAAGAATTGCACAAATAATTGGCACAATTCACACAATAACGGTAAAAAGTGCAAGATGACCTACTTCGGCAAAACCGACCGAAATGTGTTGACTTCTGTCGTGGGCAGTGATATTATAAGCAGGCTGTCGCTGATGCGGCAGTACATACAGAAGAAAAGTAAGGATAACAGACGGCATGGGA